>CAZLFM010000013.1:3585-15693 GCA_964558845.1 uncultured Candidatus Saccharibacteria bacterium
AAAAAAGTTCGCTCCTAATTTCAAACCAAAAATAAAAATATATGAATAAAAAAAGATCATTTTTTGAAAGACTAACCGGCTCGATATCGCTACCAGATGAAGTCGATATCGAAATCGATACGAATCCAAAAGCAAATGGCTGGATGGCCGAAACCCAAGAAGAAGGCGAACTCTCCGTCGATGTATTCCAAAACCAAAACGAAATAGTCATCAAGACGATGGTAGCTGGTGTAAAGCCCGAAGACCTCGATGTCTCTATTTCGCGCGATATGGTCACGGTCAAAGGAAAGCGCGAAAACGAACGCACCGTCGCCGACGACGACTACTTCCACCGCGAGCTCTACTGGGGCACCTTTTCGCGCACCATTGTCCTACCTCAAGAAATCGACGTTGACGCTTCCGAAGCCATCGAAAAGCACGGCCTCCTCATCATCAAACTGCCCAAACTCGACAAAAACCGCTCCACCCGCCTCAAAGTCCGGGGTAACTAATTTCATTGACTCGACATTGACTTTATGTAAAAATCCTATCGGAAGGATGTTCTAAATCATTTAAGAGGGGGCAAAAGTGGAAAAAACACTCGGGAGCTTTGTCAGAGCTCGAAGACAAGAGCTCGGGCTCAACCAAACCGAACTCGGGACTCTGGTAGGAATGAAGCAAACGATCATCAGCCGAATTGAGACTGGTGAGACAAAAAGGCTGAAAAAAGAGCAAGTCAGAGCGCTTGCAAGCGCGCTTGAATGCACCACGCAAGAAATCGAGACACGGCTCAAACCACAAATACCGGCTCAACCACGAACAGAATTCGGGCAGGTATTTCGTGGGCGACGTGAAGCACTGGGGTTGTCTATACCCCAGCTGGCCAAGATTGCTAAAGTGAGCCAAGCGGTAATCCGGCAACTCGAACTAAAAAAGTCGCCAAGGATTCATATCACGACAGCGGTCAAATTTGGTACGATTCTAGAAGAAAACCTCACCCGATTCGTGGGAGGACACAGACCAACACGGAAATTACCCGAGATTGGAAGGATGGTTGACGAAAAACGCATCGATCTCGGGATGAGTTCTGACCAACTAGCTCAAAAGGTTGGAGTGACTCGGCAACATCTGAGCGCATTCCGATTTGGAAAGTCTTGGATGAGCAAGTTGCGATTGGAAGCCCTAGCAAAGCATCTTGAAATCGAGATGGTTTCCTTGATGAGGTTCAAACCCCAAAGGAACCAGAGGGAAAAGAAAATCCGAGTGGTCGTCAGGAAAGAGAGATTCCTCACCACTCTGGGAAATGCAATCGAAAAGAGATGCTCCGAGCTGGGCATCTCAAAAAAAGAGCTGGCCAAACAGTCTGGCCTCTCCACTGTGACAATACACAATTCGGCAACGGGGAAAAGGCCGACTAGCAGAAAAACTCTCCGCAAACTTAAGAGGGTGCTCGGGGAAATAGAGTAAGACTAGCAACCCAAGTTCAAGAACTGTTCGAGGCCTGCATCTCTTCGGAGTTGCAGGCTTTTTCTTTACCCCATCATACTCCCCTCCCGACAAATGTGACGGCCGTCACATTTGTCGGAATCAAAACGGAAGAGGTTAACCCTCTTCCATTTTAATTTTGTGGTTTAGTTTTATTTAAAAATGTGCTGGGAGGCAGGTTTGCACTGCCGACCCCCGCTTCTTCAGAGCGATGCTCTACTAACTGAGCTATCCCAGCAAATAACTAGACTAACATAATAATAAAAAAAAGATTTTTATGCAATCTTTATGGTTTGGGTAAAGCATTTTATGCTATACTCATATTATGACTATTTGCAAACTTTGTAACAAAGAATTGAAAAACTACGAATATCGGAACCGTACTAGATGCGGATCTTGTAATACAAAAATTAGACGATTTAGGGCCAAAGCTGCAGCAATCAAACTCTTAGGAGGAAAATGCCAAAGCTGCGGGTGGCAAGGAAATCAAGCCGCTCTACAATTTCACCATCTCGAGCCAAACAAAAAAGACTTCATCATTGGAAACGTAGCAAATAAAAGCTGGGATTCTATAAAATCAGAGGTTAAAAAATGTATGCTACTTTGCGCAAATTGCCACATTATTGAACATAGCACCAAAAACGAAGACCCATTTCTTAAAGAAGCTCTCAACTATCGTGGCAGAATGCTAAATTTTTAGTCTTTACCTAAACAAATCGCCGAAGTTGCGGAAGTCGCCTTTGATGTTGCCATAGACACTTATAGCTTCGTTGATATATGGATCGATGTAGTAGTAAAGACCGATAGCGGCACCAATTATAACCACCCAGTAAGCAATGCGAAAAACCCGCCCCCAAATCATCTGCCTGCGAATACTATGGAGCATCTTGTTGTTCTCTTGGGCAAGCTCGAGCGTTTTCTTCAATATGGCTTTTTCGTCTTCGTTCATATTTATGTTATTTACTTACTTATTCCCCCACTATTTTATTTGCAAAATATCGGCGATTCTTTCGCGGTCGAAACCAACCACCACATTGTTGCCAATCACAATAACTGGCACTCCCATTTGGCCCGAGGTTTGCCTCATCTCCTGAAGTTTTTGCGGGTCAGCCATCACATCATAATCAACAAACGGCACGTTGTTTTCTTTGAAAAAATCTTTGGCCAAGTGGCAGAAGTGGCAAGTGGGGGTCGAATAGATTGTGACTTGTTGCATAGTTTTTGGATTAAAAGATGGAAAGAAGTAAAGATGGAAACTAGTCCGCCGATGAGGCGGAAATCAAATGATTATTTGGCAAAATCAACTGATACCGGTTCGCGGGCACTCTCTTGCCCAGGCTCAAGCTCAAAGAATTCGAGCTTGGCGAAACCAAAGATCTTGGCGACTAAGCTTGAAGGGAAAACCTGGGTAGCAATGTTGAGATCGCGAACATTGGTGTTGTAAAACCTGCGAGCGGCCTGAATTTTGTTCTCTGTGTCACTAAGCTCTCTCTGTAATTCAAGAAAGTTTTGGTTGGCCTTGAGATCGGGGTAAGCTTCGGCTACAGCAAAAAGAGATTTCAAAGCACCAGAGAGCATATTTTCGGCCTCACCCTTTTGAGCCAAACCTTGTGCTCCGATAGCCATAGCTCTGGCTTTGGTTACATTTTCAAAAGCGGTTGTCTCGTGAGTGGCGTAGCCTTTGACGGTATTGACCAAATTTGGAATCAGGTCGTAGCGACGCTTCATTTGGACTTCTATATCGCTCCAAGCTTCTTTGGCTCTGGTGATGAGGCGGACGAAGCGATTGTAAGCAAAGATAAACCAAGCCACGATAACCCCAACGATTGCAAGAATAATTGTTGTTTCCATTGTTTTTGATTAAAAATTAATACTCTTATTCGACATCAAATTTATCGCAATTCTTTTGGTCATAAAACGGGCAGGCCGATTCGGAGGCATAACTATCGTCTGGCGGGAACAGGTAGTTAGTATAAAGCATAATCACACAAGCGCAAAGAGCCGAAAAAGAAGCAAATATAAACACCCGCATATAATCCATCAATCAATTATACCATAACTTGTTTTTGCCTTCTAAAGGCCAAAAACCAGACCAAATAGATAAGTGCCAGAGCGCTATAATTTATAATCATAAAAGTCGGGTGAGCCCAAGAAATACCATGAGAAAACTGGTAACCCGAAATTGGAAAGAGAAAGGGTGTTTCGTAAAATCCACGGTGAGTCGGAATATCGATTAGGATATGCAGGCCCCAACCCCAAATCGGCCAATACCAACTTTTGCTTCGCAAAAAATAGAGAACCAAAACGACAGCAACAAATATAACGAAGCTGTGCGTGTATTTGTAAGACTCCTCGGCAAAACGCATCATCCAAACATTACTGCCAACCAACTCCATAAAATTCTTTCTTGCGAAAAATTGATAGACGAAAACCGGAGCAAAAGAGACCAGATCTGGCAAAACTCCAAAAAGCATCGCGATGAATCTGTTTATTCTCTCGGCTTTTAGTTTTTTATAAAAAACTATATTGGTCCAAGCAACATGTGCAAAAATATCCATTAGCTAATTTTAGCACAAAAAACTGCCAGGGACCCTCCGGAGGACAAGGGTCCCTAGCAGTATGCGGATGAGCACCGCCCTAAATCGCACAAAGCAGGGGCGGGACTCGGGGGGTGGGGTCGGAGGAGCTTGACCTCGAACGACAGGAGCAAGCACCCCACCCCTATCTAGTAGATAGAGTAACAAACCCTTAAATTTTGTAAAGCCCCTAATAATCCATCTCTGGGCCGTGAGCGTGAGGTTTTTTGGGTTCTGGCTCGTCGGCGATGGCAACCTCGGTTGTGAGTAGAATCGAAGCAGCTGAAGCGGCGTTTTGCAAAGCCGTGCGAGTTACTTTGACCGGATCGATGATACCGTCTTTGATTAGGTCATCGCTAAAGTTTTCGGTCAGTGCATTGAAGCCCGCATTCTCTTTGTCAGAATTCATAATTTTTTCTACCGCGACCGAACCGTCGGCATTGCCAGTGTTGAGCACAATCTGGCGCAAAGGCTCTTCGAGTGCACGCAAAATAATATTGTAACCAAGAGCAATTTCGGGGGAAGCAAAATCTTTTGATTTTTCATTCTTCATTTTCTTGGCCACACGCACCAAAGCGCTACCACCTCCAGCCACTATGCCCTCGGCAATCGCCGCCTTGGTGGCCGACACCGCGTCTTCGATTTTGAGTTTCAAATATTTCATCTCCGTCTCGGTCGCGGCACCAACCTTGATGACCGCTACACCACCCGACAGCTTGGCGATTCTCTCGTCTATCTTTTCTTTGTCATATTTCGATTCGGTGGTTTCCTTTTGTTTCTTGAGCGATTTGACCCGCGCTTCTATATCAGCCTTCTTGCCCTTGCCACCGACAATAATCGTATTGTCTTTGGTCGCTACTATTTTGCTGGCTTTGCCAAGCATATCGATTGTTGCCGATTCGAGCTTGAGCCCAAGATCTTCGGAGACAACTTTGGCGCCCACAGTCACCGCAATATCTTCGAGCATTTCTCTCTTTCTGTCGCCAAAACCGGGCGCCTTGACCACCAAAACCGAAAAGCCACCTCGAAGTTTGTTGACCAAAAAGGTAGCTAGAGCTTCGCCGTCACAATCGTCGGCAATTATAACCAATTCTTTTTTGCCCGTTTGAGCCAAAGATTCGAGCAAAGGCAAAACATCTTTGATAGCCGAAATTTTGCGATCGGTTAGAAGAACTGGCACGTCTTTATATTCGGCCTCCATTCTTTCTGGATTGGTAATCATATACGGCGAAACAAAACCTTTATCAAATTCCAAGCCTTCGACAACCTCCGAATCAACCCCAAAGGTCTGCGATTCTTCTACCGTCACCACGCCATCTTTGCCCACCTTTTCTATAGTTTCGGCAATAATAGTGCCCATTTCTTCAGATTCAGCCGAAATAACCGCTACCTGCCTGATTTCTTCTTTGTTCTTGATTGGCTTCGATATCTGGCCCAAAATTGTCACCGCTTTGGCAGTCGCCTCTTCTATACCACTCCGTAGACTCATCGCGTTGACACCCATCGAAGAATGCTTCAAACCTTCAGTCACAATTGCCTGAGCTAGAATAAGAGAGGTGGTAGTGCCATCCCCTGCGATTTCGTTGGTCTTGCTCGCTACTTCTTTGACAATTTCGGCCCCCATATTTTCGAACTTGTCGCGCAAGTTGATTTCTTTGGCAATCGAGACACCATCGTTGGTTATAGTCGGTGCACCATAACTCTTGTCGATAACTACATTCCTGCCGCGCGGACCAATGGTAACCTTGACGGCATCAACCACTGCATCGACTCCCCTTTTCAGAGCCTTTCGAGCGTCTTCGTTAAAAATAATTTGTTTTGCCATTTAATTTGAGTTAAAAGTTTATAAAGTTGCAAGTTTATAAAGTTTAGAAGTTTTTACTTTTTACTTTCCAACTTTTTACTTGAGCACTGCGAGAATATTCTCTTCCTTCAAAATATAATATTCTTCGCCTTTGTATTTTATTTCGTCATAGCCATAACGCGAGAAGACTACCCTATCGCCTACTTTGACCGCAGGTTTGATAAGCACACCATCATCCCACCGGCCTTCGCCTACCGCTATCACTCTGCCTTGCTCGGGCTTTTCTTTGCTAACGGTGTCAGGAATTATAATTCCAGAAATAGTCTTTTCACCCACCTCATCCCTACTAAATGGCTTGAGGAGCACTCTGTCTCCCAAAGGCTGTATGCCTAGGCCATAATTTTTTGAATCAGCTTTTTTTACTGAGCTCTTCGGATTCTTGGCTTTCTTTACATTTTTTGTTTTCTTTTTCATACGCCTTTTATATTATCTTTTAATAATCCGACTCGGCCCTATAATTTCGGACCCTGTTGGCGCGAGTATTATAGCTCATTCTAGGGGCCTTGCAAGAGTTTGGACTTATGTTAGAATGGCTAAACAAAAGCTGTTATGTTGTCCTACATTCAAATTTTGCTTGCGGTTGTACTAGGAGCTTTAATCTTGGTTCAACAATCCGAAGGGAGCCTCGGCTCTGCCTTTGGTGGTGGCAATTTGGGCGAGAGTACACATACACGCAGAGGTCCGGAGCTCTGGATTTTCAGATCGACAATTGTGGTGGCTGTAGCCTTTGTTGCGTCGACCCTCATCAATCTGATATACTAGAACTTCCTTTCTCTTAACTTTCTTACTTCTGTCTTTTTTGTGCCCGTCTTTCAACTTAAATCATTTCAGTTTTAACTTCACTTTTCAAACTACATAATAATGAACCGATTGGAAAAAATTTCATCTTTTCTTGATGCCTTGTTTGTTCGCCATCATGGCGCCAAAATAACTGATTCGAGCGAAAGAGTCATCAAATCTATGAAGCCAGCCGAAAAATTGCTGTTTGGTTTTTTGGTGATCATCGCCACGATCAGCGCCTTTTTGCTTCTATCACGAGTGCACAAAATGTTTTTGGTAGAAATACCCGCTTACGGTGGCAGTTTTACCGAAGGCCTGGTTGGTAATCCCAGATTTATAAACCCAATCCTGGCCATATCCGATACCGACAAAGACATTGGCACTCTGGTCTATTCTGGTTTGTTAAAAGTCGGCAAAGATGGCTCTTACCAAAACGATTTGGCCGAGAGTTTGAGCGTCTCCGAAGACGGCTTGGTTTATACAGTTCGAATAAAAGAAGGCGCCATTTTTCACGATGGCAAACCAGTAACCACGAACGACATAGTCTTCACTGTAGAAAAAATCCTTGATCCAATCATCAAAAGCCCGAGGCGCGCCAACTGGGAAGGTGTAAGTCTAGAAAAGATAGATACAAAAGAAATTCATTTTATATTGAAAAAGCCCTTTGCCCCCTTTATGGATGCACTGACCTTGGGTATTTTGCCAAAGCATATTTGGGAAAGTGCTTCGTCCGAAGAGTTTCCATTTAGCGAATGGAATGTCAGCCCAATTGGTTCTGGACCATACAAAGTTAGCAACACCAAAAGAAATTCGGCTGGTATTCCGAGCTCCATCTCACTTAGCGCTTTCGATAAATATGTAGGTGGTAAGCCTTATATAAAATCAATTACTTTTAAGTTTTTTCAGAACGAGACCGAATTGCTCAAAGCCTATGAATCTCAAGAAATCGACTCGATTGCTCGCATCAGCAAAGAATCAGCCCAAATTTTACTACCCGACAAAAAGTTTATTTCCGCATCATTACCAAGAGTCTTCGGTGCATTCTTCAACCAAAATGTTGCGCCGGTTTTTCTAAACAAAGAAGTGCGTGAGGCTCTTGACCTGTCAGCACCAAAAGATGAGATTGTAAACAAAGTCTTACTGCAGTTTGGATCAGTTTCTATTGGGCCGACACCAGCCCAACAACGAAAAGCCACAGAAGCCGTTCGTGATATAGAAGCGGCAAAAGAGATTTTGGCTAAAGCTGGTTGGAAACTCGACGAAGCAGATGGGGTTTTGAAAAAGAAAACAAAATCCGAGACAACTCCCCTGGCTTTCACAATCAGTACCTCTGATACTCCCGAACTCAAAGAAACAGCTGAATTACTCAAAACGGCTTGGCAAGAACTGGGAGCAAGAGTTGACATAAAGGTCTTTGAATCAAGCGACCTCAATCAAAACATCATCAGACCTCGAAAATACGATGTCCTACTTTTTGGCGAGGTGATAGGTAGCGAAAGTGATTTGTATTCTTTTTGGCACTCTTCGCAACGCAACGACCCAGGGCTCAATATCCCTCTTTATGCCAATATCACCGCTGACAAATTGCTTGAGGAGATGCGCCTAGAGACCGACCAACAAAAACTAAAAGAAAAGTTGGCTTTGTTTACAAAAGAAATAACAGAGGATGTTCCCGCAATTTTCCTCTTTGTGCCAGATATGATTTATGTCCCAGCTGAAAATATAAAAAATGTTTATTTACCTGAAGTTTCAAGCCCAAGCCAAAGATTCAATTTCGCCCACGAATGGTTTATAGAAACAGACAAAGTTTGGCGATTGTTTGCAAACAATAATTCCTAATAATTCTAAAAAATTAAAACGAAAAATATGATCAATCGAGAAAGAATAAGAAGTTATCATGCTCCAAATTCGCCCAAAGCCTCACCTAGAGCTCATGCTCCGAGACGCTCATTTACTATGAGTCCACAAATAGCAACCGGGCCAAAACCAGCAAGAGGCAATAAGCGTTTTGATCGACCGCCAAAAAGAAGACCATCGCCACCAATAAATGGTGCCCAAAGACGCGTCAATAGAAGTCCTGAAACACTTGGTTTGCCTCAAGTTGGCGAGAACATTCGCATCATTCCATTGGGAGGCGTAGAAGAAATCGGGCGCAATATGACCGCCATAGAAATCGGTGAAGATATCATTATTGTCGATGCCGGCTTTCAATTCAAAGATGAGGATTCTCCTGGTATCGATTATATTTTGCCCAACACCAAATACTTAGAAGAACGGAAAGAAAAGATTCGCGGACTCTTTATTACTCACGGCCACCTCGACCACATCGGCGGTATTCCCTATATCATCGACCGAATCGGCTACCCAACTGTCTACACTCGACAATTTGGTGCCATTATGGTCCAAAAAAGACAGGAGGAATTTCCTCACCTCAAACCACTCGACCTAAAGGTAATCGGTGGCGACGAAAGCATTATGTGTGGCAAAATCAAGGTTAGCACCTTCCCCATTTCGCACACCATTCCAGATTCGATGGGCCTTGTCGTTCACACAGCCTACGGCAATATTGTTTTTATCGAAGATGTGCGTGTCGACAACGTCAAAGGTGTGCCGACCGAAGAAGAGGTCAAGCAGTATGAAAGATTCAAAGATATGAATGTGCTTTTGCTAACTATGGATTCGACTTCGATCGAGAAACCAGGATTTTCGCTTTCAGAAAATGTCGTAGCCGAAAACATAGAACGTTTTATAAAAGAAACTAAAGCCAGACTCATCATCGGCACCTTTGCCAGCCAAGTCGAACGTATTATTTCGATTGTCAAAACGGCCGAAAAATACGGCAAAAAAATCGCCGTCGAGGGCCGAAGTATGAAAACCAATCTCGAAATCATCAAGCTTCTCAAACTGGCCGAAATCACAAACATTATTCCAATCGAAGAAATAGAAAACTATCCACCGGATAGAATAGTAATGCTCGTTACCGGTGCTCAAGGCGAAGAATTTGCTGCTCTGATGCGCATCGCCAACAAAAGCCACAAGTATGTAAAATTGCGCAAGACAGATACCATCCTACTTTCTTCTTCGATTATTCCAACCAACCACAAAGCCATCGTCAAGCTCAAAGACAATCTTTATCGATCAGAAGCCAAGGTGGTGACCTATCTCGATTCCGACATTCACGCTTCTGGCCACGGCAACCGCGACGAACTACGTTGGATTCACAACCAAATCAAATACCGTTTCTTTATGCCCGTTCACGGCAACCACTATATGCTTTGCCAACACGCCGAATTGGCTCAAATGGTTGGCACACCTCGCGATCATATTGTGATCCCAAACAATGGTTCAATTGTAGAGATTTATGACGAGGGCAAAAAAATAAAAATTCTAAAGGAAACAGCTCCAAGCGACCTTGTAATGGTTGATGGTTTTGCCGTCGGTGATGTGCAAGAAGTCGTCTTGCGTGATAGACAGATGCTGGCCGAAGATGGAATGTTTGTCATAGTTGCGGTTCTCAATCTCAAGACTGGCAAATTGCGCAAATCACCAGACATAATTTCTCGCGGTTTCGTTTATTTGCGCGAATCTCAAGAATTACTCAACCAAACCAGGCTTTTGATCAAAAAGACTATCGAAGACTCGACTCACAACACCAATCCAATCAATTTTGATTTTGTAAAATCTCAAGTTACTGATTCAGTCTCACGCTTTCTCTTCCAACAAACCGCCAAAAAGCCAATCGTTATACCAGTTGTCCTCGGATTGTAGTGTTTGTTTATTTCTGGTATAATAACCGGTATGAATAGAGAATTCACAGCTGTATATAAAAAAAGTGGTAAGTGGATTTTAGCTTGGTTGGAGGAAATTCCAGGTATCAACACCCAAGGCCGAACACTCAAAGAAGCGAAGGAAAATCTGCGCGAAGCTACAGCTTTGATTTTAGAGACAAATCGCAACCTTTCCTTTGGTAAAACTAATTTGCTAAAAAGAGAGTCTATCTCTGTAAAACTCGCTGTCTAAAATGAAACGGCTGAAGTTTCTTCAACACCTTCACTCACACCACTGTGTTCTATTAAGAGAAGGCAAAAGACATTCCGTTTTCTATAACTACAAATCAGGTAAAACTTCCACCGTACCGAGACACACCGAAATTGATAACTTTTTGGCCAATAAAATCTGTAAAGACCTGGGCATTCCAAAGTTATAAACTTGGCTCACTTTTAACATTTTAACAATTGTTTGTCCTTTTTGTTTTTGATAGATTTCGTATACAATAGCTCTTATGGCATCAAGCAAAAGAGTTTGGTTAATATTTGTCGGTGGGTTGTTTTTGTCTTTTCATTACGCCCTCATAATCTACGTCAACTCCTCATTCTTGAATCAGTTTATGGGTGAAAAGACCATAAGCTACCTTTATATTTTCGGTTCGATTTTAAGCGTCATCCTGTTTCTAAATGCGGGCAAAATCCTACAGAGGCTCGGCAACCTCAGATCTTTTCTATTTTTTCTGACCCTCGAACTAGCTTCGACTCTTTTAATCTTTTTTGCTGGCGGACAAGCCCTTGCCTCTCTCGCCTTCCTACTCCATCAAGCAGTTATATCTTTTGTTTTTTATAATATAGACATCTTTTTGGAACGCGAACAACAAGAAGAGAATACCACGGGTAATCGCAGAGGAGCCTTCCTCACTTTCCAAAATACTGCTTGGATTTGTGCTCCGATTCTGTCTGGCTTTTTGGTAAATAAATTTGGCATAGGCAGTGTGTATATGCTGGCCTCAATCCTGATTTTGCCAGCAGCGATTATAATCGGCAAAACTTTTAGTAAGGGGCTACACAAACCACTCAAAACAACCAGCCTCGGAGAAATTTACGACTTTTTGAAAAACAAAAGAGACTTGAAAAGAATTTTATTCTCCAATGTTTTGCTTCAATTTTTCTATGCGGTGATGGTGATTTTTATGCCAATTTTCTTGACCGAAAATTTGGGCTTCAACTGGCAACAAGTCGGCCTGATTGTTGCCATTATGCTTTTGCCTTTTCTGATTTTGGAGTGGCCCCTTGGCTATATTGCCGATCGCAAACTCGGCGAAAGAGAAATTTTGGGTTTTGGTTTTATTGTTATGGCCGTCTCAACCATGCTCATCCCCTTCACTTGGTCCACTTCGCTTTTGGTCTGGGCGGGCATACTCTTTGTTACTCGCGTCGGAGCCAGCTCGGTAGAAATCGGCAACGAAGCTTACTTCTTCCGCCAAGTCAAAGAGCGCGATGCTGGTATTATCGGTATATTTAGGACCACAAGACCTCTCGCCTACATTATCGCTCCGTTATTTGCCTCAATTATTTTAAACCTAGCAAACGTGCGTAGCCTCTTCGCCCTACTCGCTATTATCACCCTCCTCGGTTTGCTTTTTATCCCCAAAAA
>CAZLFM010000014.1:0-14209 GCA_964558845.1 uncultured Candidatus Saccharibacteria bacterium
ATACCAATTCCGCCACCCAGGCTTTGTGTTTATATTATATGCTATTTGAGAAATTACAAATTTTGCTGTATATTTTCTTCTATACCGCCCATAGCTCAGCTGGTAGAGCAGACGCCTCTTAAGCGTAAGGTCCTAGGTTCGAACCCTAGTGGGCGGACACGATAGAAAAATATGAACTGCTTCATATTTTTCTATCGTGTCCGAGCCGGAGCGATGTTTTTGTTTGAGCGGAGCGAAAGGCAAAAACCGCGAGGCGGGGTCGCGAGATTTTTCCGTCAGGAAAAATACTTGTGACGACGAACTTTCAACAAAATTATCCGTGACGACAAGACGAGACTGGCTTATGGATCGCGGAAAATTTGTGTCAGCAAATTTATCCGTGATGACAATGTCCGAGCCGGAGCGACAAAATAATATCACGCTGGGGTGGCGTAATTGGTAGCCGCGTTAGTCTTAGGAACTAATGGAGTAATCCGTGGAGGTTCAAGTCCTCTCCCCAGCACTTGAGGAATAAGATGACGAAAATGCTGGGAGCATAGCTTTTCTTCTGGAAAAGCGTAATGCAGGACTTGAAAGGCGGAGGCTGGCGAGCCGAGCCGGGGTCGACCAAAAATTCAGCAGAATTTTATGGGTGACCAAGTCCTCTCCCCAGCACCATTTGACATTTTTGTAATAAATGTTATACTCAAAATTAGATTCGGCTGGTCTGTTAGACCCGTCGAACACTGGGCCGTTTGGCTCTGACAACACTATGAGGAGGGTCAATGACCGCTCGCGTTTTTTTGTTTTTTGTCTTCGTCATTTCCTGCTTCGGCGGGGACGACAAGACCGAACTTTTCTTCTTGGCCGAGGAGGACACACCTCATTGGGTGCAGGTAATCGCTCCAAATGAAGTTGTCCTATCTTGGCACCCGCAGGCCAAGGGAAACGAAATGGAGGAGACCCTGAGCTTCCGGACTTCCGCCCTGAGGGGGGCGGAGATTCGGGTCTTCAAAAGACGGGGGTCGAGCGATAAGCTCGATGTCGTCTCAACTGCCAAAATCCCGAGCGCGGGGCTCGGGCACAAAGTGGGAGTAAAGGTGAAAAGGGGGTTTGGGGTCGAAATTACGATTCACCGGAAATAACCCCACTCCCCCCGCGCAAAAATCGCCTGCCGACGCGTTCGGCAGGCGACTTTCTTTTACAAAATTAATTTAGCGGTCAGTTATATTTTGAGGCCTAGGCGGGAATCGCACCCGCGTATAAAGATTTTGCAGATCTTTGCCTTACTACTTGGCGACTAGGCCTTCGGTGACTTTGCACAGAATTAATTTAACACAAAATAGGTGATTAGGATAAGCCCACGATTTCAAGGCGATCGCCTGGCACGATTTCGATTTTGGATTCAACCATTGTGCCAAATTCTTGACCTTCGGTCACCAGGCCGGTTTTTTGTCTTTGGCTTTGGAGCTCCCTGACTCGGCCTTCACCGATTTGGGCTTCGCGTCTAAATATTTTTGCTAGCATTCCGGTTTTGATTTCGCCCTCTTCGACTTTACCGCCGAGCACTTGTTTGTCGCGATTTTGGCTAAACACCTTCAAGATTTTGGCTTTGCCGGTTATTACTTCTGTCTGTGTTTTGGGTGCCAGTTCGGCACATTTATTTTTGACCCAGTCGGTTAGTTCATAAATAATAGAAAAGATTTTGACCTCAATCCCGTCTCTCATTGCTAAGGCACTGGCATTTTTGTCGGCCGAGACGTTGAAGCCAATCACGCTGGCTTTGCCCGAGATGGCCATTTTTATATCACCCTCGCCGATGGTTCCGATACCACCGAGGATTACCGCTACGCTTATGTTTGGAATGTCGATTTTGCCAAGCTCGTTTAGAATCGCTTCGAGTGAGCCTTGGGCATCGGCCTTTATAACCAAAGCAAAGCTTTGGCCGTGCTCTGGGTGGCTTTGGAAAACTTTTGTTTTTTCTGGGACGGTGTTTACAAATTCTTCGGCCAGAGTTTTCGATTTGAAAGTTTTGAATTCTTCGCCAACGACTGGTGCACCACTCCAACCGATTATACGAATCGGCGATGAAGCTCGGGCCTCGGCAATTCTCTTGCCTTCGAAAGATTCGATGCTTCGCACTGGTGCAAACCCGCCCTTTGAGGCGACGAAGTCTCCAGTTTTGAGCACGCCATCTTTTATAATGAGTGTAGCCGAAACCCCGGCGCGCGAATCTTTTTGGCTTTCGATGACAAATCCAGAAGCAGGGGAGTCTTCGCTACTTTCAAGTTCGAGTAGGTCGGCTTGAAGCAAAATCATTTCTAGCAGTTCTTCTACGTTGTCGCCCTTTTTGGCTGAGATTGGAACTACTGGCACCGTCCCGCCCCAACCTTCGACAAAGACTTCCTGTTCGGCCAAGTCTTGCTTGGTCTTTGCTATATCAGCATTGGGTTTATCGATTTTGTTTATGGCGACGATGAAAGGTGTTTGGTCGGCTTGAATGCATTTGAGCGCCTCGATGGTTTGGGGTTTGACTCCGTCTTCGGCCGAAACGACCAGGATGGCGATGTCGGCAATTTTGCTGCCGCGTTCGCGAATGGCACAAAAAGCTTCGTGGCCCGGCGTGTCGAGGAAGGTGATTTTGCGTTTATCCTCGCCCACAACTGCTTCGTAAGCGGCGATGTGTTGGGTTATGCCGCCGGCTTCTTTTTCGGTGATGCTGGTGTGTCTTATATAATCAAGCAGAGTGGATTTGCCATGGTCAATATGCCCGAGCACGGCTACAACGGGCGGACGCCTTATTTTGTTTTTGGGTTGGTGCTCCTGCATATGAAGTATTTAGCGAGTTCATAAAAGCTCTGCAATTCTACCTTTTTTCTTGAGAATTTGCAAAATTTGATGTAGAAATAAGGGGTGAGGTTTTCTTTATTCAAAACAGCAAAAGACAAGAGGATTTATCTCGACTATTCGGCCGCGACCCCAATTGATAGTAGGGTAAGCGAGGCGATGCATTTGGCCGAGCAAAATCTGTGGGCCAATTCTTCTTCGCTTCACCAAGAAGGCGAAGTGGCCAAAAAGGCGCTCGACGAGGCACGTATCAAAGTGGCTCGGATTTTGCATTGCAAACGGGGTGAGGTCTACTTTACTTCCGGTGGCACCGAGGCCATCAATATTGCAATCGATGGCGTAATAATGAATGCCAAAAGATATGTTGCGAATCCGCATATAATTGTTTCTTCGATCGAACATCCGGCGGTTATAGAGAAGGTCAAGTCTTTGGTCAACTGGGGAGTCGAAGTCTCTTTCGTAGCTCCAGATGAAGAGGGTCTAATAAATCCAGAATCGATCGAAAGAGAGTTGCGCAAAGAAACTGCTTTGGTGATTGTGATGCACACTCAAAACGAGATTGGCACCTTGCAACCTGTGCAAAAAATTAGCAGGCTAATTCGTGGGCGAGCGGTGTTTATGATCGACGCTTCGCAGGGCGCACTGTATGAGGATGTATCAATCGAAAGGCTTGGGGCCGATATTTTGATTCTCGATGGTATAAAGATTTATGGTCCGCGAGGCGTTGGTGTTTTGGTAATCAAAGAAAAGGTTGAGGTAGTGCCAAGTATTTTTGGTGGCGGTCAAGAAAGAGGTTTGCGGCCGGGGACAGAAAATGTAGTGGGTGCCATCGGGCTGGCTAAGGCGCTTGAAATAGCAGTTGAAAAGCGAGAGTCAGAAAAAGTACGGCTAACAAAATTGCGCGATTATTGCATCGCTAGAATAGAAAAAGAAATTCCGGGTTCGAGCTTGAACGGCAGCCGTACTGAAAGGATTGCCAACAATGTCAACTTCTGTTTTCCAGGGCTTGATAGTGAATTTGCGGTAATTAAGCTTGATACTATGGGTTTTGCTGTCTCTAGTGCGAGTGCTTGCAAGGTGCTCGCACTCGAAAAATCTTCGTATGTTATCGAATCGCTGGGCAAAAAAGAATGCGCCGGTTCGTCTTTGCGCTTTACTTTTGGCAGGGAAACAGAAAAATCTGATATCGACAAACTGATTGATGCACTGAAGAAGGTACTAACCCCACCCGCCTCGCAGAGCCTCGGCTCCCTCCCCTAAATTAGGGGAGGGCAAGGGAACACTTGGGTGGGGTTTTTATTGTTGCTAGATAAAATTTTTGATATAATTTTACGAATGGAAGACCTCAACAAACAACAACTCATCTTGCTCACACTACTTGTGAGCTTTGTCACATCGATTGCGACCGGCATTATTACTTTTACTTTGCTTCAAGATGCGCCAGTTGCGGTGACCCAAACCATCAATCGTGTCGTCGAACGCACTATAGAAAAGGTGGTGCCCGAAGAGGGTGGTAATGGCACCGTCCGAGAAGTAACGACTGTAGTCAGCGAAGAAGATTCGATACTGCAATCGATAGACAAAAACGTAAAATCAATCGTGCGTCTCAAGACTCTCGGTGCTGACGGTACAGAAATAGTTACGGGGCTCGGGCTTGTAGTCGATCAGACTGGTATAATCGTCGTCGATGAAAGAAGCTTTGGTGCGGGCAATTATTCGGCCGTCTTTCATGATGGCAAGGTTTATTCGATTTCCAAAAATTTCAAAGATCCAAATTCTGATTTTGTTTTTCTAAAAATCGGCAAGGTAGCTAGTGATAAATATACTTTTTTCCCCGCGGTCTTTGGCAATCCGGCTAGTTTGAAGCTGGGCCAGACCCTGATTGCTGTCGGTGGCAAAGAACGCAATAGTGTCTCAATTGGTAGGGTCTCTGATGTCGAGAAAACGGCCGAAGGTGAAGTCAAGAAAATCGCCACCGATATTCGGACCCCTAGGCCTCAACCCGGTAGTCCGGTCCTCAATCTAAATGGCGAGGTTGTCGGTCTCGAAGCTGTGCAGAAGGAAGAGCTTCAAACGGCCCTATATAGCCCTATTTCTGAGGTGCAAAAGCTCATAAAAACCGCTGTTGCTGAGCTTGCAAAATAGGTTTTTTGTGATATGCTTTTTATCAAAATCCGAAGGAATTTCTCAGGGATTTTTTGGGATTTTTAGTATTTAATCCAAAATTCAAAGCTATGCCTCCATTTAGCAATTTTACAACCAAAGCCAAAGAGGTAATCAGAAAGTCGCACGAACTGGTAATTGAGCGTGGTCAAAATCACGTCGGACCTTTGCATTTGCTGACTGCTTTGATGCTCCAAGAAGAATCAATGGTCGCTTCGATTTTGGACAAAATGGAAGTTGATAGCATTTTGCTGACAGATTCATTGCTCGAAGCTATCGAAACCGGATCTTCGGGCAACACCGTTTCGCCTTCCTACCAAATCTACCTCACACCCGAGCTGGCTCACATCATCGAGCATTCTTCAAAGGTGGCGACTTCGATGAACGATGAGTTTGTCTCGACCGAGCATCTTTTCCTTGCTTGTCTTGATGTGCCAAGTCAGGCCAAAGATCTTCTTTCGCGTTTCAAAATAGAAAAGGAGAAGGTGATGTTTCTAATCCAAGAAATAAAGCAGGGCCGAATGACTGAAGGCAAGGCTCCGCAAAAGAACAAAGCTATAATCAAATTCACCCGCTCACTTACGACTCTGGCCAAAGAAAACAAGCTAGACCCGGTTATCGGTAGAGAAGACGAAATCGCTCGAATTATCCAGATACTGAGTCGTCGCACCAAAAACAATCCGATACTTATCGGTGAAGCAGGTGTCGGCAAAACCGCGATTGCCGAAGGTTTGGCGATGCGCGTTGCTTCAGGCAACGTGCCTGAATCTTTGCGCGACAAAGAATTGGTCTCTCTTGACCTAGGTCTTTTGGTGGCCGGGACCAAGTATCGAGGCGAGTTTGAAGAACGACTCAAGAATATTATAAAAGAAATCGAAAAATCTAATGGCAAAATAATTTTGTTTATCGACGAAATTCATACCATTGTGGGTGCGGGCAGTGCCGAAGGTTCGCTCGATGCTTCCAATATGCTCAAACCGGCTTTGGCCCGTGGCGAATTGCGTGCTATTGGGGCAACAACCCTCAAAGAATATCAAAAGCATATCGAGAAGGACCCAGCCTTGACCCGAAGATTTCAGCCGGTCTTTGTCAACGAACCTTCGATTGAAGATGCAATCACTATTTTGCGTGGGCTCAAAGAGCGCTACGAGCTCTATCATGGTGTGCACATCACCGACGACTCTATCAAATCAGCCGTCAATCTTTCTTCGCGCTACATCACCGATCGCTTTTTGCCAGACAAAGCTGTCGACTTGATCGATGAAGCGGCTTCGCATCTCAAAATTTCGCTCGAGAATATGCCCCCAGCTTTGGCTGAGACCAATGCCAAAATCATCAAACTCGAGATAGAAAAAGAGGCACTCAAAAAAGAAGCCGAGGGCAAAAATGCAAAAGCCAAGAAGAGATTTGCAGAAATAGAAAAAGAAATAGCCGATTTGCGCGAAAAGACCAGCGAGCTCGATTTGAAATGGAAGAACGAAAAGGAGACGGTCGGCGAAATCAAAAGAATCAAAAAAGAATTGGAGCAAGAGCGTCTAAATGCCGAGTCGGCCGAGGCCACTGCCGATCTTTCTAAGGCGGCCGAAATAAGATATGGCAAGATTCCAGAATTGCAAAGAGATTTGGATACACAAGTCAAAAAACTCAAAAAGCTTCAAAGTTCACGTCAGATTTTGCGCGAAGAAATTACCGAGAACGATATTGCCGAAATCGTAGCCAAGTGGACTGGTATACCCGTCTCGCGTATGCTCGAAGAAGAGGCTGAAAAGTTGGTTCGAATGGAAGAAGATTTGCAGAAAAGAATAATCGGCCAAAATGAAGCGGTAAAAAAGATTTCCGATACTATCAAGCGCAGCCGGGCTGGTATCAGCGACCCGAACAAACCAATTGGTTCGTTTATTTTCCTTGGGCCAACAGGTGTAGGTAAAACCGAGCTGACCAAAGCTTTGGCCGAGTTTATGTTTAACGACGAAAAGGCCCTAATCAGGGTTGATATGTCTGAATTTATGGAGAAGCACTCTGTCTCCAAACTGATCGGCGCTCCTCCGGGCTACGTCGGCTTTGATGATGCAGGGGGACTAACCGAATCGGTGCGCCATAGGCCATATTCGATTGTGCTTTTTGATGAAATCGAGAAGGCCCATCCAGAGGTCTTTAATGTGCTTTTGCAAGTGCTCGACAATGGACGCCTGACTGATTCCAAAGGCCGAACCGTCAACTTCAAAAATACCATCATTATTATGACTTCCAACATCGGCGCACAATATATCGAAAAGATGGAGAAAATGGGCTTTGGCGAGAGAAACGAATCCGAAAGCTCTTCATACACTAGTGTCAAAGACAAAGTGCTCGAAGCTTTGAAAGATCACTTTAGTCCGGAGTTTCTCAACCGTCTCGACGATGTGGTGGTCTTTGATGTGCTTTCCAAAGAGGCGATTAGGGATATTGTAAAAATCCAAATAGATTTGGTGCGCGAAAGACTTTCGCACAAAGAAATAGGCATCGATGTTACAGAAGAAGCGCTCGATTACTTGGCGCGCGAGGGCTACAACCCACAATATGGTGCTCGTCCGCTCAAACGCTTGATTCAGAACAAGATTCTCAATCCAATTGCCTCACTCATCATCGGGAAGTCGATAATGAAAGGTGGTTCGGTACATATTGCGCTCAAAAATAACGAGCTTGATTTTGATATCAAAAAAGGCCGCCGTGGCGCAATCATCGAACCATCCGTCCTCGAAAATCCTGTCGGGGTGGAATAACAAAAACATGGCTCCGGCTCGCACATGTACCAAAAAATCCCAAGCAGTTGGGATTTTTTGTCGTGTGCGCCGAGAGGGACTCGCACCCCCGGAGGCCAATGGCCGCGAGATTTACAGTCTCGTGTAATTGCTGCTATACGATCGGCGCGCTCCTAAGAGTCTACCAAAACTTATCAATTTTTTCCACATTTTGTCTTTTGGGTCGTTTGTGCAATAATCAATTTCAGAATGAATAATAAGCTATTTTTTGTTTTTGGTGGGATATTTGTTACGATCTTGCTTGGCCTCGGTTTTACTTTTTTGGCGGACATTTTACAAGGTCCGCCGAAAGGAGGTATAAGGAAATGAGGTTCAAAATTGCTCTCTCGATTGTTTGGTATGCTTTTTTAAGCATACCATGGCTGTCGGTGATTCTTGCGGAGAAGATACTCCGCAAAAAAACAAAAGAACAGGTTAATCCGTTTTAGAGGCTCTGTGGGGTGGTGGCGTTGTTGCTACCGTCGTCCCCGCAGGCCTTTTTGTTTGTGTAAATCTCAACTAGTTGACCGATCGGTCAGCTAGTTGAGAGTAAGGAGATTTTTAAATTTGTGACAATCAAGAAAGCAGAGTAGGAGTCCATTTGTAGATATCGCCTGCACCCATTAGGACGATACAAGTTTTTGTTTTTGACTCCCTCTCTTGTAATAAGAGAGGGTGGGGGTGAGTTATTTTTTCTTTCAATTCCTCCACACCCCCCACTGCCACGCTTGGCTTAATTTTGTTTACTGCCTCGGCCAAGATTTGGTTCGAAATAGTTGGGTCCGGTACTTCGCGCGCTTTGTAGATAGGCGCAATGAATATCTGGTCGGCTATAGCGAGAGATTCGACAAAATCAGCAAAGAGTAGTTTGGTCCGACTTTGTTGGTGCGGTTCGAAGACGGCGATGAGGTGGTAGTCTGGATATTTGTCGCGCAAAGCCAAGAGGGAAGCCTTGATTTCGCTCGGATGGTGAGCGTAGTCGTCGTAGAGGACGGTCTCACTTTTGCCATCAGTCGAATGGACTAGGCCCTTATACTCGAGTCGACGCCAGGTGCCACGAAAACTCTTGAGGTGGCGGAGCGCTTCTTCGTTACCAATACCGATTGGTTCGACGGCTTTGATTGCAGCCTTTGCATTTTTGATATTGTGCTCGCCGGGGATGAGTAAATCTTCTTTTTTTATCTCTACATTTTTATATTCAGCCTCGGTAATTATATGTCCGTCTTTTGGCACCTTGGCTTTGAGCTCCTCAAAGGCGCTTTCGATATCGGCCAGGTCTTTGTAGTAATCAAGATGGTCGGCTTCGATATTGGTTATAACCAAAATTTGGGGCGAAAGATTGAGGAAGGAACGACGATATTCGCAAGCTTCAACGACTAGGTACTTACCACTACCGCCATAAAAGTTGCTCTCAGAATTTTCGTTGCCCCCAAGCATTTTCGAGCCGACGACGATGGTCGGGTCGAGCCCGGCTTTTTGCAAAATATGACCAATCATTGCTGTGGTCGTGGTTTTGCCGTGAGTGCCGGAAATGGCGATGGTATATTTTTGTTTCGAAAGTTCCCCGAGCGCTTCGGGGTAGGTTGCAGTAATCAAATTTCTTTTCTTTGCTTCGATGAGTTCTGGATTTGTTTCTGTTATGGCGATGGTATAAATCACTGCTTCTACATACTCGGCAATATTTTCAGCTTTGTGACCAATAAATATTTTGGCGCCAAGCTTTTCCAAATCGTCAGTAATTTCTGACTTTGCTTGGTCCGAGCCACTAACTTTTTTGCCCTGCCTCAAAAGCATTTGGGCAATGGCCGAAATCCCAATCCCCCCGATGCCAATAAAATGGTAATTATTTTTATCCAGAATCATATTTAACAAATTATCTCATATATGATATAAAGCTACCAGAGGAGATCTTTCTTATGTCCACCGTAGTGCCACATGTGGATATTAGTGAAGTGGTCAGGGAACACTTCACAAACACTGGGAATTTGCCGGCGTCGGTTTACTTGATGGACGCCGGGGAACTCGAGGAGCTTATCGATGCGTTCTCTCCTGAAACAGATAGAGAACTTATCGACGCGCTCTCCATTCTGTTGGAGAATGTGAGGATGGAAGGAGGGTGTTTCTCATGATCCATCACCCATTCATGAACTGGCCGATCCCAGATATGAAAAAACTTCGGGAGAGGAAAGCAGAATACAGGGGGGTGCGCATTTCTCCTTCCTCCGAGCCACTCGTGGAGATTAATCACGGTCTCAAGTGTCATAGTTACTACTGGCACTACAAACCTCGGCCCGAAGGAGCTATGGAGAAAATTTTCATTCGTGAGACTGTAGCGGCGGCTCTCCATAAAATGGACCGTGAGCTTGCAAATTACGGCCTTCGCCTTCTGATCCATGAGGGGTATAGACCTCTTTCGGTTCAGCGCTTTGTTCAAGAGCATTCTGTTCTGAAGGGCTTGAGGAAAGAGAACCCTTCTTACACAGAGTCTCAACTTCGCGAAATGAGCAAGCAGTTTGCTGCCTCGGCCGACGCGGACATTACCATCGCGCCTCCACCGCATCTGACTGGTGGAGCTGTTGACCTATCGCTGATTACAATCGATGGCGCCCCTGTCCCTATGGGTAAGGAACTCGGGCTCTATCATTCGGCATTTCCGGACGCTTTGGAGGCACCGGAATTCGTAGGCCATCCAGCCATAAAGTATCGCCGACTGCTTTACTGGCTCGCAAGGCAAAACGGGTTTGCCACCAACCCGAGTGAACTGTGGCATAACTGCAATGGTGACCAGATGTGGGCATGGGTCACCAAGGCGTCTTATGCATTCTACGGTGCGGTGGAGTTGTAAGTGTTACGGCGGGTCCGGCGGAGGGGCCCGCCGGATTTTTTTTATGTAATGATATTTACTTCGGGTTCGAGGGTGACGCCGAATTTTTGAAAGATAGTTTTTTGGATATGATTTTTGGCAGAAAGGAGGTTGGCAAAGGAGGCGCCAAATGGGTTGGTGAGGACGAGGGCGTTGCGTTCATAAACGACTACGTTGTCTATGTTTGCACCTTTCAGCCCGGCTTTTTCAATCAAAAACCCAGCTGGGATTTTGACTTTGTTTGAAGTTTGCGATCTCCCAACGTCGGACGTTGGGAAGTTTGGGGTATATATCGGCAGGTCGGGAAATTCTAATTTTATTTTTTGGGCCAGTTCGTTTTCAACAATTGGATTTTTGAAGAATGAGCCACAGTTGGGCAGAGTCCGATAATCGGGTAGTTTGCTCTGCCTGATTTCTATGATTGCCCGGCGTATTTCTTGGAGCGTAGGTTTTAGGTTTTCTTTTTGGGCGAAATAATTTTTGACATCTTTATAATCGGGGATGCTCGGCAAGTCTTTGGAAAGTTGGAGCACAATTGAGGCGATGATAAATCGGCCAGGGTTTCTTTTAAAAAGGCTGTCGCGATATCTAAAATCGCAATCTTTTTTATTTATAACTACAAAATCTTTTTCTAGGGTGTCATAAGCTTCGACCGATACAATGCTGTCTCCAATTTCTGCACCATAAGCACCTATATTTTGGATGGGGGCCGAACCGGCTTTGCCGGGAATGAGCGAAAGCGCTTCAAGACCGGAGAGCTTTTGATTCACCGCAAATTCTACGACTCCGTCCCAGTCTTCCCCGGCTTCTACTTTGAGCAAATCCTCTGTTTTGGTTATGCCTTTTGTTTCCATAAGAGCAACTACTGACTCTAGGTGATCGCCCAAAATCACATTGGTGCCCGAGCCGATTGCCAAAATCGGCAGCCCAGCTTCTTTTGAGAGTGTAAGAGCTTTGGCAAAGTCGGTTTTGCTTTTTAGGTGCGCCAAAAATTTGGCTTTTGATTTGAGACTAAAAGAGTTGGGGACTAGGGCTTCGCTTTCCACATACATAGTGCATTTAGTATATCATATGTGATATATTGCAAATATGAAAATTGATCACCAAAAGGCCATAGGCGAGTTTATCAAGAGGTTGCGCGAAAAGAGGTTGTTGACCCAAGAAGAATTGGCCGAGAGGCTCAAGACTTCGCAGAGCGCTATTGCCCGGATCGAGAGCGGTCGGCAAAACCTGACTTCGAGCGAGCTTTTGCGTATTGGTGATGCGCTCGAGCACAAGATCGTCTCGCTCTCTGATTCGATAGACTTTCGTATCCACGGAGGCAAGAAGCTCCACGGCTCGATAGTAACCAACGCTTCCAAAAATGGCGCGATGGGGCTTTTGTGTGCCGCACTCCTCAATCGGGGCACCACCACTTTGCATGGCATTCCGAGGATCGAAGAGGTCAACAGGATGATTGAAATTTTGTCGGCCTTAGGTGCCAAAACCAGATGGAGCGGCAGACAAACACTCGAAATAACACCACCAAAGGTCTTTAACAAAAGCGGTCTAATCCACCCATCGGTCGCGAGTGTGCGCTCGAGCATTATGCTGATACCGGCTTTGGTTCACAATCTAAAGAAGTTTAACTTGCTTCATTCTGGTGGTTGCAAAATGGGTGAGCGGACTATTTCGGCTCACAGGCATGTCTTCGGCAGTTTCGGTGTTTCGATCAAAACCAAAAATTCTGTTTATGAAATAAAGGCGGGCAAACGAGAAAGCCAGAAAATAATTATGTACGAAGCAAGCGACACGGGGGCCGAGAATGCGCTTATGATGTCGGCTCTGACACCGGGTATAACGGAAATAAATTTTGCTCCGCCCAATTATCAGGTGCAAGAGGTCTGCTTCTTTTTGCAAAAACTTGGTGTCAAAATCGAAGGCATTGGCACGACCAATCTGAAGGTCGAAGGTTTGCGCGAGATCAACCAAAATATCGAATATCACAATAGTGAAGACCCGATCGAGTCGATGATGTTTATTGCAGCGGCGATTACTACAAATTCTCGGCTAACAATAAAGAGATGTCCGATTGATTTTCTAGCGATTGAAATCGAGAAGCTCAAAGCGATGGGTCTAAAATGTAAAATATCAAAAGAATATTTGGCCAAAAATGGTTTTACCAAACTGGTCGATATTACTATCTTGCCTTCCAAACTCAAGGCGCTCAAAGACAAAATTCACCCTCTGCCTTACCCAGGGCTCAATTCGGACAACCTGCCTTTCTTTGTGCCGATTGCTACGCAAGCTGAGGGCACCACGCTCATTCACGATTGGATGTGGGAGAATCGGGCGATTTATTTTACCGAGCTCAATCGACTGGGAGCAAGTATAACTTTGGCTGATCCGCACCGAGTTTTTGTAAGCGGGCCGACTCCGCTCAAGGCGGCCCAGATGGTTTGCCCGCCCGCACTACGTCCGGCGATGATAATCCTCATCGCTATGCTGGCCGCACCGGGAGTTTCTATCCTCCGCAATGTTTACTCTATCAATCGGGGTTATGAAGATGTGGTCGAGCGGCTCAATTCAATCGGCGCTTCGATCGAAAAGATTACTGGCGTATAATTTGTAACAATGGATTTGAAAGGCAAAAAAGTATTACTGATGGGGCTTGGGATTTTGGGTGGTGGTGTAGCCACAGCCAGATTTTTGGCTGAAAGGGGAGCTCTGCTTACCGTCACTGATATGAAGAGTCTAGAATACCTCAAACCCTCTTTGGAAAAGTTGCAAGATTTGGCCAATATCAAATACGTGCTCGGTCGGCACGAAGAAAGTGATTTTTTGGAATGCGATATTTTGGTCATCAACCCGGATGTTTCGGTCAAAAATAAATTTGTCGAGCTGGCGAGGGGGGCAGGTAAACAGATTGAAAACGAGCTAAGCCTCTTTTACCGTTTTTGTCCGAGCGAAAAAATCGTAGCCATAACAGGCGCCAGAGGCAAAACCACCACTACCAATTGGGCCTACCACTTGCTCAAGAGTTTTGAACCAAATACTGTTTTGGCTGGCAATTCAGAAGCGAATCCTTTTTTGGCGATGGTCGATAAGTGTAATCCGGAAAGTTTTGTTGTGCTCGAAGTGCCCTCGTATCACTTGGAGCTTGAAGTGGCGAATCTACCCTGCGCGCCCAAGGTGGCAATCATTACCAATATTTATCGCGACCATTTGGCTCGGCACATTACCATGCAAGAATATGCGAGGGTCAAAGGCAACATTTTCAAATATCAAAACCAAAATGATTTTCTTATTTTGAATAAAGAAAATGAGTGGACGAGTTTTTTGCTGGGGTTGAAACCTAAGGCCCAAGTTTTGTTTGCGGGCGATAACCCTATTTGGTCAGAGAACGAATTGCTTGAGTTTGGCAAAATCTGGGGCGGGCACAATGTCCAAAATTTGCTTGCCTCGTCGCTCGCGACGTTCAAAATGGGAGTGCCTGAGAGCCTTATCAAGGATTCGGTTGCAAGTTTGCCGAGTATAAAATTCCGACAAGAAAAAGTTTTTGAAATTATTTGATATTGTGTTGCCGCTCGAGGAAGTG
>CAZLFM010000015.1:0-12180 GCA_964558845.1 uncultured Candidatus Saccharibacteria bacterium
TCAGGACCAATAAAAATAGTCATTAGATTATAGTCTTTAGTTGTTAGCACGCCTTCAATTTCCGAACCAGACGCATCAAATACAACAATTCGACTATTTTTATCAAAACTAACATCTACTAACTTTTGACTATCTTCTATTACCGGCACATCCGCTCGGCCACATTGCTCGCTTGCTTCGATCGCAATTCTACGTGCACGCTCAAGGTTGAAGCCCTTTTTCTCGCTTCGTTCAGAAACAATCGGCACAATTTTGGCTACCCCAAGTTCGGTCGCCTTTTCTACCACCCACTCCATCTTGTCTTTTTTGATCAAAGACTGATAAAGAGTGGGCCCGAGGCTACAAACAACCCCCTGTTTTTCGCCGAGTAAATTTAATTCCGCTTCCCTATTACTGATTTTTTCAATCACGGCCTCAAATTCTTTGCCACTACCATCAAAAATAACCAGAGTTGTGCCTGTGTTGTAACGAAAAACATTTCGCCACTGATGAAGTAGGTGTTCGTCTTTGACAACTATCCGATTGCCCAAAATTGGGTCTTTGATAAAAAATCTATGCAAACGCATCCGATTAGAAGTTAAAAATGAAAGTTTATTTACTTTTTCTGATAAAGAGATATAATCCAACAATAAATCATTATTCGAAATAAGTAAAATTCTAACGGGATGAAAAATACAATACAAAATTCAATATTGGTGCCGACCGTGATTGAAAAGACTCACCAAGGCGAGCGAGCTTACGATATTTACTCGAGGTTGCTCAAAGAACGCATCATCTTTCTTGGTGGCCCAATCGACGACGTTACCGCAAACCTTATAATCGCTCAGCTTTTGTTCCTTCAATCCGAGGACAACAAAAAAGACATCTCGCTTTATATAAACTCACCCGGCGGTTATGTGCACGCGGGGCTCGCTGTGCTCGACACAATGAATCACATAAAACCAGATATTCAAACCATCTGTGTTGGTATGGCTGCTTCGATGGCTTCGGTTCTCCTTTCAGCTGGCACTAAAGGCAAAAGATTTATCCTACCGAATTCAGAAGTTATGATTCACCAACCACACGGAGGCAGTGAGGGCCAAGCTACCGACATCGAAATAAGCGCCAAACACATACTAAAACAGCGCGACATACTCAATAAAATCCTAGCCAAGAACACCGGCCAACCGCTATCAAAAATCGAAAAAGACGTTGACCGTGACTTCTTTATGGACGCCGAAGAAGCCAAAAAGTATGGCATAGTTGATAAAATTCTATAGCTAATATATACTTCTCGTATTAGCATTAAATTCATGCGATTTTGCTTCAGAAAAGACTGAATTTGAAAGAAAAGGCTAGAAAAACAACGTTTTCTTATGTTTTCCAAAATTCCCAAAAACAAGCAAATAAAGGACTTCGGGGGTAAAATCGCCCAATAATATATGTCGTTAAAATTAGCACTATTACTTGCCGCTCTTGCGGCTCTTGTCGGCATAGCCTTTGGCTATTTCCTACGTTGGATAATCTCGCTCGGTCAGAGAGGCTCGGTCGAGCTCCGCATCAAACAGATGGAGCTTCATGCGCGCGAAGAGGCCAAGCGCATTGTCGAAGAATCTGAAAAGAAGGCCGAAGAAACTCTAAACGCAGTTCGCACCGAACTCAAAGAAAGAGAGGATAAGGCCCAAAAGACTGAAGATCGTCTTATAAAAAAAGAGGAGTTTTTGGATAAGCGCCAACTCGACATTGATAAAGAAATCGAACAAATAAAAGAGAAGGTTTCGGAAGTAAAGTTGATCAAAGAAAGAGCCGAAAATCTCGAAAAACAAAAATTAGAAGAGCTCCAAAAAATCTCTAGACTCAATACCGAAGAGGCTCGCGACCTTTTGCTAGCCGAAATCCAAAGAAAACACGAAGAAGATTTGCTGGTCCGACTGCAAAAACTCGAAATCCAAGGCGCCGAAAAGTTTGAAGAAAAGGCCAAAAGTATTCTGACGACTTCGATTCACCGATTTGCCAACTCTGTTTCTTCTGACGTCTTTTCAACTAGTGTAACCATTCCATCCGACGAAATAAAAGGCAAAATTATCGGCAAGGAAGGCCGCAATATCAAAGCCTTCGAACGCGCCTCCGGCGTTGAGGTTATTGTCGATGACACACCGGGAGTAATCACCATTTCTGCTCACGACCCAGTCAGAAGACAGGTCGCCAAAACCGCTCTCGAAAACCTCATTGCCGATGGCCGTATCCAACCCGCCAAAATCGAAGAGATGGTAGAGAAGGCCAAGCAAGAAATTAGCAAAATAATAAAAGAAAAGGGTGAACAAGCCGTGTTTGAATGTGGCGTCTTCAACCTTGACCCACGTATTGTCGGTATTCTTGGTCGACTACACTTCCGCACTTCTTATGGCCAAAATGTGTTGCAACACTCGATTGAGATGTCGCACATCGCCGGAATGATAGCAACCGAAGTTGGGGCCAATGTCAGCATTGCCAAGGCCGGCGCCCTACTTCACGACATCGGCAAAGCAGTCGACCACGAAATCCAAGGCACTCACGTCGAAATCGGCCGACGCATCTTGCAAAAATTTGGGGCCGACCCACTTATCATCAAAGCTATGGAGGCACACCACGGCGAATATCCTTACGAAACTCTTGAGTCCTACATCGTGCAGGCCGCCGATGCCATATCTGGTGCCAGACCAGGTGCCAGAAGAGACAGCGTCGAGAATTATCTGAAGCGCCTCTCCGAACTCGAAGCGATTGCCACCTCATTCAAAGGTGTCGAGAAGGCTTACGCTTTGCAAGCCGGTCGCGAAATCCGCGTCTTCGTAACTCCGAGCGAAGTTAGCGACCTCGAAGCTCGCAACACTGCCCGCGACATCGCCGTCCGCATCGAAAACGAACTCAAATACCCGGGCGAAATCCGAGTCCTCGTCATCCGCGAATCCCGCACCTTAGAATTTGCAAGATAACGACCCCACCCCACTTTCCTTGTGGAAAGTCGCCCCTCACCTTGCGAAGGTGAGGGGAAAATATAAATTGCAATGCTGGCAATGTTGTGGTAGCTTTTTGGCGGAGGTCGTATGACATCTGAAGACAGAGTCAAGATTTTGGAAGGCGCCAAAGAGGCGTTTTTCCAAGCAATGCTCGATGGCTATGCCGGCGGAGAAAATCGCCGGTCAATCAAAGTGAAGAGCAACGGGGGATGCACCACCTCGGTAACATTCGTCTTTGGTGACTTCATTGTTAAGGACGAGTGGCACACTTACCCTAACTCCATCTACTCATTCGGATCCACACTCATCACCTATCTGGGGAAACCCGTGTGGATGATGTCGTACGGCGGGTGGTACAACGATGAAGCCATCAACTTTCTTAAAAAAGTGCTGGCCGTGAGTTACCGAGCTGCCGAATTCAACGGGGGACGTGGACCTTATACCTATGAGATACCGTACATGGACGAGAACAACCCCCTCCTCCGCTTTAGACTGATGTACCGCAACGAAAGCGAAGGGGTTTTTTGGTCATTCAGGGGCAACGAATACGTCTACCGGCAAGAAGTGCCGGACATCGCCGGAAGTAAGACGCTCGGCCACCACCACTTTTTCGGCGGGACAATCATTTGAACGTCCCGCCCGACCGCCAGATGGAACATTGAGTTCCTCTGGCGGTTTTGCTTTTAGTACCAAAAAATTCAAGGTTCTAGTAATTATTTGGCATAACACTTCTTGCTTCTCTTCGCCGTGATATAATAGCTGTTATGGTAAGGTTATCGGAGACACAAGTAGAAAAAGCTTCATCATATTTGTTGGACATTTCCAAGCTTTTGTTTGGGGCGACAGTGGTCCCCATCTTTGTTCCGGGTAGTATGTTTAATTTTTGGTTTTTTGTAGCTGGAGCGGGTGTATCTATATTCTTTTTTAGCTTTGGTTTATCGATAACAAAACAAAAAATATGAGTCAATCAGAATATTTACAACTCTTTTTTGTTATTATGGGTATTTTTGGTATAATAGTATATGTAATCGCAAAAAATAGTATCAAAAAATGACAAGCACAATACTAAACATACTTACGATTCTGGTATTAGCCACAATGGCCTATCTTTTGTTTTTCTATCACCCAAAAAAGGAAGGTGGTAAATAATTATTTACCCTCAAAGTGGAATAGGGTTTATAATTCGTATTCCCTCTCCGCTTCGGGATAAATCGCTTCGACACCCACATAGTCGTGAATACGTTGGGCAAGAAAGAGCGAGGCTTTGGGCTCGCCCATACATACAAAAACTGTTTTGAGTTTGTGGTTTTCTGTCTCTTGGTTTTTGGTCCCTTCGACAAACTCCACCAAATGCTCCGAGTCTTTGTGGGCACTATAACCTTGCACACTCGCTATCTCTGCCCTTACTTTTATTTGGCTCCCATTTATTTCTACCTCTTTTGCCCCATCCTGCAATTTTCGGCCCAAAGTCCCAACCGGCTGATAACCTACCAAAATAAGAGTATTGTTTGCGTCAGCAAGAGTGCTCGCTTCGTGACCAAGCACTCGCCCACCTTCCGACATACCGCTTCCGGCCAGTATAATCTTTGGTCCCCGGACATTGTCTATGGCTACACTTTCTCTAAACGAATCGACTATTTTTAATTTAGGAAAATCAAAAATATTGTCGCCCGTTCTTATCTCCTTTTGAATAGACTCGTTGAAAAGATGAGTCGAGTTTTTATAAATCTGTGTGACCTTGCTCGCCAAAGGCGAGTCCAGGTAAACCGGCACACTTTCTATCTCACCATCCTCAACCATATTGTTGAGTTCATAAAGAATAACCTGCGTCCTTTCGACCGCAAAAGCCGGGATAACCACCGTCCCACCCCGCTTGATTGTTTTGTTTATTATCGTCTTAAACTTCTCTCTTCTCTCAGTTTTGCTTTCGTGATTGCGATCGCCATATACACTTTCCATTATCAAATAATCGATACCAGAGACTTCTTCGGTATCTCTGAGCAAAGGCGAAGGCGAGTTACCCAAATCTCCACTAAAAAGTATTTTTTTGCCAAAGATTTCTATTTCCACCATACTCGAACCCAAAATATGGCCGGCGTCTCTAAACACCACCTTGGCTCCTCCTTCCACTTCAAAATTTTCTTCATACTTGTGTGTTTGCCACACTCCTAACGCCTCTTGTATATGACTTTCTTCATACAAATTTAGCACCATACCCGACTTTTGCTCCTTACCAATCATTATTTTGTAAGCATCATAGAGCAAGGGCTCAGCCAAACTCTTGGTTTCTGGGGTGGAGAAAATTTTGCCCCGAAATCCGTCTTTGACCAACTTTGGAATCCGCCCAATGTGATCCATATGCGCATGAGTCACAAACAAAGCTTTGATTTCGCTAGGATCGTATTTAAAAGGCAGGGCGTTCACAAAATCAGCATTGTGTTTACCCTGGAGCAGGCCGCAATCGACCAAAAACTTTTCTCCGACATCAAGTAGGAAGTTGGCACCGGTCGTTGCCCCCACCCCGCCATAAAAAAATAATTTTATTTTATTCATTCGATTTTTGATGGTTATTTGGGGCAGATGATTCTTTGATAAAGGCAAATAGACAAACCATCAAAGCCCCGAGTGTATCCATTATCAGGTCAATCGTTGTGTCGAAGATATACAATTCTCTGCTACGCCGAGCCTCGCCAAGTACTAGTTCATAAATCTCCCAAGAAAAGCCGACAAGAGCGATACCAAGAAGAGCAATCAGCAGAAAATGTGTCAGATTTCTCTGTTCTGGTTTAAAAACCCCAGAATAAAAATAGAGCCACAAAAAGAACGCGGCCACCAAGGCTCCACCCAAAAAATGCATCATCGAATCAAACCAATACCAGCGCCAATACAAATCAGCTTTCAAAGCCCACCAATTGAGCAAGCCGACCGCGGCCGAAAGAACAAAAAATTCTTTAAAAAGTTTTTGGCGTAGCATTTGAATATATTAGCAAGAGAGGCCGATTAAATCTATCTTTATTCACAAGCAAAAACCGCCCGAAGGCAGTTTTTGCTATAGGATCGCCCGGAGTAATTCCCTAATTGTTTAGATTAAGGTGGGTGACCGCAAAAGGATTCGTCAGAATGATTTCAGTTGTGAAAACTCTCATCGGAAACCTAAAATATATAAGTCTCCCAAAATATGTTCAATCTAGAAAATACCCGAACAACCCTACGCCTATTATATCACAAATCAAAAGCTTCGTAATTATTCCAAAATGCCGTCGAGGTTGACGTCGTAGAGGATTATTTTACTCGTCCACACCAAAGCGCTTGTAATCAAAAGGTTTTTTATCACCAAACCAATGTTTTATTTCGTGTTCCGCTTCTTCGGGAGTTTCTGAACAATGCAAAATATTCATAACTGCGCGCTTTTCTTTGTTCGCAATAGCTGGAGAATCGATTGAAAAGTCGCCTCGAATTGTGCCCATATCGGCAAGATAAGGAAGTGTTGGCCCAGCGATCTTTCGCACCACATCTACGGCGTGCGTTCCCTGCACCACCATTTTTACAAGAGGGGCCGACAGCATATAATTGATTAGCCACTTTCTAATTTCCGGCCCAATCAAAGCTGGGTTATCAGTGCCAAAGTCCGCTACTGCGTCAAATCCATATTTCTGGTAGGTCACCATCGTCTTTTCCCCAAGACGTGTGATCCATTCTTGTTTTTTTGGATAGTGATTGTCGATGAGTTCGTGCGTTGGCTGAAACATTTCTAAAGCAACAATTTTGAGATCGCGTTGCTCAAAGCGTTTTATAACTTCTCCTATCAAACCCTTTTTTACGCCATCAGGCTTGAGCATTACATATGTCCTTTCTTCTTTTGGATTCATTTTTGAAAATTAAATAATTGGTAATTTATTGAAAATTGAAAATTACAAATCTGGTTATTTGGTAAGTATTTCAATACCGGTTTTGGTTACCGCCACCGTATGCTCAAAATGGGCCGATAATGATTTGTCGCGAGTGATATAAGTATAGCCATCCGAAAGCCGCTTGATATGGCGACTACCCAAGGTAAACATCGGCTCGATGGCGAGCACCATTCCCGGACGAAGCTCTGGCCCTTCGCCCCGCTCGGCTTTGTTCGGTACAAACGGCTCTTCGTGTACGCTATACCCGACGCCGTGGCCCGAAAGCCCTTCCACAACCCCCAAATCATACTTGACCGCAATCGCCATAATAGCCTCCCCAATGTCGCCTATATGTCCGCCGACGCGCATAGCTTTTATACCTCGCTCCAGTGCTTCTTCGGTCGCCTTTACGAGTTCTCGGGTTCTTTCTTCTACATTACCGACGGCTACAGTAATCGCCGCGTCGGTAATCAAGCCGCCATAAGTCAGACCGAGGTCGAGAGTTACAATATCACCCTCAAAAATCATTTTGTTGTCTGGAATACCGTGCACAATCTCTTCATTGATTGAAACACAGAGCGAAGCTGGGTAAGGACGTTTGGCATCTACCGGCTGATAACCCAGAAAAGAGGCGCTCGCCCCCGCCTCATCTATAAGCTTTTCGGCATAATCATTGAGTTCTTGAGTTTTTATGCCCGGCTTCACCCGTTTGGCCACTTCGCGTAAAATCCGAGCATGTATTTTGCCCCCCTCCATCATAGTCGCAATTTCTTCTTCTGTTTTATACCTAATACCCATATTTTATTTAATGTAATTTAACTGGATGAGTTATTGCAAACCAATTTTGGTAAGAATTTCTTGGTGTACATCGTGCATATCTTGCTCGCCGTTGATTGAAAGAAAGCGGTAATACGGATCTTTTTTGAAAAATTCTAGAGCTTTCATAACGTTGTTGTCGTACCAATCCATTCTGGCTTCGATGTCGAGCTTGTTGTCGTCATTTCGACCCCGATTGCGCAATCTCTGCCCCGCCCAATCACGCGAAACTTCAATCGAGATGATGAATGGATTTTCTCGTTTATAAAACTTCATCGCTGAATCCAGAATAACTGCTTCGTGAGGCCGGCGCGACAAACCATCGAGTATCATATGTTCATTTCCGGCCACGTGACGCACTAAATATTCGGTCCAAACCCAAATCGGCAAAAATTCTGGCAAAAGCCCACCTGCTTCTATAATTTCTTTGGTTAGTTCGGCTGTATAAGAAGCCTCGGTCGACAATTCTCTAAATTTTTGACCAGTTTCCAAATACAAAACCCGTTTTTGTGGATCAAGCTTTTGCAAAGCTTCAATCAAAAACTTGGCCTGCGTGCCTTTGCCCGAACCAGAACGACCAAAAAATATAAAAGTTTGTGGGTGCATATTGAAAATTAGTTTTTAGATATTAGACAATAGTCTTGAATCCATACTACCACAAACCAATATCTAAAATCTAACATCTACAAACCTGTTAGTATTCTTGGGCCGAAACCTGAGCATCGACTTTTTTGATGAGGTCGATAACCACCGAAACCACGATAAGGAGTCCGGTACCGCCAATTGCCACAGCGCTGATACCAGTGATGAGTTGTACAATCAAAGGCAGTACAGCAATCAACCCGAGGAACAAGGCGCCGACTGCCGTTATGCGAAACAGAGTCCTGCCAATGTGGGCCGAGGTAGAAACACCTGGCCTAACTCCGGGAATAAAGGCTCCGCCTCTCTGCAAATTCTTGGCAATAGAATCTGGATCAAAAGTGATAGCGGTGTAGAAATAGGTAAAGACAAACACCAGCAAGAAATAGAGTACAGCGTAGAGAGCTTGGTTGGTCAAAATACTTAATATAAAGGCCGAGATCTTTTGGATCATTGCGTTATTGGCATTGGCCAAAAACTGCACAATCATTTGTGGGAAGAGCAAAATCGACATAGCAAAGATGATTGGAATAACTCCAGCTTGATTGACTCTAAGTGGCAAGTAAGTCGAAACACCACCATAAACTTTGTTGCCCCTTACCTGCTTTGCATAAGTAATTGGGATCGGACGTTCGGCTTCGGTAATAATCACCACCCCCCAAATTATAAGCAAAGCGGCAACCAAAAAGCCTATGTATGAAGGCAAGAGCGACGGGTCAAAAGTCAACCAAAGCCGACTTACAGCACCCGGCAAAGCCGCTATAATACCAGCAAAAATAACGATGGAAACACCATTGCCGACGCCAAACTCGCTAACCAATTCACCAAGCCACATAAGTAGAAGCGAACCAGCTGTTATGACAATAAGGTTCGTCAACATATCGAAAAATGGTAGTTTGGCCAAAACTCCTTGATTTTGGAGCAGAGCCATAAAACCAAAACCTTGGATGAACGCAAGCGGCACAGTGAGCAACCTGGAGTATTGGCTAAACTTTCTTCTGCCGGCTTCGCCGTCTTCTTGGTACATTTGTTTCAACTTCGGAAACATAATGGTCAGAAGTTGCATAATGATAGAACCCGTAATATACGGACCAACGCCAAGCATTATGATAGAAAGATTAGAAAGTCCGCCTCCAGAGAATATGTTGAGCAATCCCAGAAAATCATTACCAGAGAGGAATTGTTCTAGGCGTAGAGTGTCGATGCCAGGAATTGGTATTGTCGCCAAAGCGCGGAAAATAGCGAGCACAACAAGAGTAAAGACTATTCGGCGTCTTAGACTTCTATCTCCAAAAATAAGTTTTAGTTTGTGAGTTAAATTCATAAGAATTACGCCAATTTGACACTACCACCAGCAAGCTCGATTGCTTCTTTGGCGGCCTTCGAAACTGGCAATTTCTCAATCGTCAGAGCTTTGGTCAAGGGCCCCGCCCCCAATATCTTGGCTTTCAATATTCTACCATTTATTTTCTTCAAGAGGCCCTTCTCCAAAAGAGAGCTGTTATTTACCACATCTCCTTTATTAAAGGCCGTCTCCAAAGATTTTATATTTATGGCGAAAGATTTTTCTTGTATTGATTTGAAAGAGTTCTTGCCGCGCCCTCTAAGCTTTGGCAATTTCTTGATGAAATCTCGCATTTCTGGGCGCTTCTTTCGGCCCGATCGAGCGTTTTGACCTTTGGTACCACGACCAGAGGTTTTGCCCCGGGTGCCACCTCGCCCAACCTGCTTGGCCTTTCGGTTTGATTTATTTCTTTTTAGATTATGGAATTGCATAATTAAGTTTGAAAGTTAAAAAGTTTGAAAGTTTATAAAGATATTTTAACTTGCTTTTTGTGTCTTTACACTTTTTAATTTCATCAGAGCCCTAATCGCAGCTTTGGCGTTGTTGAGTTTGTTCTTGGAGCGCGAAAGTATCTTGGCCGAAACTTCTTTGATACCGGCAAGCTCGAGGATTGTTCGGACCGAACTACCAGCTGCCACCCCCTTGCCCGGAGCCGGTGCAATCATAATTCTGGCACTAGTGTATTTGGCCTCAACCGGATGAGCGATACTGCCACCTTTCATAGGAATTGTGACCATCGATTTCTTAGCTTCTCTAACAGCTTTTTCGACAGCCAAAGGTGTATCGCCAGATTTACCAAGCCCTACTCCTACTCGGCCTTTTTTGTCGCCAATTGCCACAGCTACGCTAAAACTAAATCTTCGGCCACCAGCAACCACACGAGTAACTCTTCGAACGCTAAGTATTTTTTGGTCGAATTCTTGTCTAGCTCTTTCTGGACGACGCGAAGGCTTACGCTCATTGCGTCTGCGATCATTTTTCTTGAAGTCTCGCGAACCACCTGCACCAACAGGGGCGCTTGCTACTTCTGCAGTAAGCTCAGCAACAGATTCAGCAGCAGGTTCAGCAGGAACAGCAACTTCTTCCGAGTTAGCCTCTACCACCACTTCGTTTTCGTTTATTTCTTTTTCTTCGTTATTCTGCATAATTTTTAAAATTTTAATCCGCCTTTTCTTGCCCCATCAGCTAAAGCGCTTACCGAACCGACGTAAATATAGCCACCTCTATCAAAAACTGCTTTGCTTATATTCTTATCTTTGGCTTGTTTGGCCAAATCACTGCCAACTTCTTCTGCCCGATCGCGCATAGTCTTGCCTTTCATATTTTGCGAAGTCGAAGCACACAAAGTCTTGCCCGAAGCATCATCAATCAACTGAGCCGAAATATATCGGTTTGATTTGAAAACGGCAAGACGCGGCTTTTCGCTAGTACCAGAAACCCTGGCTCTGATACGCTTGCGTCTCCTGTCCCTCTTTTGTTGTTTTATTTTTGTATCCATTTTTATAAATTTTCAATTCTCAATTAGGCGCTCTTCTTGCCCTGCTTCCTTCTAATGACTTCGCCGTCGTATCTAAAGCCCTTGCCCTTGTAAGGCTCTGGCTTCTTCAGAGCGCGAACGCTCGCCGCAAACTGACCAACCAACTCTTTGTCTATACCCTTAATTGAAATAGTGTTTTTGAGCGCTTCGACAGTCAAGCCTTCTGGTATTACCACAACAACTGGGTGCGAAAAGCCAAGTGCCAAAACCAAATCTTTACCCCCGCCCGCCGAAGAGGCGGGCTTAACTTCAGACTTGTAGCCCACGCCCTCGAGCAAAAGCTTCTTTTCGAAACCTTCATTAACGCCTTTTACCATATTACCAACATGAGAAGCCACTGTGCCCCACAAACTCTTGGTTTGTTTGGTGGCCCTAAATGGCACGAAGCTTATTTCTTTGCCTTCTATTTTTATTTCTATGGCCGGACCAAAAGATCTTTCAATCGAGCCTTTGGGACCCTTTATACTAACAACACCATTAACAGCAGTTACTTCTGTTTTTTCTGGTATCGTTATTCCTTTTTTGCCTATTCTACTCATTTTTTATTTTGAAATTTTCGTTGTTTTTCGTATTATTCGCACGATTTTCGTATTACCAAATATTAAACAAAAGCTCGCCTCCCAATTTGGCTTTTCTCGCGTCTATATCGGCCATTATACCTTTTGGAGTCGAGAGGACGGTCATGCCGACACCCATTCGATAACCCTTGATATTCTTGGCCTTTTCGTAAAGTCGGCGAGAAGGTTTGGAAATGCGTTTTACATCGTTAACCCTTGGTTTGCCATCTTCTGTATAGATAAGTTCTACCTGCAAATATTTAGTAGTCGGCGCCTTGCCTTTGGTGCTGATTTCACCCAAAAAGCCCTTACTAGAAAGCATCTCGGCGATGGCTAGCTTCATTTTGGAAAAAGGCACCGAGACAAAAGGCTTGCCCGCCAATCCGGCGTTTTTGATTCTTATTAAAAAGTCTGCTATTGG
>CAZLFM010000015.1:12280-13746 GCA_964558845.1 uncultured Candidatus Saccharibacteria bacterium
ACTTACCACGACGATTTTTTAATTCCTGGTATTCTACCTTCGTTGGCTAATTCTCTAAAGCAAATTCGGCAAAGGTCGAAATCTCCCATAAAAGCTCGGCGTCTACCGCATTTGAAGCAACGCTTAACAGCCCGGGTGCTAAATTTGGGCTTCTTAAGACTTCTTGCGATGACTGATTTCTTTGCCATTTATACTTAATAAGTTTTTTGCTTACAAAAAGGCCCGAATGGGCACCGCTATACACTATCAAATATGTCTTTTGGAGTCAATGATTAGAGCCTTATACCTATTCGACCAGTAATAATATGAGGGATTGAATTAGATTTCATCAAAATCCGCAAGTGAATTTGCCAATTTTTTGAAAGTTCCAGTACCAAGTGTTGTTTCTACCAAAGTAGCGAGCTCCTTTACCTCCCCCGTCATAGCCGCCCTTGCAAATACATTAAAAACCTCTCCTTCTGAAGAAAAATCAGATTTTCTTTTTTCGTAAAGAATTTTTATGAGGTTGTTTAGTCGTATCCTTTCCTTCAAATATGCATAGGAATATATTTTCTCACCACGAACGGCTGATATGTCAGAATCAGAATATTTTTCTATTGCTTCTTCTATAATTTTACACTCTTCTGCCAGTACAGGAACCTCTTTTAAATACTGGAAAAATTGTATGGTTAGCTCTTCGGTAACAGCCTCGTTTAACTCGCGAAAATAGATCGGATTATTTTCCAATCTCGCTGACTGCGCAAGCAAACCCAACCTATGCGGAGCAAAGCCACTTCTTGCAGCATCGTCAACAATAACCGAATTGTATGAAAGAAAATGGATCAATTCATGAACAATAGCATTAGCAAATTCTAAATTACCATTAATCTTCCAGCCCGAAACGATTACTTCCTGCCCTCTCCTTTCGAAAAAAGCCATCGTCCCATGGAAAGTTTTCTCAATAAATTCTACATCTGAATCAGACATCTTTGATTTATCTAGTACGTGAACATGAGTTTCCTTAATATCCAAAGGCTTTGCTCCGTATTGAGACAAAAAAACATTTAGCTTCTTTATTACCGCTTCGATTATCTCTTTCTCCTCAAGTGTTTTTTCTCTTTCGGCATCCTTGTACCACTTTTCGGTCATAAACTCCGCCTCTAATTTTTTTGCGACTTTTGCTTGTTGCTCTGGCGTTCCACCCGATATTTTGTGAATTGACGATGTTGGTCCTTGGTTCATACCTTCAGTTTAGTCGAAATTTAGGGAAACACAAAGGGCTTATATTGGAGTCAAATTGTTAAATATGTTAGTCTGTTCTGAGTGAAACAAGTGTAGCGAAATATATGGAAGGGTGGCTGAGTGGTCGAAAGCAGCACACTGCTAATGTGTTGAGCCCGAAAGGGTTCCATGGGTTCGAATCCCATCCCTTCCGCCAAAAAACGAAATCGGATTTTAGAGCCGAAATTGGGTCGCGCCGCAGGCGC
>CAZLFM010000016.1:0-719 GCA_964558845.1 uncultured Candidatus Saccharibacteria bacterium
ACAGGTGTAAAAACCTCCTAGTCAGGAGTACCTGTGGTGGGTCCTATCGGGAAACCGGTAGTGGGTAGCTTAGCTACCGCCTGGCTAGGAGATTTTTGCAATTTCTCTAGTTAGTAAAAACCCACCACAGAAATATGAATTTCGAATACCCCGAAGATCGGGAATTTTTCGCACAACTTCTTTGTAATGGAGATACCGAAAAACTAGATAAAAATTTTAAGGAATACTTTGACTTCAGACACCCTGCTATTAAAAGGTGGGAGTTTAATAAAATACGGAAGAGAGTATTGAAGGAACTCATAGAAAAGTATGGAGAAAACTGTCAGCTAAAAATCCATCCAGATTGTAGCAAGGCCAAGAAATTTGAACCCGATCATATCATCCCTCTCTCTACCAATGAGCTAAACAAAAAGCTCCGATATATGGAGCGAACTTCCGATGAAAAAGTCCCTGCTCAGAGCTTCGGCTCCAATCATCCCAAAAATTTAATTCTCGCTTGCAGTCGTTGTAATGCATATAAAAAGCATCGGTTTTTGGAGAGTGAGGTTTTAAAGCAAATTCTGCCTTTTTAAGTTTTTCCGAAAGAGTTATAATTCATACTAATTATGAACATCAAATCCTCAACAGTACTGGGTTATTTTGAGGGGCTTAAAACCTCTAATGATTGGTCTTTTTCAGAATTTCAGAGGATTGAAACAACAAAACTGAGCCATAGTTAT
>CAZLFM010000016.1:729-13243 GCA_964558845.1 uncultured Candidatus Saccharibacteria bacterium
AAAATTTATTCCTCAACTTGTAGATAAACTAGTATCTAAATATACCAAGAAAGGAGAGATTGTTTGTGACCCTTTTGGTGGGTGCGGCACAACACTTGTTCAGTCAAAGGTTGATGGCAGAAAGAGTATTGGATTTGATATAAATCCTGTAGCTAAATTAATTACAGATACAAAAACTAGAGCTATTAACCCAAAAAAACTTGAGGTATCAAAAGAACTTTTTAACAAAAAATATAAGTTATTTAAAAAACATAATCTCAATAAATATCACAATGAAAGGATTTACTATTGGTTTGATAAAACTATCATCAAAAAGCTAGACGCGATTTATATCAGCATCCTAAAAATAGAAGACAGTGAATCAAAAAGATTTTTTCTCTGTGCATTTTCACACATTCTAAAAAATTGCTCTCGTTGGTTAATGAAAAGTATTAAACCAACCATAGATCCAAATAAAAAATATCCGGAGCCGATTACTATTTTCCTACAGCACCTAGAGTCAATGATCAGAAAAAATGAAGTTTATTACTCTTTACTCAAAGAATCTGGTCGTCTTAATATTCCAGCAAAAATGAAGCTATGGAGTTCGACTAAAAAATTACCGTTAAAAAATAACAGCATTGACCTCATTGTAACTTCGCCTCCATATGTCACTTCGTACGAGTATGCCGATTTGCACCAGTTATCGCTACTTTGGTTTGGGAGCGATAATAAACATTTTAAAAATTGGGACAGATTTATAAATCATTATTTTGATTTCAGAATGCAGTTTATTGGCAGTAGCTATAAATCATTGACTACTAGGGAATTTAAGAGTAAAGTCGCGGAAGATATAGTCTTTAAACTTAGTCTGCAAAACCGAAGCTTATCAGAAAGTGTTGCGAGTTATTTTTCTGATATGAGATTGGCTTTTACAGAAATGCATAGGATCTTAAAACCTGGTAAAAAGGCTTGCATAATTATAGGTAATACGGAGTTAAAAGGGGTACCCATACTAAATGCTCAGGTGGCTGCTGAACAAATGCTGAATATTGGGTTTCGCAAATTTGACCTAATTAGGAGAGAAATCTCAAGCAAGATGATTACTCCTTGGAGGGATAAAAAAACAGGAAAGTTTACAAGTAAATCAAACCCTAGCAAAAAAAGAGCCTATGAATACGAGTATGTAATAGTGATGCAAAAATAAATATGTTTAACATCAGTGAACTCAAAAATAAAACCAGTAAACACACTCGTTATAGGCGGCAACTTGAGCGTATTACAGCAAAAAATGGTTTTACCCAAAATATAGAGCAGGCAGTAGAAGGTGCTGTAAAAAATATAAATAACAGTTGCAGATCTTTTGTAATATATGGCGAGCCACAAAGCGGAAAAACAGAGATGATGATAACTTTAACTGCTCGTTTACTAGATGAAAATTTTAAAATAGTGGTCGTTCTACTCAATGATAGTGTTCAGTTGTTAAATCAAAACCTTGAACGATTTAGAAGATCAGGAATTGATCCTGCACCAAAAAATTTTAGTGAAATTCTTGATCCTGTAGTAACAATTGGAGAAAGTGAATGGGTTTTATTTTGTAAAAAGAATTCAAAAGACCTGCAAAAATTGATACATAAAATAGGTGGGGTTGGGAATAAGGTAATTATTGATGACGAAGCAGATTACGCTACTCCAAATTCTAAAGTTAACAAAGGAGAAAAGACAAAAATTAACGCACTAATAGAGGAGTTGATTGGCAAAGATGGTATTTATATAGGTGTAACTGCTACTCCAGCTAGATTAGATTTAAACAATACTTTTAGAAATGAAAATGAAAAATGGGTGGATTTTCCTCCACACCCACTTTATAAAGGTCAAAGTACCTTCTTCCCAACATCTCTAGATAACGGTTCTATAGAATTTAATCTCAACCTTCTACCTGATACGGATGATACACCAAAATACTTAAGAGAGGCTATTTTTGGATTTTTAGTGAATGTGTCGCATCTAAATCTGACAATTAATTTAGATGGTGAGAAAAATTATTCTATCCTTATACATACCAGCGGTAAAATGGCTGATCATAGTAACGACTATAAGGAAGTCGTGAAATTATTTACCATTCTCAATAATGAGGAAGACGATAAATTTGAAAAATACTACAAGCGAATATGGGAAATCGCCAAGGAAAGACATCCTGGCGAAGAGGATGAGATCACTAAATATATACTTGATAATAGAAACAGAAATACTATTGTGGTTATGAATAGCGACACTGATAAAAATGTTGTCGATTACAACAGTGCCACAAACCCGTCAACTCTATTTACTGTCGCAATTGGTGGGAACATCGTCTCTAGAGGGGTAACCTTTGATAATCTGCTTTCAATGTTTTTTACTCGAGATGTAAAACATAAAATCCAACAGGACACTTATATACAAAGAGCTCGTATGTTCGGATCTCGTGGTAGATATTTACCTTTTTTTGAGTTACATATCCCAGAAAAACTATATGTCGATTGGCACAAATGTTTTGTATTTCACAAACTTTCACTAGATTCAATCAGATCTGGAAACGGTTCTCCTGTGTGGTTAGAAGATACGAGAGTATCCGCGGTTGCAAGCGGGAGTATAGACAAGACAACAGTTTCTTTTGATAGTGGTGAAATGAGTTTTGAGTTATTTGATTACAATGAAAGTATTGAGAAAATTGTCACTGGTAATCAAATAGGTAGCGAGAAATTGAATACACTGGCCCAATTATTAGGAAAAAGAAGATTGCCAGATTTTCTTTTGAATTACATAAATCACTTCAGCCCAAACGGTGACGAATCTATTGCCGTGCATCCATCAAAAACAAGTGCTGGATATAAAGATGCTGACCAAGATAAAATCGAACGTGCTCGAGGATTTATTGGTAACTTTGATTTGAAGCGCGATAAATATCCAAATGCTATTCACCACATAATGATTCTGTTTAATAACCAAGGCAAAGGTCGTATTTTCTACAAATATGATGGAAATATAAAATTCTTGAAAAATCTCAAGAAAAAATAAAATGATTAAGGAATTTGAGTTTTTTCACGGCATTGTTTTTTCACGAATACTCCATGGAACTAATAAGGAGATCAAAATAAAACCGTATCCTTCTCATGATAATGCTTCTTATGTCATAAATGACAAAGTTGGTATTTATATAAAATATTCTTCAAAAAGACTTACTCCTTGGAGATTCACTTTCAAAAAAGAACATCAAGATGAAATAGAGTTAATGCAGAAGGATTTAAAAGAAGTATTTTTATTGCTCGTTTGTAATGATGATGGGATTGTTTGTCTAAGCTCAGTAGAGCTAAAACAGATACTAGATGACCAGCACGATCCAATAGAGTGGATTACGGCTAAAAGACATAAAAGAGAAATGTATTCTGTAAAAGGATCTAATGGTAAATTAGGCTTTAAAATTGGTCCAAATGATTTTCCACATAAAATATTTGATGTAAACCATCCAAAAGGCATCTTGAGTTTTTTTAGATAATAGTTATGCCCCAAACCAAACAAGAAATTTTAGAATACAGAGCTGAGTTGGAAGCCGACATCAATGAGCTTTTGGAAGAAGCTGGTAGCGATTTTACTCTAGATGATGTAAAGGAAATTATCTACAACGAAGAAGATACTGGCGATATGCAGAAAATCATAGCCATGTTTGATACAGGAGAGACGGGTGCTCCAGAATTGAGTACTGTACTCGAACTGGTTACCGACGCTTGGAACTACTTTCCTCACAAGCTCCTTGGTGGTCTATCACCGGCGGAAAAATCGTTAGAGAGGTAGACCTTCCAAAAACTCTTTTTTATAGTGTCTACTTTGTCTACTTTTACCTCTACCAAGACGGGTCAATTAGAGAGTAGAAGTAATCTTCAAAAACGCTTATACTGTCTACATCCAGCAAGTTCTGGACTACTCATGCCAGCCAGCAAGTGGCAGTATGAGACGCGTTAATTATGAATGATCTTACTAATTTTATTTATAGACACAAAAAAGATTTATTTAAGTGGTCATCCGATTTGATTATAATTTCTTCTTTTTTTACTGCACTTTATACCATTGTTGATTCTAAAAATGATTTAAAGGTCAATATTGCGCTACAAAATGGGACAACGATGTTGCAAGATCTAATAAACAACTCTAATTTACAAAATGTTTTGATCCACAACTTAATTGTAAAGCAAGAAAACTGTGGCTACTTAAATAGACAAGGAAATAACGCAGAATGTGAAAAAAGTATCTTAGCTTATGAAAAATTAAAAATAGAAATTGAAAGTTCTAACGCAAGAACATTTAATTCTCAGGAAAGATATACGGGTAAAGTGAATGATTTGGTAGAAAATTATGATACCTATAATTATTGGCAATCAACTTTTGTTATAATTATTTTACTAACCAACTTGTTTGCTTTTATCTTAAACCATAAAGCAAAATAATTAAGATATAGGGAATGCGCTCGAGATGCATCGATTTTAGTTTCAAAAAAGCGTTATTTTAACCTTAACCTGTAGTAAACACATAGATCTAACACGAGACGGCCAGCAAAAATTTAATTCTAATTTAGAAATATGGAAAAATCTTTCGGGTCAAATTTGGGAGGCACTGTTTTTTAATTCATCACAATTTTTCTATTCCACTTCTCAAGAGTCTTTGGAGAATTTCGATAAAGGAGGCGACGACGAAAGGGGTGCAGGCGATTGCGAATCCAAATAAGAGGAGGCCAGGGGCATCATCGGCCTCGGCGATTGGGAGCAAAAGTGGCACGCCGATCATATACATAACGCCGATTATGAGGGCGCAGTATTTTATGTTGTGCAAGGCTTTCATCGCTAGACTAGAGAAGGCCATATCTTTGCTCACGTAGCGGAGGAATTTGAAAACATACCAAAGGCCGATGAAGAAGGGGATGGTGGTCGCATACAAACCAATTACAATAAGCTGCACTGCCATTCTAGCCTCGGGAAATTCAAGTGGGCCATTTCGCCACATCGAAGGTAAGGCAAAAATACACAAAGCGAGGACAATGAGGCCCAAGACCACCGTGGCTCCATATAGGATAAGGTTTGGCACTTTTTTATACATATTCCTATTCTAGTAGAACGCCTTTTGTATGTCTACAAATAAGTTTGTCCATAATATTTGGGTCAGAGCCTGAAAAATTTGTTATTATAATAAAGTGATAAGTGAGAATAAAATTAACAATAACTTATGAATACATACAACTGGTACTCGCAAATAATTAGGCCCACTTGGGCGCCGCCGAGTTGGGTTTTTGGGCCGGTGTGGACGGTGCTATATGCCATCATCGCCTTTTCTTTTGGCAAAGTTTTTTACAGTGCCTTTACAGGCAAAATCCCATGGGTGGTCGCTCTACCTTTTGCACTCAATCTGGTTTTTAATTTTGCATTTACACCAATTCAGTTTGGTTTGCAAAACAACCTTTTGGCTTCGATCGATATTCTGCTTGTGCTCGGCACACTTATCTGGGCGCTCTATGCGATTTGGCCCCACATAAGCTGGGTGGTCTATGCCAACATTCCATATCTCTTGTGGGTCTCTTTTGCCACCGTTTTGCAAATTACTATCACTGTAATTAATAGATAATGTTTCTCTTAGATTTCATCGGATTGTTCTTGCTTGTTGCCGGGTTTGTGATCGGACTTGGCGCGGTGACGGTGATTGATATCCACGGATTTTTAGGGCGAAAATCAAATTACTGGACCGAAGCGACCACGCGCACTCACAAAGTAACCAAGCCCATGATTTGGGTAGGTATTCTCCTTGCGATTATCGGGGGCGGTATATTTTTTAGAAGCGAACCTTTTGTTGGTCTGCCAATGTACCTCACTCTAATCGCTATTGTGCTCATACTCAATGGCTTGTTTTTGTCTTTCCGTGTCAGCCCTTATCTTTTGCAAAAAGAAAAAGAAGGGCGAGCGAGTGAGCTTTTGCCCGCCTCTTGGCAGAATAAAATAATAGTCAGTCTTATTTTTTCCGACCTCGGCTGGTGGGGCGCCCTCGCACTCCTCGTGTGGCACCTTGTCTCGAGATAATACGAGTTGGGACTTGTGTTAAAATGATTTTATAAATTAATCATAAATAAAATAAAATTATGGAAGCAGTATCAATAAATTATTTTGCAGTGGTGGTGGGGGCGGTGTTGTCGATGGCGGTCGGGGCGATTTGGTACGGCCCGCTTTTTGGCAAAAAGTGGCTTGAGATTGTGGGGGCAAACGCCGATGATTTGGCGAAGCGGGCAGAAATGCAAAAAGGCGCCGGTCCTTTGTATGCGGTGCAATTTGTTCTGACTCTTTTTCAAGTTTTGGTGCTGGCGCATTTGGTGGCGGATACTGCGCGAGTTGGTGGGGTTGAAAGAGCTTTGTGGATTTGTTTTGCGTTTGTAATACCAACACTTGCAGGTAGCGCAATGTGGACAGCCGAGTCGGGCAGACTCAAGTGGGCGAGATTTCTTATTCAAGGTGGATATCAGCTAGTAATATTTATTGTTTTCGGCCTACTTCTGCAATTTTGGAAATAATTATTTTTGCTGGAAAAGTTTTAGAAAAGTGATAGAATGGGGGAATTATGGAAAATCAACCAAAAAGGTTATATAGGAGCGAGACTAACAAAGTGCTTTTCGGAGTGCTTGGAGGTTTGGGCGAATATTTCAATATCGACCCGGTGATCTTTCGACTCATTTATATCTTCGGCACATTCGTAAGTGGTGTAATACCCGGAATTGTAGCTTACCTTGTCTCTGTACTGATCGTGCCTAAAAAACCAAAAATACAATGAAGGCAATTTATTGGCTCATAGCCATTGTGGTGGTGGTTGGTGGAGTGTTTCTCATCGCTTCCAGCGGTGGGGCTAGTATTGAGCCACCTTTTGAAAAAGGTGTCTTGCACCCGCTCGACAACGTCAAGGGTAGTAGAGAGGCCAAAGTGGTGCTGATGGAATACAGCGACTTTCAATGTCCCGCTTGTAGAACCTATTATCCGGTCTTGCGACAGCTTACGACCGAATTTGGCGACGAGGTGGCCTTTGTCTACAGACACTTTCCATTAACCACCATTCATCCCAACGCCGAGTTTGCAGCGCGAGCCGCTGAGGCGGCAGGCAAGCAGGGCAAGTTTTGGGAGATGCACGACCTACTTTTTGAAAAACAAAACGAATGGGCGAGTGAAGCGGATATCGCCACAATATTTCAAAAATATGCCGAGCTCCTCGGGCTCAATGTCGAGCAATTCAACATTGACTGGCGTTCAAAAGAAATCAAAAATCTTGTTTCGGCTGAAAGGGTGCACGCCCTAAAGTCTGGTTTGCAAGGCACGCCAACCTTTTTTGTAAACGGTGTCCAAATTCAAAATCCAAATTCCATTGACGAATTTCGTAGTATCATAAAAAGCGCCATCGCTGTCTCCAAGGCCAATTAATTTCTAATAAATTTGGTCAAAACAAAAAGCAGATTATCCACAGGTCTGCTTTTTGTCTGTCTTGACAGATACCCACGGGGGGTATAACATAGAATTATCAATTTATAATTTTCAATTTTCAAAAATATGATTACACCCAAATCGCGCATAATCAGAAGGCTCAAGATTATCGAGGGTCAAATGAGAGGCTTGCAAGAAATGGTCGACAAAGGTGTTTATTGTGTCGATGTTATTACTCAATCTTCGGCCATCAAACGAGCGCTCTCGAGCGTTGAAGATGTATTACTCGAAAATCACCTGAGCACTTGCGTGGTGCATCAAATGAAAAAGGGTGGAGAAAGCAAGGCGGTCAAAGAAGTTCTGGAGGTTTATCGTCTGAAGAGAAAATAAATATACTAAAATTATACGAAAGCTACGAAAAATAAAAAATTTAAAAATATGGAAAAGATTAAAAATTTTAGAGTCAAAGGAATGCACTGCGCGTCTTGTGCCAATATTATTGAGAAGACGTTCAAAAAAGAACGTGGGGTAAGTGGGGTAGAGGTTAATTATGGTACCGAAATGGCCAAAATAAGTTTTGACCAAAGTCTGGTCGATCCCAAAGATTTGTCCAAAAAGATAGAACCGCTTGGCTACTCACTCGTCGTAGACACCGCCGAATCAATGGGCATGAGCGAGGAGGAGCACGCGCGACACCTCGGGCTCAATCAATCCAAAGCAGAGAAACTGGCCGAGTTACGTCAGATGAAAACCGGTCTGTTCTCGGCTGTACCTCTCGCTATTTTTAGTATTGCGATAATGGTTTGGGATGTTTTGATGCACTATGAGGTGGTAGCCGAAATGGGTCCAGTGACTAAGGGCTTTGTCCACCACTTATTGCCAGTTTTTGCGACTTATATTTTGTTCGTGATTGGCCGGCCGTATCTCCTTGGTCTTTATCGTTTTCTCCGTTTTGGCAAGGCCAATATGGATACTCTGATTGGTATTGGTACAATCACCGCCTTTTTGTATAGCTTTATCGTTACCGCCTTTGAAGAGACACTCAAAAATTTTGTAAATGTCGAATACCAATATTACGACGTCACAATTGTTGTTATCACCTTCATAACTCTGGGCAAATATCTTGAAGCTCGTTCAAAAATCAAAACTGGCGATGCTATCGAAAAGCTCCTCAACCTGCAAGCCAAAACGGCTTTGGTAATTCGTGACGGGCAAGAGATTGAAATTTCTGTGAGTGATGTTAAGCATGGGGATCTGATTGTGGTTAAGCCTGGTTCCAAGATTCCCGTTGATGGTGTGATAACGGAGGGAGGCTCTTATGTTGATGAATCTTTGGTGACTGGTGAGTCCATGCCGGTCAAAAAATCAGTTGGTGACAGCGTTGTCTCTGGTACGATTAATACCACGAGTTTCTTTGTTTTTAAGGCTACTAAGGTTGGTTCAGAAACTCTGCTCTCTCAGATTGTAAAGATGGTGGCGGAGGCACAAGGCAGCAAGGCGCCGATTCAAGCACTGGCCGACAAGATCTCGAGTATTTTTGTGCCGATTGTGCTCGTGCTCGCGTTTGTGACTTTGGGGCTTTGGCTAATTGTCGGCTCGCAATATTTGGGTTTTGCTGAAGCTCTATCTTTTGGTCTGGTCTCCTTTGTGGGTATCCTGGTCATTGCCTGTCCTTGTGCTCTGGGTTTGGCTACGCCGACAGCTATAATTGTTGGAGTGGGCAAAGGCGCCAAGGAAGGCATCCTGATCAAAGATGCGGCGACTTTGGAGAAATTGCACAAAGTAAATACTGTGGTTGTTGACAAGACTGGCACCATCACCAAAGGTCATCCAACTCTGGTAAATATCAAAAATTTTTCTGACCAAGAAGAATCCAAGATCATTTCAATTTTAGCCTCGCTCGAGAAGAAATCTGAACATCCTATCGCCCGGGCAATTGTAGATTATGCGGTGAAGGAAAAATTAAATTTTGCCGAGGTTATGGACTTTCAAAATTTACAAGGGCGAGGCATAAAAGGTGTAATCGGGGGAACTTTATATTTTGCTGGTAACACAAAACTTCTAAATGAGCTCGGTTTGTCTTTTGATTTGGCCGAGCTCGAGCAATACACCGCAGAGGGTAAAACACCGGTGATTCTTATGACGCAGGAAAGGGTGCTTGCCTTGGTGATGGTGGCCGACGAAATAAGGCCAGAAGCAAAGCAAGCAGTTATCGATTTACACAAACTTGGAATTAAAGTCGTAATGCTTACAGGGGATGATGAAAAAACGGCAAATTATATTGCTAAGCTTGCCCTAATCGATGAGGTGGTTGCTCGCGTTTTGCCCGAAGACAAATTGCGCAAAATTGAGTCTTTGCAAGCGCAAGGTCTGGTGGTGGCGATGGCGGGGGACGGTGTAAATGACGCTCCGGCTTTGGCCAAAGCTGATGTTGGTATCGCAATGGCGACCGGCACCGATGTGGCTATCGAGTCAGCGGGGATTACTCTGCTTCATGGTGATATTTCCAAACTTGTCAAAGCTATTCGACTTTCAAAAATGACTATGCGCGGTATCAGACAAAATTTGTTTTGGGCTTTCATCTATAATGTTGTAGGTATACCACTTGCCGCTGGCGCTTTTTATCCGCTCTTTGGCTGGTTGCTCAACCCAATTTTTGCCGGGTTTGCTATGGCTATGTCTAGCGTGTCGGTCGTCTCGAACTCACTCCGTATTAAAGCTAAAAAATTATAATTTATGAACCATATTAAAACATTTGAATTTAGAGTAAATGGTATGCACTGCAAAGCGTGCGAAATGTTGATCGACAGCGAACTTCGAGATGTGGATTATGTGACAGAGGTTAAGGCCAATTTAAACAATCGTTCGGTCATTGTGAGCGGTTATTTTGGCGATATGACAGAAAGGGAAGCGGCAGAAGCGCTTACAAAATTTATTGCAAAAAATGGCTATAGTTTAGTTGCGGAAATAGATGGTGAAGAAAATAGTTTGGGACTGCGACAGAGATGGAGTGATTTCAAAATTGCTGGACCAATTGCAATTCTGTTTGCCGTGCTCTTCATTGCTCTCCAAAAAATGGGCATAGTAAATATTGTAGAAATTAGTAGCATCAATTTTGGTTCGGCCTTGGTGATTGGTCTTATTGCTTCACTTTCGACCTGTATGGCAGTAGTCGGCGGATTAGTGCTCTCAATGTCGGCAACATTTTCAAAAGAGGGCAGCAAAACCAAACCCCAAATCTTATTCCATATCGGGCGAATTGTCTCTTTCTTCGTATTAGGCGGGGTGATTGGTTCTGTGGGCGCTGTCTTTACGCTCAGCACTTCGGCTACTTTTTTACTCAGTCTGATTATAGGGATTGTTATGCTCATTATGGGTCTCAACCTGCTTGAAGTTTTTCACTTTTCAAAAAAGTTACAACCAAGTATGCCCAAGTTTTTGAGCAAACGCGCTCACGGCCTTTCAAAGCTAAATCACTCTCTGACTCCGCTTTTGGTTGGCGTTGCTACCTTCTTTTTGCCTTGCGGCTTTACCCAATCGATGCAAATTTATACTCTGACCTCTGGAAGTTTTGTGGCTGGAGGACTCACAATGCTTGCCTTTGCGCTCGGCACATTGCCAGTTTTGGCGCTGGTGAGTTTCAGCTCGTTTAGCATAAATAGTAGCTCCAAAAAAAGCATATTTTTCAAGTCTGCTGGTTTGATTGTTATAATGTTTGCCATCTTCAATCTCATCAACAGTTTAGCCGTGGTGGTTCAAAAAAGTGGTCCGCAAGAAAGACAAAATCAATCGATAAATTATACCAAGGCACCGGCTCAAAATGTGAGTATTGTAGACGGCGTCCAAATAATAGAAATCAGAGCGCGTGGTGGCTACTCTCCAAGACAGAGTGTTGCGAAGGCTGGCTTACCGACCATAATTAGATTTGATTCCAAAGGTACCTTCGACTGCTCGGCTTCGGTTCGAATTCCAAGTCTAAGAATAAGCCAGAGCCTCGATTTTTCTGGTTCGACCAATATCGATATCGGCACACCAAAAGTGGGGTTGATGCAAGGTAGTTGTTCGATGGGTATGTATCCATTTGAAATCGATTTCCAAAGCTAAACGTAAAGTAATACACAGGTTTGATCGTTGCAACGTTTTTTCTCGTGTAAAATATAAATATGGAAGATCTTTCTTTTATGCAAATTTATTTCGCTGTAGCGAGTATTGCGACTATTGCTGTTTTTGGAGCTTTGCTTGCCGTCCTCTTTTATTTTTTGGCAATTTTGAGGGATGTAAGAAAGCTTTCAAATATTGCACGGAAAGAAGCTGAATTTATTGCTCGCAGTTTTGCCAAGGGCGCAAGTATCCTTGGTACCGAACTCTCGAGCGAGGCGGCTGGTTTCGTTCGGACCATCTTTGCTCTCTTGCTTTCGAGTATAGGCAAACCCAAGGCTCGAAAGGCCAAAAAGGTCTCGTAGATTTTCACTATATGATGTCCAAAATAATGAAATATTTTGTTTATATTGTAGCTTGCGCGGTGGTCTTTTTGTTCTTGGTCAATACTTTTGAAAATCATAAAGATAGCACTTCGGTTGCTAGTGCTTTTGAGTGGGAAAAGGTAGTCAATGTGTATTTTGTAGATTCAGCAAAAGCCGAAACTTCTGATTGCACCGCAAATGTTGGTATAGAAAGAAAAGTTTTGAATGCCGAGACACTTGGTCCTGGTGCCTTGTCGGCTTTGATTGAAGGTTTGAAGCCTGAAGAACAATCAGCCTACTTTTCGGCCATCAACCCAGCTACATTAATTCAGAAATTTGAAATTATAAATGGTACGGCTTATGTTGATTTTAGCTCGGCTTTAAGTGATGGTGTGGCTGGTTCTTGTAGCGTCCTGGCTATTCGTTCCCAAATCGAAAACACACTTCTTGCGCTCCCCGACATCGATTCAGTCGTTATTTCAATCAACGGCGAAACCGAAGGCATTCTAGAACCCTAATTTTATTTTTATCTCGTATCCTTTTTGGGGATAAAAAGCAAACCGAGGAGGGTGATAATAGCGAGTAGGGCGAAGA
>CAZLFM010000017.1:0-12265 GCA_964558845.1 uncultured Candidatus Saccharibacteria bacterium
AATAGGGTTTGCATACCGCTGCCAGTAAAAAGGGTGGTCGGGTCATTCTCGGGCACGAGCGAGGCGCTAGGAATCACCTTGTGTCCCCTCTTCTCAAAAAACTCCAAATATTTCTTTCTAACTTCTGCTGAGGTCATATCTATATAATTTTCTTATTTCATAAGAATAACATAAAACTTTTAGCTATAAAGCCAAACCCGCCGATGTCACATTTCGGCGGGTGTTTGAGCAAGAAGTTGCTCGAGATCTCTTTGGGTCGCCTCGGTCTTGGCGACGATTGGGATGTTGAGCTCTAGGGCAAGGAGCACCTCGCCCTTCATTCCGTTCGATATCCTATCACCGTAGAGCCAGAGCTCGTCGACATATCGGCGACGAAAACATTCGTGGTTGGCCTCGGTCCCGAGTTGTCGATCCTCAACAATATCATCATTCAAATATTGTAGAGAAACCAGATATGGCGCCACAGGGACCACGTCCTGCGTGTGGATTTGTTCGCAGATACGGAGAACTTTCTCCATATTACCTTTTATATCTCCCGCTATGGGGTGGCCGACGAATACTGTTTTCATGTGTGTCTTTCTGGTCGAAAGTTACCAAAAAATCATTCAATTAGCAAACGATCGAGTCTTTTTTAATTTATTTTTCTATTTTACCTAAATCACCATGGAGGACAACCGGCTTCATTCCGAGTATTTCTTGTTTGTAAGAAAGTGTAGCCGATACATCATTCAAAATAAATATTTTCTTTTTTGTATAGAAAGCTACGCCAATTTCGATCAAAGTATTGCCACCTACATATCCTGGCACACCTCTCTTTTCTGGATTTACAACCAAGATTGCATCTGCCCAATCAATTTTCTCAAAATGATCTTTGATGGCGTCTTCTTTCAGGTTCCAGATTTTGTGGTCGGAAGCAAACGCATCTATTCCACCGTTGTCTTCTATGTATTGGCCGAAATATACTTTTTTGCCTCCACCATATTCTTGAGGTACTTCTTTGGCCAACTCAGGAATTTTGACTTCGTGCCCAAGTTTAATCAGCTCGTCTCGCGTTTCTTCCATTTCTTTATAAAATGCGATACTGCCACAGATTGTTATTTTCATTTTATTTTTTTGTTATTTTTCCAAAGTTTTTCTAGCTCATCGATATTGGCTTTGATGCGCAGGAGGCCGGTTTCGAAAAGCTTTTTGTTTGGATTGATGCCGATTTTGCGGAAAATGTTCTCTGGGCTGTCTGAGCCGCCAGCCGAAAGAAAGGCTACGACATCTTTGATTTTGGATTTGTCTTGTTTGTATCTTGCATAAAGTGTGTCGGAGATGAGCTGACCGAAAGCGTAAGAATAAACATAAAAGAAATTGCGAATGTGCGACCAGGTGGCAAAGAAGTAGCCGTCGAGCTCTTCGAAATCAAAGATTGGTCCAAGATAGCTCTGCATATGTTTGTTCATTAGTTCGGCAATTTTTTCTTTTGGTAGAAAACCTTCTTTGCGAATGGTCTCGTGCAACTCGATTTCAAAGTTGAAGCAAGCGATTTGGCGGAAGATGGTTGCAATATCGTCGTTGATTTTGTCGTGAAGCAAAATCATCTTTTCTTGATCAGAAATTCCTTCCAAAGCCTTTTCAAAAACCAAATTTTCAAAAAAGGTGCTAGCAACTTCGGCAGTCGAGATGGTGTAATCTTCGTAAAGTGGTCTTTGGGTGTGGGCGTGCTTGCTGTGCAAAGCGTGGCCCATCTCGTGAGCCAAGGTGGTGAGCGAGCGAAAGTCGTCGGTGTGATTGAGGAAAACGTAAGTTGGCAACTCTCTTACTCCACTCGAACAAAAGGCACCACTGCCCTTGCCCTTTTTGGGAAAGACATCGACCAATCCCCTCTCAAACATTTCTTTGACAAATGTGCCAAAGCTCGGATTGGCTGTGGCAAAGGCGGTGCAGGTTTTTTCGATTGCCTCCTCAATTGGAATCTTTACTTTTGCTTCGCCTATTTTGGCTGAGCGATCAGCGTAGGTTAGTCTCTTTTCACCGAGCATCTCGGCTTTGATTTTGAAAAATCTGTGAGCAATTGCAAAGTTGCCTGTGACGGCTTTGGCCAGCTCTTTGATGACCTTCTCTTCGTTCTCGTACTCCTTGATTGTTGATTCGTAGGGAGTCTTGAAGCCACGCAAACGATCGTTTATCTTTTTGTTTGTCACGATTGCGTTGATTTCGCTTTCGGCAAAATCGGCAATATTTTTGAAAATGTTCACTATGTCCTTGTGTAAGGCTCGCCTCTTTGGGGTTGGCAGGCTAGACATCTTGCCTTGAGCTTCGGAAACTGGGACTTCCTTCCCTTCCAGCTTGACTGTTTGCTTGGCAATAAGCTTGCTAAAGCCCGATACCCACATACTATGAGCGGGCTGGCCTTTGAGGTTCATAATTTTTTCTTCGGGTTCGGTCAGTTGATGTTTGGCGTTTTCAAAAATATTTTTTAGTAGATATTTGAAAGGTGTAAGTTCTTTGCTCTCTAAAAACTTTTTTTGTAGACTTTTTTCTATTTTACCGAGCTCAAGCATAAAGAACTGGACTTCATTGACAATGTTGGTATAGAAGTCGGAAAGTTTGGCTAGCTCGGCCCGAGCCTCGTGATCTTCGCTGTTTAAGGATTTTCTGTAGGCGTAGTATCGGCTCGGTCTTTCGCCAGCTGGATTGCTCGAAACTTTTTCATACTCGTTTAGTGCCAAAGCCAAGGCTCGCGGATTTTTGAGATATTTTTTGTCTTTCTTGTATTTTTTGGCAAAGGCCAAGTATTCCCTTTTAGTTGTGGCCAAATCTTTGGCAATAAGCTTTTTAATATCACCCTTATAAAAATGACCCAAATCCCATTCAGTTTTGTATTGCATAGAGAAATACTACCCTTTTTTGGGAAAAACTCAACAACATTATTTTAAATATTCGGACAAACGTGACGGCCGTCACATTTGTCGCCAAGTGGTAAGTTTGGGTTTGGGATTAAAGGTCTTTTAGAATAGCAAAGTCGGATTTGAGTTGGTCGAGGGTATGTGAGTTGTAGACGGCGACAGCTGGGTGGTAGAGGGGCACGATTTTTACTTCTTGATTTTTGTATCCGAATTTCGCCAATACTTCGCTAGGGACTTCAAACACTTGCCCGTGCATTTTGCTGATGGGTTCGAGCAAGTGAATGAGCTCAAATCTTTGCATAATATAGCCCATAGCATATCGGCCGAGAGTGGCGATGACTTGGGGTTTTATAATTTCGATTTGTCGATCAAGGAATGGTCCATAAATTTTGATCTCGTCTGGCAGTGGGTCGCGGTTTTGGGGTGGACGGTCTTTGACGATGTTGGTCACATAAACGTCCTCGCGCTTGATTTCTGCTGATTCCAAAAGTGTATTCAAAATATCACCTGCCCGACCGCAAAAGGGTCGACCAGTCTTGGCTTCATTGCGGCCTGGCGCTTCACCGACAAACATTATTTTGGCTGCGTGGCTCCCCTCGCCGATCACCGGCAAATTTTTGTTTTCAATCCGAAATTTATAGAGGGGCGAATTTTTAAGCGCCACCACTTCGTCGCGAATCTGCCTCATTTGTTCTTTGCGATCTTCCATAGAGTTATTTTAACGCACCTTCTTGTTTGAGCAATTTGATTTTGTTTTGGCGGCCGCGGTTGTATTCTCCGGCCAGGCCGTCGGAGCGGATGACCCGATGGCATGGGATTTTGGAATCAAAATTTTGCTTCAAAATGCTCCCGACTGCCCTACTTGCATTTGGACTGCCGGCTTTCTTCGCCACTTCTTTGTAGGTCATAGTCTGGCCTTTTGGAATCCGCCTCACTATGCCCAAAACTTTTTCTTTGAAGGTTTGCATCATTTCTCTGCCGAAATTCGAGCTTTGATAAAGTTGCAATATTCGCAGTTGGGGTTGGATGTAGGTAGGTCGTCGTCTAAGCATTTTTTCATATCCTCGAGTGTGCCTTCTATCCAATCAGTCTTGCCTTCATAGGCGATTAGTTTGATATCAAATTCTAGTTTGCCGTCAAAGGCTTCCCTATCGCGCTTGCCATTGCAGTAAACGAAATAGCCGGTTGGATCAACTTCAAAACCATTTTTTGAAAGGAGCCACTGATAGACTTCCATCTGTCTCTTATAACCATCTTGCCACTCGGCATCGAGCCCGACTTCGCCGTCTTTGCTCGTGGCTTTGTAGTCGACAATAATAAGCTTACCTTCTCTGCCTTGCCAAATATCATCTACTCCACCGAAGACGACAAAATTGGTCGGCTCATAAAAATATTCAACGCCGACAAATGGGTCGCGCCAAGTGTCCATCTTTGCGTGGTCGAGCGGGATTGCCTCTACGCCATAGCTATCCATGAGTGGATGCGGAGTTTTTTGTTTGCGATGAATATCGAATTCTTTTTTGAGCAAAAGGTCGACGGCGCTGTTGAGATTGAAAGGAAAGCCTTGCGGCCTAGAGACACCGATTCGGCGATCGAGATAAAAACAGCGTGGGCATTCCAAAAACAAATCAATCTTGGAGCGACTGATTCTAAAAGCCTCCTTAGCTTTTGGGTCGTAAAGTTTTTTGCGGTAATAGGCCATTTTTTTATTGTTCTAAAATGAGGTCGACTTCTTTGAGAGTTTCTTCGAGGTCGGAATTTTTGGTGATGACTTGTTTGGTGATGTCTACGTTTTCTTTGAGCTGCTTGATGTGAATGAGTCCTAGGTCCATAAGCTCTCTTCGCTCTTGGCTACTCAAAGTATTGAGCACGGTAATTGGGTGCAAACCAGTTTCTTCGATTAGGTCTTGAAGATTGCCGTTTTGCGGATAACCCCAGCCGACGAGCTTCATATTTCTACACTTGGCGTATTTGATGGCCTGGTCGGTAAATTTGGTATTGGTTACGAGCCAGCCTTCGTCGAGTTTTCTTTTACTACCGAAGTCAAATTCTTCTTCGCGCAAATCATCCCAACGCGAATCGACATAGAGCACTGTCTTGAGATCGGACTTTAGACCAAACTCATTATGAAATTTGGCTTCGATCATAATAAGCTTCTCTTGGTTCCAAGCGGTAACATCGATTTCGTGCTCGACGCATCTGCCTTGCGCTGTAAACTCGGTCGTGGTTTCAAAACCTTTGACGCGTAAAATTTCGGCTACCAACTTTTCAAAAGGAAAACCAGTCGGGCCCATTTCAAGTAGCGCTTTGCGCAGAGAGTATCTGACTGCGACTGGCTTGTGCTCCTTGGCCAGCAAGTCAAAAGCGTGAGCGTAAATATCTTTGGTGCTCATACCGTCTCTAATCTCGGACATTATGTGGTCTACAATTTTTTCGCTCGCTTCTTGTGGGGCGCGGGCTCGAGCGAGAGACTCGCGCAATTTTTGGGGGTTGAACGGCTCGCGTTCACCGGTCGCTTTGGTTATAAGAATATTATCTTGCATCATTTGATTATAGCACCACCGAGGCAGATTTCATCCAGGTAAAACACTATTGATTGGCCGGAGGCGATGAGCTCTGGAGAATCAAAAATTACGCGGTTCTCTTCGACCCGGCAAGGTATTTTGGTTTGGCGATAGCGGTAGCGACATTCGATTTGGTCTTTTGGTATGTCGCCAAGAACCCAATTGGTTTGTTCAAGCTCGTAGGAAGATTTTGCTTGGTCTAGAGATGTTTGATTTTTGGTGGCAACGGTAATGGTGTTCTTTTCGATATTTTTGTCTACAACATAAAATGGCTCACTCTCTGTCGCCTTGTTTAAAACACTAAAGCCGTGTCGTTCGCCCAGAGTATAAAGTACGGCGCCGTCGTGCTCGCCAATCTTGTGGCCTTGCAAGTCGAGGACGTCGCCTTTTGTGGTGCCGACAAATTCTTTCAAAAATTCTTTCATATCGATCTGGCCCAAGAAACAAAGACCCTGGCTGTCTTTGCGAGTGGCTTGGGGCAAGCCAAACTTTAGGGCCAGTTTGCGCACCTCTGATTTTTGGAGGTGGCCGATGGGAAAAAGAATGTGCTTGAGCTCGGCTCGGGTCAAGGTCCAGAGGAAGTATGATTGGTCTTTGGTTTTGTCGGTGCCTTCTTTTAATACCACCTCACCCCCCGTCCCCCCTCTCCTTGTCAAGGAGAGGGGGGCAGCGACAATATCACGTTTATCGTTTGGCTCGGTGGGGGGTGAGGTCTGAGCATAATGGCCAGTCGCCACAAAATCCGCCCCTTGCGATAAAGCAAATTTCAAAAAGTAGCCGAACTTTATTTCTTTGTTGCACATTACATCCGGATTGGGAGTCCGCCCTACTTTGTATTCGCGAATCATATAATCAACCACGTCTCTTTTGTATTCTTTTTCCAAATCAAGAGTCAAAAACGGAATATCCAAAACTGCGCAAACTCTCATGGCGCTCCGACGGTCTTCTTTCCACGTGCAAGGGTAACCAGCGGGCGACCAAGCTTTGATAAAAACGCCGGTTACATCAAAACCTTGCTGTTTGAGCAAAGCGGCCGAAACCGCGCTATCCACCCCGCCCGAAATCCCCACAAAAACTTTTTTTGTTTCCTTTTTTGGCATTTTTCTTTAAGTTGCATAATAAAAGATTTGGAGCCTATTTACCAGCCTGACCTGATTTTAGGACTTGCATTTTGATTACTTTAATGCTTTATTATCAACGGAGGTGTTCTGTGAGAACACGAATCAGTCGGGCAAAAAAGCCTGATCTATCGGCGGAAGATCAGGATTTTTTCAGGACCGCACTAATTATGGTGCGGGCGGTTCTTCGGGGCGTCAGACGCCCTTATCCAGGCACAGTTGGTTGGTGGAAGGGGCGCGCAGTTCGTCCATTGTTGAGGACAAATATTGCCACATTTAAACTGGTCGCGGGCAAGAAAAAAGTCGGGGTGTCTGTTCTTGGTGACGGAACGGTCACTATCGCCGGGTTGGTGGTGGAGAACCACGACGACGCCGATCGCGTCCTAAGGGAGAACGGAATTTAGTAAAGCGGGCCGATGATGGGACGGCCCGCTTTTTCCATTTATAAAAAAATTACAATTTACTCGCGATCGCGAAGATATTGTAATTAATTTAGAGTATTTATTTTTTTTAGGTTTTTTAATTAGCGCAAATATCTCTCGCGATTGGCTTGGTGGCCGTCGAAGTCACGCGCATAATACATATTGCCGTTTTTGTCGGACATAAAATATAAATAGTCGGTGTTGGTTGGGGCGATTGCGGCGCGAATCGAGTCTAATCCTGGATTATTGATTGGTGTTGGAGGCAAACCTTTGTTGACGTAGGTGTTGTAAGGATGATCTTCTTTTAGATCGTCTTTGGTTAGGGTATAAGAATTTTTGTCGTTGTAATATTTGAAAGGTGCGTCAACTTGCAAAGGCATTTCTAGGCGCAGACGTTTCCAAAGGATACCAGAGACGATTCTTTTTGATTCGATTTGATTGTTGGCTTCGCCTTCTATAATCGAGGCCATAATAATGATGTCGGAAAGGGTTTTGCCGGATTTGGCGATATCTTCTTCAAAAGGTTTGATTTGTCTGGCAAAATTTTCGCGCATAGAAAGGATGATATCTTTGGGGCTGGTATTTGGCATAAAGAAATAAGTGTCGGGGAAAAGGGTGCCTTCGTAACCACTACTTTCTACTTCGTTTATAAATTCATCTCGATTGAAAGCTGGCAAGGTTTTGGCCAAAACATCACCAATCTCGTAAGAATCGAGGCCTTCGTATAGGGTTACTCTTTCGGCGATTAGTCCGAACTCACCTTTGTGCAAAACTCGCACCACTTTGAATATGCTAACCGGATCAGGAAAATAATAATCTCCAGTTACCACTCGCCTATCGCCCCCGGTTATTCGAACAAAAAACTTCAACCAAGCAGCTGATCGAATGACCCCAGCTTTTTCAAAAGCTTCAGCGATTTGGCCAAAGTTGTCGCCTCGACCTACCGTCACTAGAGCGTGTTCGGGGAAGTTGCTTGGTGCACGCCAACTAAAAATGAAGAAACTAAAATAAAAAGGTATTAGCAAAAAAATTACAAAAACAATTTTGAAAAAGTGATTGCTGAGAGGTGGGAAAATTTGCAAAAGGCGCAGGCGCACAAACATAACATCTGGGTGGATGGCTACTCTGTCGCGCAAATACAGAACTGGCTCCTTTGCTTTGGCTGCAATTCTCAAAAATTCTGTCTTGATATTGGCTAGACCAAAATTTAATTTGGGGATTTTTATCATACGGGTAGGTTTGAAGGTGCTTCGACTTTGCGCGAAGGCACTCTTTCGAGTGTTGGGGTGGCAGCGATTGATCCTGGTAGGTGGAAAATAGTGGCCAATTCTTCGGTGTTGAGTACAAAGGGTGGGCTGTAATACCATTTACCCATATGAGGTGAGAAGAAGAATCGGCGCATCTTGTATTCGTCGAGAACCAAAGGCATAAGTTTGTCTGGGTTTGGTTTCCACCAATCTTTGGGCGGGTTGCCATAGCTTGCGCTCCAACCCGAAGTTTTGAATCCGTTGAAGCCAAGAGCCGAGTATTGTTTGAAGCTGCCAAGCATACCACCAAAGAAAACTGAGTCGTATTTATCTTTTTCGGCAAAGTAAAGAGATCGAATAGAAACATCAAAACCAAATTTGCTGACGCTTCTCTCGAGTGAAGCGATTCTGTCTTGTTCGCCTTTGGTGGCGAGGCGTGGAAAAGTACCCCCTTCGGGCTTGAGGTCTTTCATTATTTTGGCAATTTCTGCTTTTGATTCTTCCTCCCAGGCGTCGTAATCTTCGAAGATGGCAAACTTTTCAAACCATTTGCTTACTGGCAACATTCGCGAGGCTTCTTTTTTGTGAGCGCGGACAATTATTTGAATCCAAACATTGTGACCTTTGGTCAATGTGCCCAAATATTCGAGTTGGGTGGTCATCGGGTCGGTCTTGTATTCTTCGTCTGGGTCTTTGTCTAGTCCATAATCGATATAGGTGCTGATTGGATAAGCATCGGCTTTGTCGAGTTTCCATTGGCAAGCAAACATTTTGTATTTGCTTGGATCGAAATAAAAATCTTTGGTGTAATCTTCGACTTCGTAAATCTCTACTCCCGGATATTGAGAATAAAAGTGGGCTTCGATGCCGTTGCGGTATTTCTTGCGGGCCCAAATATAAAAATGGATTTCCCCGCCGAATGAAGTAATTTCGAGCGAGAACCAACTGCGGGTTTGGCCTTTCCAATACTTCTGATACCAATTGCTTTCGTCGGCGGTCTGGTGAAGTTGGTTCAGCACCATCTCCATAGCAATCGGCGACTTGGCAACTTCACGCGGGAGCTTGAGTTCGAGCAAGACCGAGCCGAGTTTGTTGTTCCAATAATCGGCGCGTTTGTAGGCAAGCCAGGCTTTAAAGCCAGCCGTCAAAAAAGCTGCCGGAAGCCAAATCGGCATTAGTTTGTAAATAATTCTAAAAGCAAAAATCAAACTGTCCCAGATTTCTGTTGGAATGCCAAACATAGGTTAATTATAACCCATTTTTTAAATTTGCTACTAGGCGACGGTGTAAAAACCCTGTTTGTTCTTTTTGAAGAACTTTGGATTTTGGAGATTGACCAAAATGGTATTTTCTTTGACGTAACGTTCTTTGAGAACTTGCTCGATAATCTTCTCTTTTGGTAGTGGACCGTTTTTCTTCAAAATATCTTTGATGACATCGCGCACTACGCCCGTCTGATAACCCCATTCTTTGAGGGCATAAAGACCTCGGCCAACTAGCACAAATCGATCGTCTTTGATTAGTTCGTTGTGAGTGGTGGCAATGTGAGCTTTCTTTTTGAAAACTTCGCTGATGAGCTTGGCTACTTCGCGGAAGTGGATTGGGCTGCCGTGTTTGCGCAAAATAAGATAAGCATAATCGCGGACACCTTTGGTTTTGATATTTGAAGAGCCGGATTTGCCCCATTCACCGAGCGGATTCTTGCCAATATTCTTGGCCATCGAGAGCCAACGAGTTAGAATCTCATCTTCTTTGTATTCGTCGGAAACATCTTTGAGGTGCTCCAAAAATGAAGCGATAATTTCTGATTCGGGAATTATTTCGTCGTCACCTAGTTTTTGATACAAACCTTGCAAAGCTTCGTGTATGCGATCAGAAAGCTCTTTATCAATGTGCCAACGATGCTTGAACTCGGCATCTTCTTTGATTTTGTTGAATTCGTCGCCAACCACAAGCATAAAGTGAATACACTTTCTGGTGGTGATATCGCGCGACAGAGTATCCAAAAGATCGTCTTCGGAAATAACTCCACCCATTCTTTTTATTGCGGTTTTGAGTTCATCGAAGATTGGCTTCTCTTTTTCGTATTGGTCACTCTTTCTTATGTGGCTCACAGCATAATTTTCTATTTGGCGCACTCTCTCGCGTGTGATCCCGTATTTTTTGCCGATGGCTTCGAGAGTCATCTCTTCGCCGGTTTGGTTTAGGCCAAATCGGCCCGATATAACATCTTGGGCTCTGGCTGGGATTGAACTAAGGAGCCTCTTTACAACCTGCTTGGGGTTGAACGAAAGGGTCACAACTTTTGCTTTTTTGTCTGTCTTCATAATATGTGCGCTAATAAAATTACTTTTTAATTTTTTTTATTTTCCAAAATGTTTCTATAGATTAGGAAACATTATTATACCATTTTTGACACTTGCAACAATATCATACATAAGAAGTCTGTCAAGTTCGCGAATTATACCACAAAATTTACAACCTTGTCTGGGACGACAATGGTTTTTCTGGGCTCTTGATCGCCTAGCCACTTTTTTGTTTCGGCTAGAGATAGAGCCATATTTTCGGCCTCTTCTTTGCTCAGACCGGCTTTGGCCTCGAATTGTGCTCGCACCTTGCCATTAACCTGCACGACAATCGTAACTTTGTCTTCAACAATCTTCGATTCGTCAAACTCAGGCCACTTTTCGAGATGTATCGATGTCTGGTGTCCAAGTGAGGACCAAATTTCTTCGGTCATATGTGGCGCAAAAGGTGCGAGTAGTTTCAAAAAGTCCTCCCACGCCAAAAGGGACAAGGGTGACCCTTGGCTTTTTTCGTGTGGCCCGCCCGCAACGACTGCGAGTCGGGCGGGTGTAATATCCGCCGATGGGGTGGGTGTAATATTTTTTTCGACTTCGTTCACAAAAATCATCATTGCTGAAATTGCAGTATTGAATTTGAAATTCTCGATGTCCTCGGTAACCTTTTTGATAGTTTTGTGCAGTAGAGTTTCAAAGGTGGGATCTATCACCCCCGCCTCGCTCTGCTCGGCACCCCCTCTTAAATTAAGAGGGGGGCGGGGGGTGATATTCTCGCTTTGGAGCTTGTGACTGATTCGCCACACTTTCTCCAAAAATCTTCGAACGCCGACCAGATTGTCGGTGCTCCAAGCGATTGCGTTGTCGAATGGCCCCATAAACATTTCATACAGGCGCAAACTGTCAGCGCCAAAAGTAGCCACGATATCGTCGGGGTTGATGACATTGCCGTATCTCTTGCTCATTTTGCGTCCGTCTTCGGCCAAAACCAAACCGACCGAATGTAATTCGGTAAATGGTTCAAGGTTGGCCACCAAACCAAGATCGTATAAAAACTTATGCCAAAAGCGCGCATAAATAAGGTGGCGAGTAGCGTGTTCGGCTCCGCCGACATACATATCGACTGGCGACCAATATTTTTCTTTTGTCTTATCGACTAAGGCTGTATCGTTTTTTGGATCGATGTAGCGCAAATAATACCAAGACGACCCGGCCCATTGAGGCATGGTGTTGGTTTCTCTTTTGGCTTTGCTGCCACACTTTGGACACTCGACATTTACCCAATCGGTAATATTGGCAAGTGGCGATTCGCCTGTTCCGGCTGGTTCGTAATGTTCAACTTCTGGTAGTTTTACTGGCAAATCTTTTTCGGGTACTCCGACTACCCCGCATTTTTCGCAGTGAATGACTGGTATCGGCTCGCCCCAGTACCTTTGCCTACTAAAAACCCAATCCCGCAGTTTGTATCTTGTAACCTTCTGTCCATATTTTTCGGTAATTTTTTCCCGTGCATCTCTGTCATTTATCTCGTCAAATTCATCAGAGTTAATCAAAATTCCTTTTCCCTCGTAATATTCTTTACCGTCCAAAATATTATTTTTCTTTTCAAGATATTTTGTTTTGTTTTCTTCTGAGGATTTGCCCACAAAAGTTAAAATATCTGGTCGAATTACACATTTAATATTTAGATTATATTTTTGAGCAAAATCCCAATCGCGCT
>CAZLFM010000018.1:0-1609 GCA_964558845.1 uncultured Candidatus Saccharibacteria bacterium
CACCCCCGTTTCGCCGATTGTCAAAATCGGCGGAGTCGAGGCCAATGTCCACTTCTGTGGGCTCGCCCCCAACACGACGGGGTTGTACCAACTCAACGTGGAGGTGCCCCAAGGCACCGTCCCCGGCGACAACTACTTGTGGGTGGGCGAGGACGCGGACGGTAATCCGCTCTCCCCAATCTACAAACTCTGGACCAGGTAGGTCCAAAATGTTCTTTCAATAACCAAAAGCGGTGAACCCCAACCAGGGCTCACCGCTTTTCTCGTATCAAAATAAAATATAAAAACAAAAGTGCCGGGTGAGTCTCGATAGACTACCCGGCACGCTCTACCCCGAACAACCCTCTTAGGGAAACACTAGGGTGGTTTCGTCCCCAACGAGTACCACCTGTGCCGGCTTCGTAGCCGGTTCCCCTACTTTGACTTCCCATGAGACGGTACTCACCACCACCCATTTCGTTTCGGTGGGCGACGTCGCCATCGGTTCGACTCGCTCGACGATTAGCGAAGCTGTGCCCGGAGCAAGCCCAAGCGGCACCGCGCCGATGATTGTGGTCCAGCCTGTGCCGGGAAGAAACGACAACTGCATCGTGTGTGCTTTTTGGAGCAACACGATATGCTCACCGGTAGCGGGCTGGGTGAGCTTCACCCGACACCCGCCAAGCTCGGCCTTGAGGGCCAAGGTGGAAGGGACGAAATTGACATTCGCGATCGGCACCGCGACTGGCGAACAGAGACTGCCAGCGGCGTTGACGTTGAGAATGCCACCAGGCCGCACCACGGAAGTTGAATCATTCGTCTGCCCCAAGGCGCCCATGAGGGACCCCAGTAGCAGAAAAGCGATGAGAAGGTAGTTAATGAACATGCCGAGAACAACCTATCACAACCAAAACACTTTGTCAAATTGACAAAGTGTTTTTTGTATTTCTTAAAAAACTACTGGTTTTGGCGGATTGTTACTACCGTTTCGACCGTTATGTCGTTGGTTATGTTGTTTTCTGAGACAGTCAGCTTGAAGTCGCCCACTTCCCCATCCTTCTTGGCGATAATTGTGGCAAAATCTGCTTGCACCTGATCGAGTACTATGCGCCAACCTTCTTGATTTAGAAATTCTCTAAAGATTTTGGCGTTTGCGCTCACGCTCTTGGCCGAATAGTAGGTCCTGATGTATTGCATTTCTCTGCCCTGAGAGACAGTGACGATTTCATTCCTAATAATTGGTGCGTCTTTTTCTTCGGGTAAGTTTTGGGGCAAAGCAGATGGAATTTCGTTTTGAGGAACTTCTTCGGTCGTAAATTCTTCCGTCATAACTTCTTGGGCTGTCGGTTCGATTTGAGTCTTCGGATACAAGCGCCAAACCAAGACTCCACCCAAGATCACCACCGCAAGAACAAATATGATGATTTTTTTGTTATTCATAGGTTTATAATTAATTATATTACAACTCCGCTTCAATCACCTTTTCGAATTCGGCAAATGGCAGGGCGCCGACGACTTCCTTGCCGTTTATAAAGATTGTCGGTGTGCCAGAGACGCCGGCTTTGCTACCTGCTTCGGCATCTTTTTTGACAATTTCGGCCGTCGCACCCGAGTCGAGACATTGGTTGAA
>CAZLFM010000018.1:1619-11755 GCA_964558845.1 uncultured Candidatus Saccharibacteria bacterium
TCTAGCCCCAAGTCGCTCGCATATTTTTTGAGGTCGGCATTATTGAGCCCTGTGCCATCAGACTTCATATTGGCAAAAAGCATATCGTGATATGGGAAGAATTGCCCTTGGCGATTGGCGCACTCAGCTGCCTCGGCTGCCTTTTGCGCGTTTTGGTGAAATGGTAGTGGGTAGTGGCGGAAAACAAATTTGGCCTTGCCTGTGTCTACATACTTTTGTTTGATTTCTTTGTAAGCACCCTTCCAAAAGCTCTGACAAAATGGACATTGAAAGTCGGAGAAAACAACCATCTCCACACTGCCTCCGCCAATTGTCGGCGCGTCTTTGCGCCCCTCAACTTCTACATCTTCGCGTGCTGCTTGAGCGCCCTGGTCACTACCACTCAGGTCGCCGCCCAAGGCGAGGTTGCCACTGCCACCAGAAATTTTGCCCGCGCTCACAAATATACTGACCGCAATAATTATCGAGCCCACAAGAATGCTCGCCGGCACCGACCACTCATTTTCGTTTTTGTTGAAGATGTTCATTACTCTAAAATTTAAATTTTAAATAAACTATTTTTCAATTATACACAATTTATTTTACTCCGTATTGGACCGTCTCGCCTTCGCTTAGCCCTGCGACAATTTCATTCAAGCCGTCACTCCCGATGCTACCAATTTGCACCTCGGTTCGGACCACATTTTCACCGTCAATTTTATTTACATACGACTTACCATCTACCTTTTCAATCGCAAAGCCCGGCACCGCCACCACGCCAACTTTGCGACCGGTCTCGATTTGCAAATTGGCGGTCATACCGCTGCGGAGACTTATATCATGAGGTATATAAACTTGAGTTTTGTAGTAGACTACGCCGTCCAAAATGGTCTCAGCCGGCTCTATAGATACTACCTGACCATCAAAAATTTTTCCCGGAAACGAATCGAGTTCAACTTTTACTTTGTTGCCAACATTGACCTTACCGATGTTGACTTCAGAAATATCTGCTTCTAGTTTTATTTCTTCATAAAAATCAAATTCAGAAATAATCGAGACGAGTCTTCCGCCCGGGCTCGCGATCGAGCCGACCTTGGCGTCTTGTAGAGTTATCGTGCCCGAAAACGGCGCCACAATTTTGGACTTCGCAATCAACGCTTCTATGCCGGCGATTGAGGCGTTGATTTGGTTGACCCGCGCTTCACCCACACTACCAGAGCTACCGATTTGGCTGACCGACTCCTTGGCAGTAATAACAGCGGCGCGCGAAGTACTGACACTCGAACGCGCCGCGTCTATCGCCGTCTTATAACCAGCCACCGTGCTCTCGTAAGCAAAGTCGGCCGAAGTAAAAGAGTTGACCGCATAAGCCATTGTGTCCAAAAATTCAGCCACCTTATTCATCCTTGCTACTGCCTTATCCGCATAAGACTGCGCATTTTGTTCGTTCATCAAAAGCAGTTCCTTTTGCCAAGCCGTAAGTTCGAGCTCAATCGCTCGCCTCTCGTCATTGAGCTCGAGCGCGAGGTCGCTCGGCACATTGAAGTAGTGCACGTAGTTGCCGTCGGCAAACTTGATTTCAAAAGCTGGATTGGTGCGCGGTTGTTTGAAAAACTGATCGGCCTTGTTGCGCACGGCGTTGTCGGTCGAGGCAAAGCCCTCTCTGATGCTCGAAGCAAGCGACTCTTTGCTGCCGCCAAGTTTGGCTTTTTCTTCGGCTAGGCTCGCCTTCTCTTTGGCCAAGTTTGCGAGTTCGCTCGAGATATCGAGCTCGGCAATCACTTCGCCCTGACTCACACTGTCCCCCACCACCTTGTAGCTTCTAACCACTCGTCCCGTGCGGTCGAAGCCGAGGTCCACACTGTCATTTGATTTGACTTTGCCCGTCACTACAATTTGCTCTACCACGTCAGCTCTGGACACAGTCAAATACTCTTTGCCGTTCTCGCCATTTTTGACCTTGAGACCGATAAATACCGCAAGCAATATAACGACCGCAATTATTATTCTTTTTTTGGTTAGAAATTTTTTCATCGACATATATATTATCATAATTTTACTTCATCCGGGCTACCGTCGGCCACAATATGCCCATCGGCCAGTTTGACCACTCGATGTGTGAGCAGTGCATATTCCGGCTCGTGCGTCACCATCACAATCGTCTGTCCCTCCTTATTCAAATCCAAAAATGTTTGCAAGACGGTGTTGGCGGTTTCGGTGTCCAAGTTTGCAGTCGGCTCGTCGGCAAAAATAATTTTGGGGTCGTGGCTGATGGCCCGCGCAATCGAGACTCGCTGTTGTTCACCACCCGAAAGTTGGTTGGGCAAATTGCCAAGCCGACTGCCGAGGCCGATTTTTTCTAAAGCTTGTGTGCCTTGCTTGAAGGCCTGCTGTTGCGAAAGCCCTTGCATCAAGAGTGGCACGGCTACATTTTCGAGCGCCGAAAGCTCTGGCACCAAAGCATAATCCTGGAAGACGTAGCCGAGCTCGCGCAAGCGGAAGTCGGTCCGCTCTTCTTCCGAAAGGTCAGAGACCTTGGTACCGTGCAAAATTATTTCGCCCGAGTTTGGCCGGTCCAAAATTCCAATCTGGTGCAGCAAGGTCGATTTGCCCGAGCCCGAGCGCCCGATAATAGAGACAAACTGCCCCTCTTTGACTTCGAGATTCAAGTTCTTCAAAACCACCAATTCGGTGTCCCCTGTCTTATATGCTTTTGTTAAGTTTGATACGAAAATCATACGAAATATTACGAAAAATCTACGAAATTACTACGAAAATTCATCAGAATCAATGCGCACCACACGAACTGGCTTCAAAAACCTTTCCCTGAAGTTTACCAGTATACCAAGTTTCAATCGAGATTGCTGGAGATAATTCTGAATCTGTCTAAAATTGTCTTTAGTGATAAATCTTAGAGCTTTCAATTCCAAAATAATTTTAGAATCGACGATGAAATCTAATACATTTCCAGAATCAGCAATCGCAACCTCTCTTTCAAAAGGGACGTCTAATTCCTTAAATTTTTTAGCAATTAAATCTCCATACTGCTTTTCCCTGGCATACTCCCCCAACTCTTTTTTGACTGCAAAAAGCACCCCCGTTATTTTATAAGATAAATCCGGATAAATTACTTTTTTACTGAATGGTTTATTATTTACAACTTCGCTCATTTTAATTTGAAATTAGTTTTTTGAATCTTTGGGTATTATCTCCTTACTCTTTTCGTATCATTCTAAAAATTTTCGTATTATTTCGTAATTTTTCGCATAATTTTCGTATCCTCTTTTGAATTTTCGTATTATTTCGTAATTTTTCGCATGATTTTCGTATCAAATTACCTACCTAATATCGAATCCAGCGTATTGCGCTTGACCACCAGCCGCGCCGGTCTAAAGCCTGCGATCACGGTAGCAATAATCAAAAAGAGCGCGCGGAGCATTGTCGCCGGGACTTCAGCCACCAAAATACCGTCCGAGAATGGGAAGTTGATCGGATTCTCTTCTATAAACGGCACCAAAAATCCGTAGAGGATGAGGAGCCCCAAAGCGATACCGAGGCTCGCATAAAAGATCGACTGAAAGACATAAGAAATCTCGATCGCTTGCGAACTGATGCCAATACCCTTCAAAATGCCTATAAACTTTCGGCGCGTAATCGCATTGATAAAGATGACGATAAAGATCGTGATCGAAGCGACCACAAGCCCAATCGAGCCGATCGCGTTGCCGAGGATGGCAAAGGTATCAATCATATCTTTTATAAATTTGGGCAATGATTCTTCAAAAGTTTGCACCCGCGCCGTGCGCCCCACTCCACTCGAGAGCAGAGCATTTTTCACTACCATTGGGTCGCTGCCCGGCTTCAAAATAATCGCAATCTCATCAACATTATAATCATTGCGCCCAATGAGCGGCCGCAGACTTTGGTCGAGCATCATAATTCGCTGGTCCAAATCGGTTTTGCTTTTGATCACACCTTTGATCAAAACTTCTTTGGTATTACCGCCGACCGTCACCCGCACCCTATCCCCCACTTCCACATTTTCGAGCAAGTTCAGCCCCGGCGAATCAATATCCAAATATTTTTTGAGCATATTGGCACCGATCAGTATCGAATCAGTATCTTGATTGGTCAAATAGCTACCTTCAACAATTTTGGCCGAGATTCCCGTCGCCCGATCTTCCATCTCCGGGTCAATCCCCGCCACCACCCCGCCCGCCATATTGGGGTCGTCGGTTAGTCTCACTCGAGTTTTATAATTCGCCTCGACCGAGCCGCTCTCGACATAGCGCGCGGTGTAAGTCTCTACCCACGGCAAGCCTTTGACGATACCGATAATCGACTGACTGTTTTCGATATAAGTTTTTTTGGGCAAGTTGGAAATAAAGATGTCGCCCGAATAGTATTGAGAATAAACTTCGACCGACCCCTGAATCAGCCCGACCAAAATCCCTCGCACCACAACTAAGTTCAAAAAGGTCAAGGTCATGACAAAGATAATGAGTGCCGTGGTCGCCTTGCTCGAACGCCGCACCTGTCGCAAGGCCAAAAAGAAGCCTAACTTCAAGGACGTGGCAAAACCACTATTTGTCTTCTTCCTTACTTCCATATGCTCATTCTACCACACTCACTATTATTGAGTTATACACAATTAATTGAAAATTAATTCTTTTTCTGTTATACTGTGTGTGCAATGAAAATTGCCCTCGCCTGAAGGATACCAGGATTGTATTTATACCCCACCCGAGCTTCACCGCTCGGGTGGGTTTGTTTTTGGAGTATATTGCAAAAATTGGGCAAGATTTTCAGCGGGGATAAATTTATCAGCCACATTTTGGAGCTCTGCGCTCATTCGATTACGAGTGCAAACAATAATTACTTTTTTACCTTTACTCTTGAGGTATCCTAGCAGTCCCCCAAAATCACTATCTCCAGAGAAAAGCATCACTGTGTCATATTTTTCAATTTTTTGGAGCATAGTCATTGTCATTTCTACATCAAAATTACATTTAGGAAATTTCCCCACAAAAACTCCGTTCTCATCATAGTGAGGTATCATTTTTATAGGCTTCGTTTTTACCTGAAAGCCCGCCCGACCAGCCTTATCAATTCTCCAGACTGATTTATCGTGTTTATCTTTACCTTGATCTTCACCAAAATGACCATAATAGAAAAATTTTTTCACTGGAGAAACCCAATTGCACACTTCCGCCAACTTCATAATATCTACTTCTATCGAAATTTTAAATTTATTCTCTTCTGGCCAAAAATCTTTGGCCCATGGACGCACATTGCCAAAATCAATAAAAACAAAAACTCTTCCAAACTCAAGCGGATCAAAGAAATAATATTGAGCCTTAAAATCTCCAATTTCCATAAACTTATTTTATCACATCCCATTATTCCCAGCCCATCCAAATTTTAATTTCGCATGTGTTTTGCGACTTTTTTCCTCGTCTTATTTAGAATAATTAGAGCAATTAGGTTAATTAGAACAATTTCCTACCTTCCATTTACCTATTCCCTCCTCCGCATAAAGCTACGGGCAGGCAGGCGCACGAATTAGAGAATATAAAAAGTTGAAAAATTGGTAGATAACGACTAGTATTGAGATCTGCGCATAACCTGCGCTATCTTGTTAGTTCTTTGAAAGGTACCGAAAAGTGAAAACACATTTACTTGTGAGAATTGCACTCTGCGCAATGTTGCTCTTGGTGCTGACGTCGATCAATTTGCACGCCGATGAAATCTGGCGTCAGCCGGCCGGATATCCTGAAGGACTGGATACCTGGTTCGGAAGCTTCTACAACACTTCGGCTCAACACGACTACCGCCTCAGGATTGGCGGTTGGGGTGACTACTACTACACCCTTATGCGTTTCAATCTGAGCGGCCTCCCTCTTGTAGCGACCCAAGTCAGGTTTTATCGCTACACCTTCAATGACGGCGGTACACCGACACCGATCAACTGGTGGAAAATTGGGCAACAGTGGCAACCAAGTTCGGTATCGTACTCGACTTTCCCCTGGGGGACGCTTGTGCCATGGGGTCAGAGTTCTGTGGCCTTGCCGAACAAGTGGTACTACGTTGATATCACTGGCTTCTATAACAGTTGGCGGTCTGGAAAAGTTGGGAGCCAAAATTATGGCCTTCTACTTTCGGCCGCAAACAATAACAACAACTACTCAAGTTTCTACAGTAGCTCGTCTCAGAACGGGTATGGCCCCATACTTTGGGTTTCCTATAGTCCTCAAGGGACCGATAGAATCATCAAGCTCAGGTGGCCGCTGTCGACCGCAAAGCCAGCAAACCCATCGTCTGGTGGAGCATTCGGAGATCCTTGGGGTATGGGTATTACAAGCTGTGTTGGCTTACCTATGAAGCACGCAGGTGTGGACATACCAAGCCCTGTTGGTAATCCGGTTTACGCGACGGAAGATGGTTTTGTAAAGAGAGTGTATTCTGCGAGCGGATGGGCTTATGCTATCGTTATGGAACACAACCATCCTGTGAGCGGAAAGTTTACCACTGTCTACTGGCACGTGAACCCAGTTTTTGGAGTTGTTGATCCAAGCCAAAACGGAGGTGTGGCGACATTTGTGCCGAAGGGAATGCAAATCGCGACCATAGCAGATATATCTCCACGTGGTAGCCACTTGCATCTCGGCGTCCGAAACGGTACTTACAACAACACCTATTCTGATAAAGGTGCACTTCCCGCGGGGTATTGTAGTCAATTGACTACCTTCCCCGAGAACTTCATTAATCCCTGGAATGCCAGCCAGGTAATATTCCATTAAGGCCTAAGACCTTGGTGGTGGCAAGCGGTTTCCACTACGGAGACCGCTTTTTTATTTAAGTACTCCAATAACGATAAAACTTCCCTCTTCAGCTTTACTCACTTCAATTTGAAGACTAGGATAATTTATTGTAAAGATAACGAATCGCCCAACACCAAGATAGTATTTAGAGTTATCATTGTTACGAATTGCTGGGCCAGATATTTCTAGCTCATTTGAATTACCCGTAGTTATCCCAGATTTCATATTCTCACAAATAGCTAGTGCTAGTTGTTCTTTTTCCTGTGATTCAACTCTCATTTCGGTAATTATCTCCGCAATCCTCTGCACCACATCTACTTCATCAATAAAGACTTGTTTGACCTTATAAATTTCTCCGCATAAATTAACCTCTTTGAGGGTATCATTCACAACGAGACGATCATCTATCGGATTAGGTTGTACTGAGTTTGGCTCTTTTGACATGAAAAACAAAAAGCCAACTATCAATAAAATAGCTCCGATAATTAGATATACAATTTTATTCTTAGGCATACTTTAGTATAACATTTCACAACATTTTTTTCACCCATTTACCTATTCGCACGAATTAGAGAATGCACACCAACAAGGAATTCTTGGAGTTGAAATGTTGGTGTGTTAAAATTTATAAAATGAATCCCAAGGATTACAAAATCTGGACCCCAATAAAAGTTAAAATCGACAACAACGAAAGCGCTCGTCCAGGCTTTCACGAACGAGAAGTTTGGTACTGTCATTTGGGAGAGAATGTTGGATTTGAGCAAGATGGCAAAGGAAGTGATTTTCTCAGACCAATTATTATTTTGCGCAAATTTAATAATGAGATTTTCTGGGCCATTCCCCTAACTTCTGTTATCAAGAAAACAAAATACTATTTTGTCGTCACATTGAAGGACAGCAAGAAAAGCTCCGCTATTCTATCGCAAATACGACTCATTGACGCAAAAAGATTGAGTTACAAAATCGACAACATTGATCCCACTGAATTTGAAGAGTTAAAGAAAAAACTCAAAGATTTGATTCCTTGAGTCTTTTCTTGTTTTAACCTCCGCTTGCGCGGAGTCGGGCCGAAGCCATTTGTAATATAAGTATACACAATCCAAATCAAAAGTCAATCAGAATTTGGGTATTAACCACTCAAACCAAAATCAGATTTAATTCCATTTACTTATTCGCTCTTTTTTTCCTCGTCTTACCTTAGAATAATTAGAGCAATTAGGTCAATTAGAACAATTCCCCACCCCCCCTCCATTTACCTCTTCTATAACAAATTACACCCGCCTCATCGCCCGCCTGCCGGCGAGGCAAGGCGGATTTCACTCGCCCAACTCGCAAGCGACCTGCCCGACATGCCGTCGAGGCGTGCGGGAGTCGTTGTGGGTGGGCTACGTTTTATAAGAAATGGTGTCCGGTTTGGGTTTATCTTTAAATTCTTTTCATTTGAGCCAAGATCGCGTTTGCCAGATCTTTTTTGTCGATCATAAACTCATCCCATTTGTTTGACTCTCTTCTCTGTTTGCCCGCCACAAAATTATAATGATCTCTTTCACCTGTTGCTCTTTTGATAAATTCTGACGCCGGAACAAACCAGACATAGTCCCAGAGATCTCCTTTGCTTGTATCAAACAAGCAGAATACCAGACCCATAGAGACCTTATCAGAAACACAATTTTTCTTTACATTCATAACAGAAACACTTCCCAAATCATCACCAAATCTGCTTTTTACCTGGATATATAAAATTTTTAAACTCCCCTTTTCTTTTACTATCAAATCAATGCCTTCATCGTCCGAAATTGGTCTATAACAAGAAAGACAAGTATCACCATAAAGCGTGATTAGCTCAGCAATACGAGCTTCTGCAATGTCGCCTTTTTGTTTAGTCGATATATTTTCTGATACTTTCCAATGCTTCTCTGTTTTTGCTAATTCACTAGGGGTTTTAATCTTGCCACCGACCTTGATCTCCGAAGCTGGGTTCGGATTTATCCCAAAAGTAGATGGTGCTGTTTTTATAAACTTAGAAGCAGTTTTTTTGGTGTTTATCTCAACAATAAGCAAAGCATTCAGCGCGTTTGGTAATTTCTTTTACATTGAGTGGCTTTCCCGCTTCTTTCAAAATTTCATATGCTAATGACTTAAAAGTTTTCATAAATTTACACCAGAAATATTAAAAAATCGTTCAAAGAAACCTGTAAGCTTATTTATGACACTTTCTCGTTTTTGGGTTCTTTCTCCGGTTGGTGAAAACCGGGATACTGGTGGTAATATTTTTGAAATAGCTGTACCAGTTGTTGCAACCACTCCATCTCGGAAAGCGTTATTGATAAATGCGTAAGTAGCTTCAGGATCAAGATTTTCTTTTTCAATAATTCTTTCTAATTCTTCAATTTTCTTACCTTCCACAAATTTTTTCCAATCTTCATCAACTATCGCATGGACATCAAGTGTAGTTATGAATTGATTAATAAGGTCTTTTTTATTACGGAGTTCAACACTAGAATCAATCGCTTTATTAATATCAATCAAAAGCTCTTTATTTTTAATATGATCTTCGTGATACTTCTTGATAAGACCTAATACATAGTCAATATTTATTTCTACTTGCTTAATGAGTTCCATTTCAAAAACAACATCGTCATTTACATTTTCCTTATCTTCTTCAATACCTTTGCGAAATTCGTTATATAAATCAATATACATACTGTGATAATCCTGTACATCTCTATCAGTCAAAATTTCATTTCCTATAAACTCATCAAAAGTAGTTAATATATTTTTTACACGCAAAATGGCACCATAAAGTCTAATGAAGTCTTTATGATTTTGCTCCCCAATTATTCTTTCGCCTATAGGAAATTTTTCCAAAAGTTCATCTACTAAACTCTTGTACCCTCGTATCTCTTTATCTCCTTCTCTATAACCGTTGTAATAATCATCATAAGCCTTAAGAAGCACGATTCCACTTGCTTCTTTGTCTCCAAAAAGTGCAATCGATTCATTGGTAGCTTTTTCCAAATTGCGGAAACAAACAATATTTCCAAAAGTTTTCACACTATTCAAAATACGATTAGTTCTTGAATAAGCTTGGAGTAAGCCATGCAAACGCAGATTTTTATCAACCCAAAGTGTGTTCAATGTTGTTGCATCAAATCCTGTCAAAAACATATTTACAACAATCAAAATGTCTATTTCTCTTTTCTTAACTTTTTCACTAACATCTTTGTAGTAATTTTGAAACTTGTCTGATGAAGTATCGTAAGACGTACCAAACATCATATTATAATCACCAATAGCACTTTCAAGGAAATCTCGCGAGCTAACATCAAGTCCAGT
>CAZLFM010000019.1:0-10764 GCA_964558845.1 uncultured Candidatus Saccharibacteria bacterium
CGGTGGCGTCAATCGCCTGTGCCGGAGTTTTGTTGCGGTCAACTCGCACCACACGGTGGATTGTTTTTGCAATCGCCTCCACTCGCTTTCGGACCACCGCAACCAATTCTTCCACAAGCGTCCCTCCCTGAGTCTCGACGACTTGTGGTACGGGTTCACTGCGGAGTCCCGACTTGCGTAAGGCGGCACCGAGAAGTTCCTGAATTTTGCCGATTTGACCGGCAGTGATTGTTGATGGGGACATGGTTTTCGTTTCCATGGCGTCATCCTTTCTCAAAGAAATGCAAGCTTAATTTAGACCTTTCGGTCGCCTGCAATCTACCTACTATTATACACCCAAATACATAAAAAAGCAAGGGTTGTGGCAAAAGGGCCTTATTTTAGGAGGATTAAAGAGTGTTGACTTCTTCGAATGGGATTTTGCGCTCAAAGGCTTTGAGTATCGCGTCCTCTTTCATAGTCAGCATGCCTTTGTTTCTTGCATGTTTCCAGATTTCTTGTTCGGTTGGATTTTTGAGAATTATTTGCTCCAATTCTTTGTCTACTTCCAAGACTTCCATCACCGCCGTACGCCCACGGACACCATTTGGACAATCCGGGCCCGGAGAAATTTCGAAGACTTCTTTGCCAAATTTTATTTCCTTTTTATAAATTTCTGGTAAATCCTCAAATTCCTTCTTAATCATTACCTCTATCGCCCCCTCTACTTTCATCGATTTGCCCGCGCCAGGACAGAGCGAACGCACCAATCTTTGAGCAATCGTCACTGCCAGAGTCGGTGCAATAAGGTATGGATCGACACCCATATCAACAAGTCTTGGTACCACGCCAATTGCATTATTGGTGTGAATAGTAGAAAGCACTAAGTGGCCAGTGAGTGCCGCTTGAATAGCAAGTTGGGCGGTTTCTTTGTCTCGAATCTCGCCGACCATAATTATATCCGGGTCTTGACGCAGAGTAGTACGCAAACCGTCGGCAAAGCTATAGCCTATCTCTGGTCTAACCTGAGACTGACTGAGCCCTTCTATATTGTATTCAATCGGATCTTCCAAAGAGAGTACGTTTTTATGATCCTTGTCGACTTCATTGACCATCGAATACAGAGTCGTCGATTTACCGCTACCAGTTGGACCAGAAATCAAAATCAAACCATAAGGGCGGTCGAGAGCTGCTCTTATTTTTTTGAGATTTTTTTCGGTCAAACCAAGGTCATCCAGGCGCAATACACCTTTGGCTTGGTCCAAAATACGAATCACCACCTTCTCACCAAAATAAGTCGGGAAAGTTGAAACACGAAAATCGACTTTTCTCTCGTTGAGTTTGGCACTAAATCTACCGTCCTGCGGTTTGCGTTTTTCGTCAAGTCGCATATTAGACATAATCTTGATACGCGCAGCAACAGCCGAATGTATTCTGGCCGGCAAGACTAGGCTGGTGTTCATTATTCCGTCTACACGAAATCTGACACGCACATTTGTAGCCGTTGGCTCTATGTGTATATCTGAGGCTCGACCATCAATTGCATAGCGCAACATAGTCGCCACGATTTTGGTCACCGGAGCACTTTCTACCATTTTGGCCCCATCTGCCCTATCGGCGTCAGAAAGGTCTGTTTGCACACCAGTCTCTGATTCTGTCTCTGTCGTCTTTTCTGTCTTTTTGGCTTCCGTGTCTTCTGTTTCTCGATCACTTTGATTAGATTCTGTTACAAACTCTGTTTCGAGTTCGGTTAGAGCTTTGGTCACTTCACCGGATAAACCTTTGTATAAAGAAATGACCTTTTGAAAATCTTCATCAGAAATCAAAAATAGCTTGAATGGTAAGTTTATTTTTGATGAAATGAAGTTTAGAGCGTCTCGAGCAGAAATATTGTCTGGATCAGTTATACCAACCTCCAAAACCCCTTGGGTTAACCCAATTGGCACAAATTTGTAATAAATAGCCGCTTCTTCTGGTATGTAATCGAGGACTTTGCCAGTTATTTTAGAAACTTCTATTGTCTTTATCGGTACTCCATAATATTCAGCTTTGGCTCTGAGCAAGTCTTGTTTGTCTATCCCCATAGGTACCAGAATATCTTCGAGAGAAGCGCCACTGCCACTGATTTTTTGCTTTATAGCCGGCAGATCTTTTGCCTCAATAATACCCTGTTTTACTAAAACATCTAATACGCTCATTTTGTTTTTGTTATTCTTACCTGCCAACAACTGCCGCAAAAGGGTTGACCCGACCAACTGGAATAGAAGGCAGTTCGCTTTCGATGCTTGTAAATGTTGCGAACTTGGGGTCATTGAAAACAGATATATCGAAATTAATCTGTTCTATTTTGTCTATATTTTCTTCTATTTTTGGACTGATGACCAAAGATTCTGGGGCAATTAGGGCTTCTGGGGCAAAATTGTTTTTATACAAAACAGAAAGTCCGGCAATCAAAACTGCGATTAGGATGCTTATGTTTTTGTTTTTTGTAGAAGACATTTTTGATATTTAACCAGACCAATAAGTATCGAGCGAAACTTCGTATTTATAAATCCCCTTATCTCCAGAAGAAACCTTGACTGATTTTATATCCAATATCCGCAAGCTCCTCTCCAAATCATTCATAAAATTATTGAAGTCCTCATAAGAAGCCATGAATTCAAAGCCAATGGTTGCCGATTTGTAACCATTGTTGTTTTCGGCCTCTTCGATTGAACCGGCAGAAGCAGAATTATCGGCAGAACTAATCTGTCTTATAGAAATGCCATGACGCGAAGCGACCGAGTCGATATCAGCAACCAACTTTACAAAATTGAGCGAAGTTGGAATCAATGTCTCAATCTTTTTTATATCCGATGCACTAATTTTATTAAATTCGGCGAGTAAAGTATTTTTTCTCTCTTCTATTTCACTAGCCTTGGCTACCATACCGGCAAAGGCAGCTTTTTCGTCTAATAACAAAGAAAGATCTCTAAAAGCTGGCAACGTAAAGGCGTAAACGACCGAGAAGGCCACGATGATGTATGAAATTGCACTTGTAGGACTCATTTTGTTTTTGTTTTATATATCATCCAAATTTGGCATATCCAAATCTATCTCTTCTAGACCAGAAACCGAAACTTCTTCTGTGGCGCTTGTGCTACCTTGACTATCCGCTTCGGCCCCACTATCCACTTCTGGTTTATAGATCGAAATCACAGGATCAGCTGTAATCGTCATCTTGAAAGAAACCTTGCCCCCTTCAACCGCCGAGAGTTCAGAAAATTCTACTTTCTTTACTTCTTTTAGTTTTGTCACCACACTTTCCTGAAGAGCTAGACTGGAATAATTCAAAGCGGTGCCAGATAAAACCACACTCAAACTACCGTCTGGCATAAACTGATAATTAAGATTGTCGAAAAGAATTGTTTGCACGGTATTCTCTGCCAGCAAAGAAAGAAAGTTAGAAACGGCCTTATGCCTAACCACAACCTCACGACTGGCCGAAAGCTTTTTACTAAAAGCAAACATCGTATCGATTGTAGCCGTATCGACACTTTCTTCGGCCAAAGCCAATTCAGTTTTCAAATTACCAATCGAACTCTTTACCACTTGTTTGTAGCCTACTAGACCAAGAGTAGTCAGCAGCGAACCCAAGAACAAGACCAGGGCAATCAAACCAAAAAAACCAGCTCCACCTTTGTGCGAAGTTTCAGTCGGCGTATACGAGCCCACACCTTTTGGAATAAAAGACGATTGAAAGTTATTGGCCATTTGTAACAATTATACCTCAAGCAAGAAAAAACAAGTAAAACTACTTGTTGATTACTTTTTGTCCAAACAAAACTAAACTTCCTGAAGAGTGCGCAAGGCACAGCCAGCGGCGACAGCAAATTCCGGACCAGTTTGTCGCAAAATATTTTCTAGAAAGGCCGGCACCTCTATCTTTTCGAACGGGTTGCCAGAGATTACTTCGACTTTAAAGTTTTGACTCGCAAGTTCGCTAAAACCCTTGAGAGCCGAGCCGCCCCCAACCAAAAATACCGATTTTATATTGCGATTGTGTTTTTTTTGATAAGCAAAGAGGAAACGATTGGCTTCAGAAAAAATATGATCAGCGACCAGCGTAACCGCTTCCGACAAATCGGCACCACTACTGACCTTACCCATACCAACAGAACGCTTCATTACCTCGGCCTCTTCTGTAGATACATTTAGAATACGAGCGATATTTGCTGTTATTTCTTGAGAACCGCGATTGATAGTGTGCGAATACTCCACAATGCCCCTATCGATAAGATAGAGCTTGGTGGTCGAAGCACCCATATCAAATACCATTACCGGCCCTTGCACCCCTTCAAGAATTGCCCTGATAGAACTGAAAACTTCGATTTCAAAAAATTTTGCATTGAGCGAAGTCTTTTCTATTATTTCTCGATACTGATTGATGATGTTGTTGTGAATTGCCACCAAAAGAATCTCTACGGTTTTCTTTTTGTCGCCTTCTTTTTGTTCATCTTCATTTTCTGCTGGCGGAATTATTGACCAGTCAATCGCCACTTCACTCACTGGCACCGGAATGTATTTTCTAGCCTCAATCGGCACAATCGATTCTAGCTCCTTACGACTAACATCTGGAAGCTCTATAACCGAAAGCAGGCTCGCCCTAAAAGGAATAGCGATACCACAAGTTCGTGTAGTAATAGCCACTTCTTTTTCTGAAAGCAAATCATTCATCGCTGCGACAATTTTTTCGGTTGGCAAATTAACCGATTGACCAATGGTAGCCCCACCATAAGGCCCAAGCGAGAGCTCGCCATATGTTTCCAAAACCGCCGTCTCACCCCTCCTTTTGAGTTGGACAACTTTGATCGAAGAAGAACCGATGTCTATACCAAGAGCGCTTTTCTCTTCTTTTTTGAAAATGCCAGATAGAAAACTCATATATAGTATCATTATACCATATGTGGCATTTTATAGAAAAACTACTGGAGGTGGTTATCCCCGAAGAAAGACAGCTCGCAAAGCTTCTTTCTCTTGAGCCCTCAATCGTAAGAAAAATCTTACCTCGCTCAAACCTCTACCAAAGAGACGTCAGCGCCCTCTTTGATTACCAAAACAAAATGGTTCGCCTGCTTGTAAAAGCAGTCAAATTTCGCAACAACCCTCGGGCGCGCAAAATCGTGGCTGGATTTTTATATGAAGAGTTATTGGAAATACAGAGCGACAAAAGTCTCTTCACTGGCAGTAACCCAATCCTACTTGCAATGCCGATGAGCAAAAAAGAAAAGATTGGTCGAGGCTACAATCAGTCAGAAGAATTGGTCAAAGAAATTGCAAGAATTGCCGAGGGTAGAATACAGATCGAAATGAATTTGCTCCAAAAAATTCGCGACACCGAGCGCCAGGTCCACCTTTCGCGCCAGGCTAGGCTCAAGAATTTAAAGGGTGCGATGCAAGTTTTTGACCCTCAGCAAATTTTGCAAGACAAAAACATCGTCGTGCTCGACGATATTTTTACTACCGGCTCTACCTTCGCCGAAGCCCGCCGAGCCCTTCTCTTAGCCGGCGCCCGCTCCGTCTACGGCCTCTTCATCGCCCACTAAAAATTATTCCAGTTTGCCTAGAAAAACTTTTTCCAAAACATTGCTTTCGATTATATCGCGAGGATTGCCCGAAACAACCACCTTACCCTTATCCAAAACATAAGCTCTCTGTGCAATTTCCAAAAGAGATTTGATGTTGTGCTCCACCACCACAATCGCCGTCCTCCTCTTTTCGTTTATCTCTTTGATTTTTTGGAAAACTTCCTTAACTATCTTTGGTGCGAGGCCAAGCGATGGTTCGTCTAGAAGCAAAACCTTTGGGTCAATCATAAGCCCGCGCGCAAGTGCCAGCATCTGTTGCTGACCGCCCGACAAAGAGCCAGACTTATCCTTTATCTTTGATCTAAGTATAGGGAAAAGTTCTAAAACATCTTCTATCCTATTTTTTATTTCTTTTTGATTAGCTATCGCATAGCCACCAACCTCCAAATTTTCCTTGACCGTCAAGTGATGAAAAACCCGGCGCCCTTGGGGCACAAAAGAAATTCCGCGTTTAACCATCTCGTGCGAAATCGGCCTCACTGCCCTTTCTTCCCAAAGTATTTGACCTCGGTCTATCGGCGCTAGCCCAAATATAGCTTTGAGCACCGTCGACTTGCCAGCACCATTTGGCCCCATCAGAGCCACCACTTCACCCTCATCCACAGCCACAGAGGCCCCATCAAGAGCCTTTACGCCTCCGTAATGAACGCGAACATCTTCAACTTTGAGTAAAATTTCTTTGAGCATCGTTTATATAAGCTTATTTTGAATTCTTTCAAAATCCATTACCTCGGAGTTTCGTATTAAAATAGTTCGTTTGGTTGTATAGAAAAGACCTTTATTTGGATTTACTTCAAATCCTACATAAACACAATTAACTTTTCTTTTCCTAACCTCTTCAATAGCCGGCTGAAGATCAGAATCAGAACTACAAAGAATTATTTCTTTTACTTTTTTATCACAAGACAAACTGACCATATCAACTGCAACCTTAACATCCACACCTTTTTCTCTAAATACAAGGGTTTCTTTACCCGCTTCTTTGAATACATCTTTAATCTTACCTTTCATATTTTCGCCATCAATGAGGAGTATAGTATCCATGATTATGGCTATATTATCACTAAATTTGGTAACGGAAAACCCCAGCGGACCTTGCGGCTGGCTGGGGCGTGTATACCTACAATATACTCTGTTATCCTTGAAAGTCAAGTGAGTAAGGTGGGGATTACTCTAGCACAGATACATATCTTTAACCTGAAGCAGTGTTTCTTTGTTCATTATCAATTTTTGTTTAATAATTCTCTAATTGCTTTATTGTGATCAAGTTTGTTGCCACCAGCTTTTACAAATTCAAACATGTCTCTAAAAAAGCCGGTCATATTGGCATTTGTAATTTCAATGGCCACTTCTTCATACCAATTAATAATAAGGGTCGTGGTCTTAAATATCCAGATTTCGGCATCATAATTAAAAAAACTGTCAGAAAAAACAGTATAATCTGCCATTCGACCTTCGAGACTTTTGACCGCTTCGGCATGCTTTTTGGGATTAGATTTTATTTCTTCTCGATATTGATCGTATGCACTTTTGTTGAGCATACCATCAATAATTATATTGTTCTTTTTTATAGCCTCATTAAATTCAACTAATTGTTTTGGGGTAATCTTCTCAATCAGCTGATTCCATGATCTATGATGCTGGATTGCTCTTATTCGCTCATTTTTATTTTCTGCCGCAATTCTTCTATATGCCGGAATAATTTCTTTGGTGCCAACATGAATGACAAATTCATCCTCTTTTGAAATTTTTATCTTGGCACCCTTTTTATCTTTATTCTTTATATCAATTTCTTCTAAAATTTGTTGGAATTTTTGAGAAAGTTCTTCCAAAGAAATGGCTAGGTAAGATCTCCTCTTGCCAATTAGTAAATACTTTACCAATCCCTTATCCACAAGGTTTTTGAGCACGTGGTTAACACCAGTTCGTGAAATACCACTATCCTCCGCTATCTTTTGAACGTTTTTGGGAACATTAAGAATGTTCAGAATTGCCGTTTCGGTATCAGTGAGACTCAACACTTTGAATGATTTATTTTTCCAATCCATAGACTAAGTGTATGTTTTAACTAAAAAATAGTCAAATGTATAGGTAAATATCTTATTATTTTTCAAGCCATTTTCTTGAATTTAACCAGATTCTTTAATTTGACATGACTTACTTATAATTGCAGAGTACAATTAATGCGTTAAAAAATAAAAAAAGGAATATGTCCAAAAAATCCATAATTATATTCGTGATACTGATAGGAATTGTTGGGGTTATTTATTTCAGTGACAAAAAACCCAACCCTGCAAATCTAAAAATCGGAGCAATTATGTCTCTAACCGGAGACTTTGGTGCCGTAGGTGAAAACACCTTAAAGGGTATGCGGGTAGCAGAAGTAGTTTATGAAGAGAAAACGGGTAGCAAAATTAATCTTATCGTTGAAGACGACAGTGGAGATGGCGCAAAAGGTTTGAGTGCATACCGCAAACTCACCGCCCAAGACCAAGTTCACGGATTAATCAACTTTTTCACGACTACAATGGATTCTATCTATGATCCTTCAAAAGAAGTTGGTTTTCCTGTGATGATGGTCGCTTTCCAGGCAAACAATGTTGGCGATGATCATGTATTCCAGATGACCCAAGGCAACGACAATGTCTGGGGCAGGTTTGCCAAATATATTAAAAGCTCTAGCTTTGATGAATCACAAGTGGTAGTTGTTCATTCTGTCGATGCAGCCCAAGATTCTTTTGCTAAAGCATTTGTTGCAGAGTATGGTAAACCAGTTACAACAATCACAGCTTCGTCTGACAGAAATACTCTAAGAACCGATGCGGCCAAAATCGCAAATCTCAAACCGACAATGGTAGTATTTTTTATGACTCCAGAAAATGGTGCAATCCTTACTAAAGAACTTTTGCCTCTTATCGATTCTTCGGCCCAACTTGTGTACGACATTCAAATCACAACTGGCACTTCGTTCTATGAAGCACAACTTGGCGGCAATCTCTCAAAGATAAACGGTGCGATTGCACTTGGTATGGAGGGTGATCTAACGTCTCCAGAATATAAAGAATTCTATGACGCGTTTAAGAAGATGTATCCGAACGAGGAACCAGGATTTCTTGCAGATTACGGCTATGATACATTCCTCACTTACATAGACACTTATGATAGTGACAAATCAAAATGGATCGCCAATCTCAAGGAGATCAATGTCAAAGGAGCAAGTGGCGATGTCAAATTTGATAAAAACGGAATCCGCTATGCCCCACTCGTCATCAAAACAGTTGTTGATGGTAAATTACAAACCACCTCTAGACTCCCATAAGCACTCCCCCATAGTGTACATACACATCTTTAACCTGAAGCAGTGTTTCTTTATTCATTAAAATAATCTTTTAAATTTTCTATAAACTTCATCATCATTTCTCTTGCCTATCAAAAAAATGGATAATTCAACTTGTGAGACTGTATATATGATTCGGTATTCTCCGATATCGACTCTAAAAAATCCTGGAAATCCTTGCAGGGGTTTATGATCAGGCGGAAATGGATCCAGCCCTAAACTCAAAGATTTATTTGAAACTTGTTTTTTCTGTTTTGGAGGAAGTTTGATCAGAAACTTCTTTGATAGAACTGAGAGTTTAATCCTTAACATTTAAGATAGATTTTAAAAACTTTTCGCTCTCTTCTACAGTCAAGAACCCTTTATTTCCAGATTCAATTGCCTTCTTTCCCCAGTAAGCATCAATTATTGCCTCAAAATTAGCATAATGCAAATAATCTTCCTCTGAGATGACATACGCCACTTTGCGACCATTTTTTTTGATAGCAACTGGAACTCGCTGGGCTTCACCTAAAAGACGCCCGAAATTATTTTTTGCCTCTTTGGCTGTAAAAACAGTTTGACTCATATAATAGCCATTATAGCCAAAGTAGCCACTTTGTCAATATTCCTCATTCAGCCTCTACATTTTTGTAAATGATAAAGGATGAAAAATTGGAGGGTTACTCAGCTTTAATATAGGCGCCGTTTTTTAGAGTCCAAAGCTCGAGAGCAAAAGTTACCGAGCGGTCAGCTTGGTAGCCAAAGCCTTTGATGGCTGGGTTTGAATATTTGTAATCTATAGCCTGAGAAACAAATTTGCCTGAGTCAAAGCCTGATTTTTGCATTATACCGAGCACAGCTTTGGTAATATCGTAGCCAAGTGCGACCACATAATCTTCCGGAGCTTTGCCGTATTTGGCCGAATATTTGGCAGTAAAGTCTGCGCTGAATTGATTAGGCGCGATACCAGGGGCAAAAGTTCCCTCGACAGAAGCACCGAAATCTTTGACTGCTTGCATATTTAGGTCAACGAAGGTTATTCTCATCCCCTTGTAACCTCTTTCCTTCAAAATTTTCATCAGCGTAAAGGCTTGAGCCGTATCGCCACTCGCCATAAAGACAGCGTCAGCCTTGGAGGCGATAACCTTGTCGGCCTGAGTCTTTAGATCTCGACTTTCAAATGGCACGAGTTCATTCACAACAACCGAGTATCCTCCGTCCTTGGCCAGAGCCACCATTCCGTCGCGTGAATTGATACCGAAATCATCGTTTGTATTCACAAGTGCTACAGTCTTAACATTTTGCTTTTTGATTTGCGGAATAACCGTTCTCAGCTGATCAAGCGCCCCAGGATAGCCACAGAAAACATTGTCCAAATTCTTAAACTGGTCTGAGCAGTAAGAAGCGGAGAAAATAGTAACCCCCTTCTCTTTGGCCATCGGAGCGACAGCCACTACCTCGTCTGGCACGTAGAGGCCCACAAGCACGTCCACCTTATCGACTTCCAAGAGTTTCTTGGCGGCACTTACACCATCCACCGTATCAGTATGGTCATCTTCGACAATAAACGTTACCTCGCTTGGGTCAAACTCTGCTTTAGCAAGCTCAACACCCTGCAAAAGCTTCTCACCGGAAACGGCAATAGAGCCAGTGAGAGGCAAAATGACACCCACCTTTATTGGACCAGTCTTTTGTGCTTGCTCGGGTTGCTTTTTAGAAATAAAGACCGCACCCACCACCACAATTATCGCTACCAAACCCCAGACTAATTTCTTGCTCATACTATTTTTAGATTTTTATTAATGCCTAAATACTAACAAAACCATAAAATATGTAAAT
>CAZLFM010000020.1:0-3721 GCA_964558845.1 uncultured Candidatus Saccharibacteria bacterium
GCATCTTTCCATTCGCCCGAAATCTTCCAGATGCCAAAGTTTTCGACAAAGCCGAGTAAAAAAGCGCCGAGAAGGCCGCCATAAATATTGCCTATACCACCGATGATAGAAGCAATGACGCCTTTGAGGAGCAAGTGCATACCCATCGTCGGCTCAATACCCGTATCAAAACCAATAAAGACACCGGCGAGGCCTGCAATCATCGAACCAATAAAGAAAACTCGGCCAATTATTTTGTTCGTATCGATACCAACTATTTTGGAAACCTCTTCGTCGTCAGCTACCGCGTTTATAGCCTTGCCAAAGAGCGTCTTCTTCATCATTACCGCAAGAGACAACATAATCAAAAGACCGCCAACCAGTATCAAAAGCTGAACTTGCGTAATCACGGCCCCGAAAATTTCAAAAACCTTGCTCGTGCCCCCTATCGACAAGGTTTGGAACTGGCTCGTAAAAAACATCGCTATAATCGCTTGAATGACAGTGAGCACACCAAGAGAAGCGACCAGCATTACCATATTTGAAGCCTTTCTGTTGCGGAGCTTGGTATAAACAAATCTATTGACTAGGTAGCCGACAGCACCCGTAATCAGCACACCGAGGACAACACTCAAATACAAATCGAGGCCGAGCTTCTTGTAAAGCAGGAAGACCATATAACCTCCGACAGTAGTCAGGGCGCCATAGCCAATGTCAAAAAACTTAACAGTGCCATAAATAAGATTGAAGCCCAAAGCCACAAGCCCATAAATCGCACCGGCAATTATGCTATTCAGAATCAATTGGGGCAAAATATCCATAAGCTAAAATATACGATTTTTCAGGCTTTTATACAATCCGAGTTTGCAGAGTAAATTATCTCAATTTCATCCAATCAGATCTTGAAATGCCGGCTTGACGCAAGATGCGCGAAAGTAAATCTATACTGATATCACCTTCGTGTGGGTTAGGAATAGTAACAGAAACATTACCCTTTACTAGATAAGGGTGTTTACCTTCTTGGTATGGCCCACTAAAACCAAATACTCTCATTCTTCTAACAAACCTGAGCCAAGATATGGGGCCTAACTTCGGCATAACTTTCTAAATCTTAGACTTTTAAACGAGCACTCTGAATTCGAAAGTTTGGTATGGGGAGATTTTTTTTGAGCCGCAATATAATCCAACCCTCAATTGTGTTGAGTAAATTATATCTACACTCTTCGAGAGTTCTTCCGGTAGCCCAAACCCCTCGCAATTCTTTTATTTCGGCATAAAACTTCTTACCTCCATCTATCATCTCGTATCGGGCTTTATTCAAATAGTTGTTTATGTAGTTTTGAATCATATTTCATATTTTATCACACTTTTTTACAACACAAAAACCCATTGTCCCAAAATGCGCGACCGCAAAAGTGGACAATACAATAAATTCAGTAGGTAGACGTAGAATTATTTCTTCTTGAATGGGAAGCCGAGAGCTTCGAGGAATGCACGGGCGCTTTCTTTGGATTTTTGGTTGGTGACGATTGTTACGGAAAAACCGAAAACGTCTTTCAAATCTTCATCGGCAGTTTCAGGGAAAACGGTGTGCTCTTTGAGGCCAAGAGTATAATTACCCATTTCGTCAAAAGCAGTTGGCGAGATACCACGAAAGTCTTTGGTTCTTGGTAGAGCGGCATTGACCAATCTATCGAGAAAGCCCCACATCTTGGCCCCGCGCAAAGTTACAGCCACACCTACCACATCACCCTCGCGAGTTTTGAAGGTAGCAATTGATTGTTTGGCGCCACGCTTGGTTGGTCTCTGTCCGGTTATTTTGGCCAATCGGTCTTCGACTATTTCGATTTTCTTTTTGTCCTTGCTCGAACCGACGCCCGAATTGATAACAACCTTCAAAATTTTTGGAGCTTGCATAATGTTCTTCAAGCCCAACTTTTCTTTGAGTTCTTTGTAAGCCTCTTTTGTTTTTTCTTTAAGTGATTTCATATAATTGCGACACTAATCCACGAATTCATGCGAATGTACGAATATTCGTGTCATTCGTGCAAATTCGTAATTGGTGTCATGTAATTCTTTTAACGTTGGACACATGAACCGGGTGAGCCATCTCTACCACCTTGCCCTTCTCGCCCTGCTTGCGAGCTCTTTGGTGCTTCTTCTTAAGGTTTATACCTTCTACCAAAACACGCGATTCTTTTGGAAAAGCTTTTATGACCTGGCCCTTCTTGCCCTTGTCTTTGCCAGTTATTATTGAAACTTTGTCGCCTTTTTTTATTTTCATGATACTAAAATTATGCGAAATATTGCGAAAGCATTACGAAAAATGTTTCTTCGGTATTTTTAAAATTTTTGTTGTTTTTCGTATTTTTTCGCATAGTTTTCGTATTGTTAAATAACTTCCGGTGCCAGCGAAACGATAGCCTGATGTCCGGCTTCGGCAATTTCTCTTGGTATTGGACCAAAGATACGGTTGGCTCTAGGAGTTACCTCCCCTTTCTTTAGGTCTACCACGATAACGGCGTTCTCGTCGAAGCGGATATAAGAACCGTCTTTTCTGCGAAGCGCATTCTTTTGGCGCACAATAAGACCAAGCAAAACGTCTTTCTTCTTGACCTCCTTTCTTGGCTCAGCCTTTTGGACCGAAAATTTAACAAGTTCGCCAATTTTTGCATACCTCTTCTTTGAGCTTCCGAGTATTTTGAAAATGCGTCCGATCTTGGCTCCGGAATTGTCTGCCACTTTTACTATTGTGCGATCTTGAATCATTTTTTCAGTTTATAAAGTTTATAAAGTTCTTAAAGTTTATAAAGCACTTGATGAACTTGCGCCTTTATAACTTTCTACTACTGTAAAATGCTTGGTCTTGGAAATTGGCCTCGTCTCTCTTATTTCCACCTTGTCTCCGACCTTTCGGGTATTGCCGGCATCGTGAACTTTGTATTTCTTGTGCACCTTATGATACTTCTTGTACTTTGGGTGCTTTACAAACCTCTGGACTTCGACCACAATCGTGTCTTTCATTTTGTCGGAGACCACAACACCACTGAGGACTTTGCCCAGAGATTTTTCGTTTGTATTATTTTTTGATCCTTTCTTTTCCATTGCTTGCTTTAATCTTTTAATTTTCAATCCTTGAATTTAGAATTGTCTTTATCTTGGCTATATCCTTTTTGGTGCTAGCATACTCTTTCACATTTTTGGCTTTTGTGCCACTCGCACCAAATCGCATACTTCGAAGGGCAAGAAGCTTTTCTTCAAGTTCTTTGCCTAGTTCTGCTTTGCTTTTCTTTTGTAATTCTTTGGTTTTCATTGTTGTTTTTATACTCTCTCTACCACCTTTACCTTGACTGGCAATTTTGTGCCGCCCTTGCGCAAAGCCTCTTTGGCCACCACAGCTGTTGCACCATCTACCTCAAACAAAACCTGACCGGGCAAAATCTGGACATGGTAGCCTTCGATATCACCTTTGCCCTTACCCATTTTTACTTCGGCTGGCTTCTTGGTAAAAGGCTTGTCTGGGAAAACTCTAATCCAAACACGACCAGTCTTGCCAATCGATCGGGAGATTGCCTTTCTCGCCGATTCTATCTGATTAGAAGTCACTCGGTGAGCTGTCGTAGCTTTGAGTCCGTGTGAACCAAAAGAAACCTTGACCCCACGAGTAGCCGGGCCTATCTTAAGTGGGTTTTTGCGCATCACGTGCCACTTGCGGTATTTAACTTTCTTTGGGAATAACATT
>CAZLFM010000020.1:3821-10271 GCA_964558845.1 uncultured Candidatus Saccharibacteria bacterium
TTAGATGTTAGATGTTATCTATTATCTGTAGATTGTTTCTGTTTGGCAAAAACTTCGCCCTTATAAATCCAAACCTTTATACCAATTTTACCAAGTGGCAAAAGAGCTTCGTAGAAAGCGTAGTCGATATCGGCGCGCAAGGTCTGCAAAGGCACTTGACCAAGCTTTTTGGTTTCTACACGAGCCATATTCGAGCCACCCATGATACCCGAAAGAGTGACCTTGACCCCCTTTACATCGCGGTTGGCATTGGCCTTCTCTATCGCCTGCTTGACCACTCGTCTAAACGGCATTCGCTTTTCGAGGCCTTCAGCAATCATTTGGGCCATAATCATAGCATTCGATTCTGGCGATTTTATTTCCTTGACGTCAATTTTGAGTTCTTCTTTTACAGAAACTTTGTTGCGGGTCATAAACTTCATAAGCGCATCTCGCAATTTGGTCATGCCCTCACCACTTCGGCCGATTATAAGTCCAGGACGTGAGCTTTCGATTATGATACGAAAAGTCTTTTCACTTCTTTCCATTTCTATCGAGCTGACAAAAGCTCCCTTGAGTTTCTTCTTTAGGAATTCGGTTATCAAAACATCGGCGCGCAAATTCTCTCTATACTTGGTCTTCACACCAAACCAGCGCGATTTCCAATCGCGAATGATTCCGAGTCTATGTGCATATGGATGTACGGTGTGTGACATAAATTTAGCTTAGAGTTTTTAGCTTAGAGTTTTTAGTTTCGGATTTCGAATTTCGTACTTCGGATTTTCGTTCTGAAAGAACGATTTTTACGTGGCTAGTGCGCTTGCGGACTGGGTGAGCCGCGCCGTGGGCTACCGGCCTTCTGCGATATAAAATTTTGCCCACATCTACAGAAATCGACTTTACCTTCAAATCCTCCTCAGCAATACCTCTTTCTTTGGCATTACTAACTGCTGACAAAAGCAATTTATGCAAAGGACCAGTGGCTCGTTTGGCCAAAAGGTCTAGTCGACGCTTAGCTTCGGCAATATTTTTGCCTCTTATGCTATCAGCAACAACCCTCACCTTTCTTGGAGACTGTCGGTAATTATTCAGCTGTGCAGTAATTTCTGTCATAAATTTTTAATTTTCGTATATTTTTCGTATTATTTCGTATTATTTTTGTATACTATTTTTTGGATTCAGTTGTGGCTTTGGCACTCTTTGCAGCCGCTATTTCGGCTTCCTTGACCTTAGCTTCAGCCTCCTTTTGCATCTTACCACCGTGCTTGATGAATTTCTTGGTTGGTGAAAATTCGCCAAGTCTGTGGCCCACCATATCTTCGGTGACAAAAACCTCCAAATGGCTCTTGCCATTGTGCACCCCAAAAGTGAAGCCCACCATCTCGGGCGCAATCACACAGGCTCGAGACCAAGTCTTAATAACCCCAGTTTGCTCGGGTTTTTTGCCTTCTATTTTTTTGAGGACGCGCGGGTCCACATAAGGGCCTTTTTTGAGCGATCTCGACATACAATTAAATTTAAACCCGCTAAGCGGGAACTCAAATATACTATACGAAGCCTCGCATAATGTCAAACCCGAGGCTAGGGCCCACCTTCCTATACCCAACCCCGGCCACAAAACCCCAAAACTAGCCAGCTAATTGACCCATTTTGGGGTTTCTGAATCATCGCCATCAGTTTCTTGGCCCTCTACCTCTTCTTCCTTTGTTTCAGCATCTTCCTCGTCTTTTTCTTTTATTTTCCTTAATTTTTCTATGAGCCTATCTACGTTTGATTTTATTTCCTTATCTATTTTTTTGTTCTCCTCCGCTAGTTTTATCTCCTCAAAAGAAGGCTTTGGTACATACACACGATCAGAATCTTCAACTGTCATAAGATCCAATTCCGAACCTTTTTCCACCAAAACTGATAATCTACTCGATATTTGATCAAAATTCATACCCAAATCTCGCTGAGCTACGATATCTTCGATTATATCTTGTTTTATTTTTGGATTAAGCTTACTAAACTCATTCATAACACCCGGCATTGCATCTGAGAGCAAATCCAGTTCGGTGATTTTTTCGCTTTTCTTGCTCACTAGATAACTTTGTGTTCCCTCATTTATCGGCACCTTTTGAACAAGCCTTTTGTTTGGATTTCCCCCTTCGGTTAACTTCCGATTCCATTCTTTTTGAAGTTCTGGGTCTATCTTTTCCATATTTTTTATTAGTTATAAATATTAAATTTACATCCTCTCTGGCACCTTGATACCAAGTAGATGAAGGCCGTTTGTAAGCACTACACTAACCGCCCCGGTCAAGGCCAAACGGTAAGCGGTGACCGCTGGGCTATCTTCATCGATAATTTTGTTCTGGGCATAGAAGCTGTTGAAAGCGGCGGCGAGCTCGACCAAATATGTGACCAAATAATGTGGCGCATACTCCTGCCCAGCTTTTTCTACAATTTCGGGGAACCTATAAATCAACCTTTCAACCTCACTCGGGGTGTCAAGGGTGACCCTTGGCTTTTTTGGTGTGGTGTAATTTTCCCCTCTCATGTTTATAGGAGAGGGGCCAGGGGTGAGGTTTGCCCTTTCCAATACAGACTTGGCCCTGACGCAGGTGTACTGGAGGTATGGCCCCGAGTCACCTTCAAAAGAAATCGACTTATCAAAATCAAAAATGATATCGCCCCCTATCGCCTGACGCAGTATCGAATACTTAATCGCGCCAATCGCCACAATCTCAGCCACCTGTTCTTTTTCTTCTGGCGAAAAATCTCTATCGGCAATTTTTTCCATCACCAATTCTTTAACCTTTGAAATAAGCGATTCCGCAGTTATCACATCCCCTGTCCGGCTCGACATCTTGCCAGTTGGTAAGCGCAACATTCCATGAGGTAGGTGTTTTGTTTTTTCCGCAATATCAGGAAAAATCAAAGAAATAACCTTGAGTAAAACTTTAAAGTATTCTTGAATCTCGTTTCCGGTAATAATTATTGATTTGGTTAGACTGGGCTCAACTTCAAACTTCTCTTTGTTTAAACCAAGTTCTTTAGCCTCGTAAGTTGGTAGGCCATTTGAATTGATAAATACACGGGTATGCAGACCATAATTTTCTCCCCTAAAAATCACGGCTCCATCACTTTTTTCAAAAATCCCATCTTCCAAATGAGCCTCTACAATTGGTTTACCTTTTAGACCTTCTTTACCTTCAAAAAAGTAGTAATCAAACTTAGTACCGAGTCTTTTATATATTGTCTCAAAATATTCCAATGAAATTCGTCTACCGGTATCATAAGTTTTATTTATTCCTTCATCATCTCTAGCAAAAATATGTTTATTTATTTCTATTATCTCCTTTTTTATATTTTCATTTTCTTTGGACAGAGTAGCACCATGGGCATATGCCTTACCGAGGTCCTTGGGGCTTGCCGAATTAATATCTAATTTCAAATCATTAATACCCCACACGGCAGTTGCCACATGCACTCCTACATCCCCCTGCCAATTAGCTCTTTTTACCTCAGCCCCTCCTGCGCCAATAACCCTAGCAATTGATTCACCAATAGTATTACTCATCAAGTGTCCAATGTGGAACTCTTTAAAGGGATTCGGGTCTGTGTATTCCACCATAATTTTATCCCCCTTGCCTATTTCAATATTGCCAAACTCCTCCCCTTTTTGATTTATCTCATTGAGACTTTCGGCAAAAAAGCTTTCGGATAGATAAATATTTATGAATCGTGGTGCCACAAATTCAATTTTGCTAATTTCCGCAAGTTTGTTTTGCTCGAGCTTATCAAAATCTGCCTTGGCCCCATCGCCATTTATAATCAAAGTAAAGTCGCCATTTTTTAAATCTTTTGGATGCACCAAACTAAAACCCTCACTCCTGCCTAGCGTTTCCTTGGCCCAATTTTCAATTTTGGCTTTTACTTGCATAACCAGATACTACCATTTTTTAGACCATTCTTTAACCTCTAGTTATTTGCCCGTACTACCAAATCCGCCTGTACCCCTCTGTGTTTCTGATAATTCTTCCGCCTCTACAATTTCCGGATGTTCAACTTTTTGGATCAGAAGCTGCATCACCTTGTGGCCCTTTTCAAACGTGTAGGCTTCCTTGCCTAGATTGATGAGTCCCATCAAAATTTCTCCACGATAGCCAGCGTCAATCACTCCGCCTAGGAGTTTTATTTTGTTATTCATCGAAATACCGCTTTTGTCCCAACAGAGACCGACATACCCTTCGGGAATTTCCATCGCGATACCACTCCTTACCCTAACCACTTCCCCAGGGTGAGCCACTGTATCTTCGAGTGCAAACAAATCCATTCCCGCATCCCCCGCATTTGCAAAGGCGGGCAGTTTGGCATTCGGATCAAGCTTTTTGATTTTTATTTTCTTTGTAGTTTCTTGAATAATTTGTAAGCAGTCATCGCGCCATTGAGCGCATTGTGTGGTTCGGGCTCCGGCTCGACACCAAAAGTCTCGCAGGCTCTTTTGAGGCTCCAACTATCCTCATTTTTGAGCCCAGCCTGCCAAGCGATTGAGAGTAAGTCTAGACGGTCATGATTTTCGAATGTGCTCATTGGATTTTCGAGACCAACTTTCAAAAAAGCCTGGTTTATAAACCCCCAGTCAAAGGTAGCATTATAAGCACAGAAAATTCCTTCTCCCGCCCTCTTGGCATATTCTCCAATCGCTTCCTCCAGACTGACCGCTTCTCGCCAATCTTTTTCGTTGTAGCCATTGTAATCAAGAGCGGCTTGCTTCGCATTTTCAATATGATTTGGTTTAACCTTTCTATTGTAGCTGTCCAGAATCTCCAAAGTTTGTGGGTCAAAGAGCACCAAACCAATCTCCAAAATTTCGTGCACACCAAAAATATCGCCACTCGTCTCTAGATCGGTCATTGCAATTTTCCTGTTCTGAGTTTTCATTTATTTACACAAACTTTTTGGGAATTGGGAATTTTTTGGCTAGCTTTTTTATTTCTAGATGAACATTGTTTTTCACTTTTTTGTCGTTGATGTTTTTCAAAACCTGAATCATCAGCTCGGCGAGCCTCTTGCATTCCTTCTCTTTAAACCCACGGGTCGTAACAGCCGGTGTGCCAAACCTAATCCCCGACGGATCGAGTGGTTTGCGCATATCATCGGCAATAACATTCATATTGAGGGTGATGCCAACTTCATCGAGGGCGGTTTGCGCCTCCTTGCCCGTTACACCGAGCGAACCATAGACATCGGCCAAAACGCAATGATTGTCGGTCCCGCCACCAATCAGCCTGATTTTGTTATCGATAAAAACTTTGGCCATCACCTTGGCGTTTCTTATAATTTGCTTGGCATAAGTTTTGAACGAAGGCTTGAGTGCTTCGCCAAAGCAGACCGCCTTGCCTGCAATGTGGTGCATGAGTGGCCCACCCTGAAGGCCGGGGAAAACCGTCTTGTCTATCTTTTGAGCAAACTCTTCGTTGTCTCTTACAAGGATCATCCCTCCACGCGGACCGCGCAAGGTTTTGTGAGTAGTGGTGGTCAAAACATCGAAGCCATGATCAAAAGGGTTTTTGTGCGCCTTGCCCGCGATGAGCCCAGCGATGTGGGCGACATCAGCTACCACGATAGCACCCACCTTCTTGCCAATTTCGACAAATTTTTTGTAATCGAGCTCTCTGGTGTAAGCCGAGAAGCCAGCCAAAATCATTTTTGGTTTTTCCTTTATCGCCGTCTTCAACATTTCATCATAGTCAATCTCGCCCGTCTCTGGATTTTTCATTTTGTAGCGAATGAAGCGAAAAATTTTGCTGACATTGGTGACTGGGTGGCCATGAGTCAGGTGCCCACCGTGCGATAGGTCCATACCCATCACCGTGTCGCCTGGCTGAAGCAGAGCAAAATACAGCGCCACATTGGCCGAAGCGCCAGAGTGAGGTTGGACGTTGGCAAACTTGCACTTAAAAAGTTTGCAGGCACGCTCGATAGCCAGCCTTTCCACGGCGTCGGTAAAATCTTGCCCACCATAATACCGCCGGCCTGGATAACCTTCGGAATATTTGTTGGTAAAGACCGAACCATTGGCCCGCAACACATCGCTTGAGACATAATTTTCGGAAGGAATAAGCTCTAAGCCTTCGGCTTGCCTTTTTTCTTCTGATTTAATCAAATTTTCAACTTTTTTGTCTTGCATCAAAGTAATTTTAAGGTTTATAAAAGAGGCTGTAGATAAAACTTAGATCATGGTATTTTATTTAAAAACTTTTTGTAGCTTTTTTATTATCTCTTCTTGAATCGATTCCCTCGTCCTCATTTCGCCCTTAGGTGCACAATCAATAATAAGCCATTTGTATTTTTTGGCTACATAAAGATAGGCCTCGGAAGCGCGTTTGAGGTGAACTAGATCGGCTTCGTGGATATCGCGTTTTTTGCCCTTGATATAGCTCCTAGTCGATTTTTTATCGACCAATTTTTGACCAACTTCGGGTG
>CAZLFM010000021.1:0-1742 GCA_964558845.1 uncultured Candidatus Saccharibacteria bacterium
GCCCACCGCTTTACGAAATTTATCCACCTCGCCCCAAGTATAACCCGCCAAATCGTGCGCCATTATAAGCAGATCGTCTTGATAAACCAAAATGCCATAAGTCTTTTTTAGAATTGGTTCGAGCGCCGGATCGAGATAAGAAATTTTCTTGGGATTGTGCTTGCGAGCAATGTATTCTGGAATAAATTGCAACGGGCCCGGACGATAAAGCGCCACCATCGCGTTGATGTCGTGGATAGAAGATGGCTTGAGCTCGACTAGAAAACGGGTCATACCGTCGCCATTGAGCTGAAAAGTGTCGGCCGTCTCGCCCCTTGCCAGCATTTCAAAAGTTTTCTTGTCATCGATTGGAATATCCGTCACGTCTATCTTTTCGCCTCTCAACTTTTCTATCAAATCAAGAGTTTTGGCGATAATAGAAAGGTTTTTGAGTCCGAGAAAATCAAATTTCAAAAGTCCGGCTTCTTCGATACTATACATATCGTATTGGGTGATGATTTTGTTTTCGCCTTTGGTATCGTATTGCAAAGCGGTGTAATCAGTGAGTAGGGTCGGCGAAATAACCACTCCAGCCGCGTGCACCGAAATGTGCCGAGCACAACCTTCAATCTTTTTGGCCATATCGATAATTTTTTTCGAATCAGCATCTTTGTCATAAAGCTCTTTGAGTTCGGGAGTTATTTCGAGCGCTTTGTCGATGCTCATCGGAAAGCCCTGACTACCCATCGGAATGAGCTTGGCAATCCGATCACCAACAGTGTAAGCAAAGCCGAGCGCGCGAGCTGTGTCGCGCACACTGCCTCTTGCCATCATTGTGCCGAAGGTGCCGATTTGAGCCACCTGGGCCTCGCCATACTTATGTCGTGCATATTCGATAATCTCATCGCGCCGGTCGTCGGCAAAGTCCATATCGATATCGGGTGCACTCGGTCGGTCTGGGTTCAAAAATCTTTCAAACGGAATCTCGTATTCAAGCGGATTAATATTGGTAATACCAGAAGTGTAAGTAACCAAAGAACCCGAAACCGAGCCTCTGATGTTGGATAGGATGCCGTGATCGTGCGCATAGTGAAGCAAATCGGCCACGACCAAAAAGTAAGGTGAGTAACCTTTGGTCTTGATGATACCCAGTTCGTATTCAAGCCGATTTACTATTTCTTCACTCCTCTCGAGTCCACGCTTTTCTATGCCCCTAAAAGCCAAATCGCGTAGTTCTTCGTCGGCGGTTTTGCCTGATGCTATTTCGAGGGGCGGGAAGACCCACTTACCAAGCTCGAGCTCCAAATTGCACAGAGCCGAAATTTTTTGATTGTTGAAAAGCGCTTCTGGAATGTCTTTGAACTTTTCTTCGGCCATTTCGGGCGAGATAAAAGAAAAATCCTCTTCTTCATCGTTCCAATTATTACGCTCCTTAGGTTCGCCACCCTGCATTACCGCCATCAGAGTATTTTTGGCGTCTCTGTCTTCCGGATTTAGATAATAGACATCGTGGGAAGCGACAATTGCGATATTGTTTTCTTTGGCAAACTTGATTAGGGTCAGCATATACTCATCGTGGCCACCAATTTCTGGATGTCGAGTTATCTCGATATAAAAATCGCCGTCAAAAGTTTTTTTGTAAAAGTCCACAAGCTCTTTTTGCTTCTCATCATTTTTGTTGCGCAAAGCAGTCGAGATATCTCCGCTCCAAGAAGAGGATATGGCGATAAGCCCTTCTGCATGCTTGGCCAAAGTTTCGAGGT
>CAZLFM010000021.1:1752-10076 GCA_964558845.1 uncultured Candidatus Saccharibacteria bacterium
GTCGATGCGGGGTTTGTAGTAAAAGCCCTCAAGATAGGAAATCGAAACAAGTTTGAGCAAATTTTTATAACCAACTTCGTTTTTAGCGAGCAAAATTATTCTGTATCTCTCTTTATCAACCCCGGCCTGCTTGTCGCCAAGTGTTCGGGTCGCCAGGTAGGCGTCGACACCAATGATTGGTTTGATACCAGCCTTTTTGCATTCCTTGTAAAATTCTATCGCACCATAAAGATTACCGTTGTCGGTCAGAGCCAAGGCCTCCATCCCGTGCTTTTTGGCCGTTTCCACTAGCTCCGGAATCTTAGGCAGAGCCTGGAGTAAGCTGTAATGGCTGTGGGTATGCAGGTGGGTGAATTTCATATCCAAAATATACCATATCCAATTTGTGATAATCTATATCTATGCAAATCACCAAAGAAATTATCAAAATTTTTGCAGATTGGACCAAAATAAAAATTAGGCTCCATATTTCTGAAAAACAAATTTCTTTTAAGGAGCAACAAATTTGGTGGGCAAGTTTGGGTCAAAATATTGGGGTAGAAGCCAATGGTAAGAATATGAAATTTGAAAGACTGGTAATAATTTTAAGAAAATTCAATAAAAAATCATTTTGGGGAATACCTATTTCTTCACAACGCAAAATAGGAATTCATTATTTTGAAATAAAAGACGACGCTGGAATATCGAGTTTTGCCAACTTATCTCAAATAAGGCTTATGAGTTCAAATAGGTTGATACGAGAAATCGGTGAGTTGAGACCTGACGAATTCAGAGAAATTAAAGCCCGGGTCAAATCGCTCATATAAAAACGAAACCCCCTTGCGGGGGAATCTCGACTGCTTCTCACGAAGCGATAATATATATAGTATAAAGAATTATCATAAAAAGTCAACAACAGCTGTGGAAAAGAAATACATAATTGGCATAGACGAAGCGGGGCGGGGGCCGATTGCTGGGCCAGTGAGCGTTGGCGCCTTTTGCGCAGAAGAAAAAGTAGGTAAGTGGATTATAAAAAATTTGTTCCAAGGCAAACTGCGCGATTCGAAAAAGCTTTCACCAACAAAAAGAGAGGAGATTTACAAAAAACTTTTGTCGCTCAAAAAACAAAATAAAGTTTATTTTGCCGTAACACACGTTTCAAACCAAATTATTGATAAGCGGGGAATAAGTTATGCGGTAAGAAAAGGGATTAATTCGGTGTTAGAAAAATTAAGCCCCTCCCCCAACCCCCTCCCCAAAGGAGAGGGGACTAAGAATCAAAAAACAGAAATTCGACTAGATGGATTGCTGAAAGCACCCGAAGAATACAAAAACCAAAAGACGATTATAAAAGGGGATGAGAAGGATGTTTTTATTGCTTGCGCCTCGATTGTGGCCAAGGTGAGCCGCGACAGACTGATGTGCAAGCTCGCCCCAAAGTACCCCCATTACTCCTTCGAAATCCACAAAGGCTATGGCACTGCCCCCCATCGTTCTTTAATTTATAAATTGGGTTTATCAGCAATACATAGACACACATTTTGCAAATCTATCTTGATAAACTCGAAATCCTAAGCACGAAATTCTAAACTTTCGGATTTGGAATTTAGAATTTCGTATTTGCAATATTACTGAGAATACAGTAATATGTGGTTATGGTAGTCAGAATGCGACATACGAAGAGCCAGAGGGGCAATACTAGGAGTCATCATGCTCTTGTAGTTGCACCCAAGACTCTCTGCAAAGAATGTGGCAGCCCCAAGGCCCCGCACGTTGTTTGTTCTGTCTGTGGCAAATACAAAGGCAGACAAGTTTTGAATGTGCATGCCAAAGTAGAGAAAAAGGCCAAGAAAGCAAAGGAGAAAGATAAGCAAGCGAAGTAAGTAAATTATTCTCCGCCTTCGCTAAAGCTACGGACGGACAGGTAATCGTTCTATAAGTACTCTAATTATTCCCCGCCTGAATGACTTCAAGTCGGGCAGGTAAACAAGCACCAATAATGAAATCCCCAAATTGGGATTTGGGCATTGGTAATTATTTAGGTTAATTAGTATAATTAGGTGAATTATACATTATGGCTAATCGGCACCTTGCAAGATCAACAGTACTCCAAACACTCTATGAGTGGGATTTTGGAAATTTTGAAGGCGATGCAGATGCAATACTTGCCCGCAATATTGCCGAGTATGCTCCTGGGTCACAAGACGACCGATTTATGAAAAACCTTTTCAAAGGTGTCATCGACAAACGCAAAGATCTCGACAATATCATCGAAAAGGCTGCACCCGAATGGCCACTCGAAAAGATCAGCCTGATGGACCGCAATATTTTGCGCCTCGGGCTTTTCGAGCTTTTGTTTGCTGATAGAGAAGAAGTGCCACCCAAAGTTGCCATCAACGAAAGTATAGAACTGGCCAAAAAGTTTGGCGGGGAGACTTCGAGCAAATTCGTCAACGGCGTCCTGGGTGCAATCTACAAAGAAATGGGCGAGCCCGGCAAAGAAGATACCGGCAAAGAAAAGAAGCCTATTCCTCTTGAAGCTCTAGCGGGGGCTGTGATTTATGCCAAGAAAGACGATGATATTTATCTTTGTCTAGTCCACGATGTATTCGGTCATTGGACTTTATCTAAAGGCCACATTGATTTGAACAACGAAATAAAATCAGAACTCAAAAAGGCCATCGAAGAAGAATTGGGTATAGAAAGACTTGAAGTAATGGACCACCTTGGTCACACCGAATATGGCACCTTTGACCCAGACAAAGGCAAGATCAAGAAACGCGTCGAGTATTACCTGGCCGAGACAGACTACGAAGACGTAAAATTGCAAAAGACTGGCGGGCTCGATGATGCAAGATGGTTCAAAATAACCGACATCCTTGACCTCAATTTTTATGATGATATATTGCCGATAGTGACAAAGGCGATTAACTTATTAGTAAAATAACACGACACAAATTACGAATGACTACGAATGTCACGAATGGTATACGAATATCTACACACAAATAATTAGTGTCATTCGCATGAATTCGTGGATTGGTGTCGCACTGAATATGAATAAAGATTTTTCCGATTTTGAAAAATTGATAGGAATAGATTTTAACAACAAAAGTATTCTAACCCAAGCTTTTACTCACCGATCCTATCTGAACGAAAATAGAAACATAAAAGGCGGGCACAATGAAAGGCTCGAATTTTTGGGCGATGCCGTGCTGGAGCTCGTGATTACTCATTATCTTTACGAAAAATACCCAGGCAAAAACGAAGGCGACCTGACTTCAATCCGAAGTGCTCTGGTCAACGCTCAGACCTGCGCCCAGGTGGCCACCGAGCTTGGCGTCAACGACTTTTTGCTTCTTTCGCGCGGAGAAGCCAAAGATATAGGTAGGGCAAGACAATATATTTTAGCCAACGCCCTCGAGGCCATTATCGGCGCAATCTACCTCGATCAAGGGTATGACAAATCCAAAGAATTTATTCTAAATTTCATCGCACCACTAACCGAAAGAATTGTCCAAGAAGAACTTTGGGTCGATGCCAAAAGCAAGTTTCAAGAAAGAGCCCAAGATGAAGTTGGCACTACTCCTGCTTACAAAACCCTAAAAGAAGTCGGCCCCGATCATGACAAAAAATTCACCGTCGGTGTCTTTCTGGGCAACGACCTCATCGCCGAAGGTGAGGGCGAATCCAAACAAGATGCCGAACAAATGGCCGCCCGCAACGCCCTCAAAGAAAAAGGTTGGTAAAAAATTTATTTAGATAAAGAAAAGGAGGCCGCTTGGATCGGCCCCCATAGAGACAGTTTAACCCTGGATGCGTGTGAATTGAAGGAAGGACCTTCAACACAGAGGCACCCGGCGTATCCCCATTGAATCATGGGACACTAAGGGCCACAGGTAGATCGCAAGGCTACCATCACCCTACAACACTGCGCTTGCTCGCAGTTTTGGGTTTCTCCAGTTGTTTGACCAGATAACTCCTGTCCAAGCAGTTACGCGTATACGGCTGGCCACCTGGAATCACGTTTGTTTTCTTCCGTCTCTGTCAGGTATGCTATCACCTTATATTTACCTGTCAAATTGCTTGTATTTATAAAAAGAGAGTTCATTTAGTTGTGGATAGCGACTGGACAAATGCTATTATTTTGATATTATAGTGATGTGCCTGTGGGCGTAAGCCCCGTTCAGTTAAAAACTGAAAACGGGCATTAAAAATGACCTTCGGCCGTGGTTTAAACACCACACCAAGCGGAAGGTCTTTTTTAGTGTTCGGGAAATACAGAGATAAAATGTTTTTCCCCTGATTTCTTTTCCTCCTTTATTTGCACAAAAAATATTTCCTTATCTTTAGTAATACCTGTAAACCTGTGGAGTATCTCTGATTTCTTATTTGGATTTTCTTTTGAAGTCGGCTCAATTTTTGAATTTTTGATCAAATCTATTGCACACAAATAATATTTTAATCTTCTGACGCGATCTCTCCAATTTTTAGTCCATAAATGATCCCAGTAATAATGCAAAAATATTTTATGTTTTCTAAAATAAGCCGATCTGATGTAAGGTTTTCTTTTTGTCTTAGAGGATATTTCCTTGTAAATACCCCTAGCTTGACCGTAAACTTCTTTGTAATCGCTACCTGAAAGTTTTCTTACTTTTGACTGATAAATTTTCATTGATTTGTAACCTGTAGTATATCAAACTTTTAGAAAAGTGTGTTAAAATAATTTCATAATGCTCAAGGCACTAGAAATAAGCGGGTTTAAAAGTTTTGCCAAGAAGACGGCGCTTTCTTTTAATGCACCGATTACGGCAATTGTCGGTCCAAACGGCAGTGGCAAATCCAACGTGGCCGAAGGCTTCCGCTTTGCCCTGGGCGAACAGAGTATGAAGAGTATGCGCGGTAAACGCGGAGAAGATTTGATTTGGAACGGCTCTCAAGAAGTACCCCGAGCCGGCAGAGCTTCGGTCAAACTTATCTTCGACAATAGCCAAAATAATGGCAAGAAACTTTTCTCGCTTGATTTTGACGAAGTCAGTGTAGAACGCTTGGTAAGTAGAGATGGCGAAAATGAGTACTCAATCAACGGCAGCAAGGTGCGCCTAAAAGATGTAATCGAGCTTTTGGCCCAGGCGCACATCGGAGCCTCGAGCCACCAAATAATCTCGCAGGGCGAAGCTGACCGGATACTTCGTGCTTCTAGCAAAGAGCGGCGCGAGATGATAGAGGATGCGCTCGGGCTCAAAATTTATCAATACAAAAGAGAAGAGTCATTAAGAAAGCTCGAGAAAACGGGTGAGAACATCAAACAAGCCGAAAGTTTGAGGCGAGAAATCGCACCTCATCTACGATTTTTGAAAAAACAGATGGAGAAGTTTGAAAAGGCCGAAGAATTGCGACAGGTGCTGATTGGTTTTTATAAGGAATACTTGAAGCGCGAAAAGGTTTATTTGGAGACAAGCAAAAAGGAACTCACAAATTCGCGAGAACCGTTGGAACAAAGACTCGCCGAACTCGAAAAGATTATGCAAAGTGCCAAAGAAGTGCTCCAAACTTCTACACTCAAGGACGCAAAAAGTGAAAAACTTATAAACGCCGAAAATCGCATCGAATCTAGTCGCAAAGAGAAGGACGTGCTCGAAAGAGAGCTAGGCAAAATCGAAGGCGAGAAAAGCTGGAACGAACGATCTTTGCAAAAGGCGCGCGAACTCGCCGAATCGGAAGACACAAGAGTGGTCAAGGTGCGAGAGGTAGAAAAATTGGCCGAAGAAATATTTTTGCTTTCGGATTTGGCTGTGGTTTTCCAAAAAATTAGAGATTTTGTGGCGCTATTCAAGAATAAAGTTGACCTAGAATCAATCGAGGAAATGCAAAAGAGGAATAGCGAATTGCAAAAAGCTAAAACCGAATTAGAAACAAGATTACAAGAAAAGGAGGCAGAGCTCGGAGAGCTTTCGCGCGAATATTCGGTTATAAAAGTTTCCATAGAAAAGGAGAGTGATTCTGAGCGAGAAGCGGAGAAAACCATTTTCCGCATCAGCGCTGAGCAGGCAGAGGTCCGAAGTCGGCTCGATATGATAAAAGAGAAAGAACGTCAGCTTAAAATAGCCGAGGAAGAATTTGTAAACCAAGTACGCGAAGGCGGAGCTCTTTTGGGCCAAGCAATAGTCGGGTTTGAAAATATCGAACTGGCTAGTCTGAGCCCAGACGACTCGCGCGATAGACAAAACGAAAGAAAGCGCGAACTTGAAAAAATGAAAATCAGGCTGGAGGAACTTGGGGGTGCCGGCGGTATGGAAATCAAAAAAGAGCACGACGAGGTAAGTGAGCGAGACCAATTTCTGGCGCGCGAGCTTGAAGATTTGCAGAAGTCAGCTGAGTCTCTACAAAATTTGATAAAGGATTTGGAAGAGAAGCTGGACAACGAGTTTAAAATGGGTATTTCAAAGGTGAATGAGTCTTTCCAAAAGTTTTTTGCCACTATGTTCGATGGAGGCACGGCGGAGCTAAAAATTACTAAGAGCTATGAGCTAAAAGCTAAAAGCTTAGAGTCCGAAGATTTTACAGAAGGAAATTCCGAAGAAAAAGAAGATGACAAACAGGAATTAGGAATAGAAATAGCTGTCAGTTTGCCTAGAAAAAGAATCAAAGGGCTTGAGATGCTTAGTGGTGGCGAGAGAGCTCTCACTTCGATTGCACTCCTCTTTGCCATTTCACAAGTCAATCCACCTCCTTTCATTATCCTCGACGAAACCGATGCCGCGCTCGACGAAGCCAACTCCAAAAAATATGGCGATATGATCGAAAGCCTTTCCAAGTATTCTCAGCTCATCCTCATCACTCACAACCGCGAAACCATGTCGCGCGCTGGCATCATTTACGGTGTCACCATGGGCCGCGACGGCGTCTCGCGCCTCCTATCGATAGCCTTCGACGAAGCGGTTGCAGTGGCGAAGTAAAACCTCACCCCGACTAAATATATTTAGTCTGCCCCTCCCCTAAATGCAGTGGAGGGGAGAAGTTTCAGAATATAAAATTGTCCAAAAATGCGCGGTCACACAAAAGTGGTCAAGCGCTGGCAAGTGGGGATTTTTTGTGTTATATTTTCGCGGGCTCCTTTGGGAGCTAGATCTTTTACTTTTTCAGAGGGGGGAATTTGACTCGTCTACTTATTAGTGTATTCAAGCAGTCATTCCGGACTGCCCCCGAGCTGGTCCACGTTCTGGTGGGACTGCTCGGCCTCGCACTAGTTTTCTCTGGTGGTGAGTATCATCATCTGGGTGTTCCGACCCAGATTTTTATACTTATTATCTACCTGACATTTCTCGTCGGCATCGCACCTATTCCGATGCCTACGTTCTCGACCAATTTTCGACAAGTAGTATATGTCGGGTTGATCTCGTCAGTTTTAGACTCATTCGTTCTACTTGCCCAGCTCAAAAAAATGCGGGCGACGAAGAACGACGAAACTAGGATTAAACTCCTCGCGCTGTTCACAATATCTGCTCTCATCGGCGGATTGTGTATTTGGTTCGGGGAGGTTTATGCCGCCGGCCTGTTCACCAATGATGGTCGGACCGGGATCGCCTCTGCACTTTTTATCGTGCCACCCGTCTTGGTTTTTCTAAGCGTACTCGGTTGGCACGCTAACAAACTCGGAGTGACGTTGGAAAGAGGTCGTCACCGTCCAAGCAAGGTCAACCTATACGAGTTCGTTGGTGGCGTGGCACTTCTCCTTTACACACACGACCCAATCGTGTGCACAGGAGTATTGCTAATCTACGCCACGATTACGGGCCAACAGGGCCACTTGTTCGATCAAGTTCTCAAGAACCAGATTGAGTGGCCAATAATTGTTGTCATCATCTTGGCAATGGCCAAGGGCGACTGGCTGGTTCAGCAAGTATTCCTGCCACTTGGAATTGCGACGGGGGATTGGGCCATAATCCCTTCCGCAGTTCAAGCCGTGCTCTGGGGTCCGCTGTACAAGGACCCTGGTGTCCATTTTTGGGTGCGGCTGGCCAACCTCTCCACGGGGGCAATGATCCTCCCGATCAGTTCTTTGGTCGGGGTGATGCTCTTCAAAACCCCACGGGAGTGGGTGCTGTATTTGAGATACAGCATTCCCTACGCTGTTCTTTGGTTCGGCCTCATGCGAGGCTGGATCTACATCGCGCTCGAGTCCCCAGTCGGGGAACTGCTCGAACGCTTCGCTCATTGAACGTCTCTCACGTCCCGCGCTGGGTGCCAGCGCGGGGCTTCTGTTTATATAGACAAAATACTTGGACTAGTTAACTGGGTTTTGAATCAGAATCTACTTCAGCAAAAAGTTGATTTTGCCATTC
>CAZLFM010000022.1:0-4820 GCA_964558845.1 uncultured Candidatus Saccharibacteria bacterium
TAATTCGGCAATTGGCGCAGAAATCAGAGTTGCAGAAAGATATTAAAATCTGCTACACTATACATATGCGTACAAGTATAACAAAGAGCTTCACGTTTGAAGCCGCACATCAATTGCCAAAACATAATGGGAAATGCGCAAGGTTGCATGGCCATTCTTATCGTCTTGAAGTTACTATTGCCGGTGAACTTATCTCAGACGGAAGCTCTGAGGGTATGGTTATGGATTTCGGCGATTTGTCCAAGGCTGTGGATAAGGAAGTTATTGAGCAATGGGATCATCAATTTCTAAATGATTTACTTGAATTTCCAACCACCGCAGAACTGCTTGCTGGGGAAATATTCCGTAGACTTAAAAATGCTGACATGCCTGTAATAAAAGTAAGGTTATGGGAAACCGCAAAAGCATTTGCTACAGTTGAAGAATAATAATAACTATATGAAAAACCAAGAACAAATTAGCGAAGCTGTCAAAAATATTTTAATCGCAATAGGCGAAGACCCAAGTCGTGCTGGCTTAGTTGATACACCAAATCGTGTCGCACGAGCTTGGAAGGAAATGACTCGTGGTAATAATGAATTTCCAGATTCCATAAGCACATTTCCATCTGAATTTTCTGGTATTATTTTTAGACCAGGTATTTCTTTTTCTAGTATTTGTGAACATCATCTCTTGCCGTATATAGGAACTATTGATTTCGCATATATTCCAAACGGTAAAGTCATAGGGATTTCAAAAATCATTCGTCTTTTTAGGCACTACACAGCAAAACTGTCTATACAAGAAGATTTAACAGGCTCGCTGATAAAAAAATTTGACGAGTTGGTACAGCCAAAAGGATGTGCTATCCGCATGAATGCCATGCATTCTTGTGAAAGTACTCGCGGTGTTGTTCAGCACGGAGTCCCAACGATCACTTTTTCATTTTCTGGATGTTTTAAGAATGACAAACCTCTTGCTGATCAATTTCTTCAATTATTGATGACATCCAAAACATGAATCCAGAAAACTTAAAGCATGGTGTAATTGAAATAAAAAAGTCTCCAGAGAAAACCCCATCGTTTATTGTTTCTGGAGACCGTGCTTTTTTTACTGAACAAGGCGAAGGTGCGACCGCTGGAGAGCCTGCGGTTTTCTTCCGTTTACATCATTGCAATTTAGATTGTAGTTGGTGTGATACCCCATATACATGGAATAAAAACTTACCAGAATATCACACTGAAAAAGAAAAATGGAATCTAGACGACACAAGCAGTGTTATTACAGCTGCGTGGGAACAGGGCATGATTGCTCGAAGTAAGGAGATTTCAGAAACTCAAGATGATGAAGAAAAAAAACCAAACGAACCACGTCTAGTTCTCACAGGAGGCGAGCCGCTGTTGCAACAAAAACGAATTGTAGAATTATTAAAACGGCCAGAATTTTCAGATTGGAAAATAGAAATTGAAACAAACGGCACAATTGTTCCAGCTAAAGAATTAATTGACCGAGTACAATTTAATTGCTCACCAAAGCTTGAAAATTCGGGTATTCCACAAGAGAGACGAATAAAACAAGATGCTATCGATACATTAAAAACTGGGAATACCTATTTTAAGTTTGTTGTAAAAAACGAAACTGATATTGATGAAATTGTTCGTGATTATCTTCCGCTCCTTGAGGGTTTCCCACGAGAGAGAATTTATATATCGCCAGAAGGTAGAGATGCAGAAACATTAGATAAGGTTAGGGAATTAGTCAAAAGTAGGGTTGAGAGTGAAGGATTTACGCTCGGTGATCGTTTGCAGATAAAAAAATATGGCGATAAGCGCCGCACATAATACTATGAGTAGTGAAGCACCAAAACCAAATCCGGAAAATATCTACAAGATTCCAGAAGCTGCCAGTAGATACGAATTATTACGACAAATTCCACCGGAAATTTTTAGAGGATATTCGGATAGAATAGTTGATAACATACCGAATGGAGGCACAATCGTAGATGCTGGTTTTGGTCCGGGGCATATTCTTCTTGATATTGCTCGTGCTGGTCAGCCTAAAAATATACAAGTTGTAGGTATTGATAATAGCGCGGAAATGCATCGCCTTTTGCAAGAAAAAATAGCGAGAGAAAAAGATTCCCCAGACAATATTTTGCTCCTGCAAGAAAGTTTGGATGAATATTTTACAAATCATCCTGATTCCGTAGATGGCATACATTTCAAAGCAATTCTACATTGCTTTCGTGACCCAATTCGTGCGCTGGATGCAATGGATGTAGGGCTTCGGCGGGGAGGGGTGGTTATTACCGGACATGAAGCAAGTCAAACAGAATCTCGTATTGAGCGACTTTATGCAACCTCGCCAAATATTGATGATCCAGAGTTAGAATATTTACTTGGTTATTATTTTGAGTTACGTTCGCGCATGGCATATGCTAGTGGTCTGCCGGAAAAAGCTTTTTCGTTACGACGTTTCCCTGCTGGAGACAGCAGGCGAGCATGTGAATATTTTATGAGTAAGGGGTATCAACAAGTAGATACTTCTACCGAGGACGATCTAAATTTTGAACGAGCTTATACAATGCAAGAACTTCTAGACTCTATCAAAAATGGGACGTTCGGTGTTTTTCGGGACGGACTAGATAATGATGATATAAGTCATTTGGCTGAAATGGTAAAGAGGTTTGCAGAGAAAGAAAATATTGATATGGATAAAGTACGGAAAATTCCAGCCCGTTTGCAACAACACACTTTAAGGAAGCCGTAACATTGCGCCAATTGCCGAATTAGCCCAGCCAAAAAAATCCGAAAAGCCCGCGCGCATTCCTCCCCAGACCCCTCCTGCGCGCGGTCAAAATGCAAAAACAAAATCAGCCGAGGCAAAGCGGAAAATCCATATCCCCAGAAAATAGATTTCCGCTTTGCCGAGTCCGCATTGAAGCCCCGCCACACTGCCCGAATACTTGGAGGGCAGAACCCCAAAGAAAAATGTCCTTTCCATTTTAAGAAAAATTTCACCCCCGCCAAATCCGAAATGCAAGGAACATTTTTCTTTGGGGTTGCCGAGCGGAGCGAGGCAGTGGCGGGGCTTTCATCATTCACGAATTTTTGATAAAGTAAGTTCGAGCGAAGTCGTAAAGACACTCAATTAAAATTAACTTTATAATTATGGAACACCCTATTCCCCAGGGGCCTGTTGCGAAGATTGAACATATCAATAATTTAAAAGACAGAATCATTGGTTTGTTCAAAACCGAAGGGTTGTCTGATGGAGTAAAAAAATTAACCGAAGAATGGCTCGATGAATATCAAATTGCTCTTCGAACAAAAGAATTCGGTAGTTCTGAAAAGATGATGGAGGTTAAAATTGATATGGCTATTTTGTATGCAAATACCGATAGGATAGAAAAGGCATCAGAAATATTAGGAGAAGTAGAACTGCAGGCGGGATACATAGGAAGCGAAAATATTTTTGAAAGCTTAGACCGAGCACACCTTGAAATTGATAGACTCGTGTCTAACATGGATTAAAATGCCGAAGTAGCTCAGTTGGTACCTGCCCGCCATCGCCTTAGCCCCTTTAGTTCAATTGGTAGAACAGTGGTATCGTAAACCACCAATATCAGTTCGATCCTGATAGGGGGCTCAGGCGTAGGCAGGCGGGGAGCACGCCTTTCGCCCGCCTGCTTCGACTTGCGAAGCATGTCGGGCAGGTAAAGGCGGGGTCGTGAGTTCAATCCTCACCTTCGGCTCCACAATTTGCTTTTTTGTAAAATAGATGTATAATGTCCACATGAAGACCCTTTCCTTGATGTTTTTCGGGTTATGGATTTTCTTCATAGTTGGCGCATCGCGCGTCAACGAACTCGGCGCTGAACACGCCGAGTTATCTGTAGGCCTTGTGCTAGTATCGTCGCCGATGCTGGCGATTGCGTTTGGTTTCTTGTTGCTCGCCGATAGGCGAGAGAGAGGGGCAAAATGAGCCAGCTTGTTTTTTTGGTTTCGGCCGGACTGCTGGCCATTGTTTTGGGTGTTATTCTTTTTTTCCTTCGGCGCGTGTGGACGCGCCGGGCGGAGGAGAGGAAGAGCTGGCAACGGCATGTCGCCAGGCTCTAACAGAGTTTTTGTCCCCGGGTTGCGCGAAGAGGCGTCGGCCCGGGGATCTTTATATAAATTTTGTAGGTGGCACATGGGCTTGACGGGGGCAGGGGGGTTGTGTATAGTGCTCTCGAGCCCCTCGCGTTTATTGTGGCTGTCGGTGGTTGCAGCGGGACGGAACGCACCCCGTTGTCCCCCAAAGCTCCTGCGAGGGGCTTTTTTATTGCTAATTTTTTATCCCCATTCTTATCCCCACCCAACCACTTAGAGGACTTGCATTTGTTTTGTGTATATGATATTCTTTCATTCGGACAAAACATGAACTTTGGGACAACGGGAGGGCCAATGCTTGCGCAAAGGCCCTTTTTCTTTTACCCAAATTGTGAAAAAGGGTAAAAAAGGTTAAAGTGTTTTAATGGCAGAAACAGCAGAAATAGAACAAAAAATAAAAGAGCTCGAGGAGCAAATGATGAACCCGCGGTTTTGGGAAGACAAGGAACGCGCGCAGGCGATCATCAAAGAAATGCAGAGGCTCAAAGACGAGCTTGAGGGAGTAGGCAAATACGACAAGGGCGATGCGATTATGACCATCTTTTCGGGTGCGGGGGGCGACGATGCCGAAGACTTTAGCGCGATGCTTTTGCGAATGTATTTTAAATATTTTGATAAAAATAAGTTTGGTTACAAAATTTTGCACGAAAATCAGAATGACCATGGTGGCTATAGAAATGTGACGGTGGA
>CAZLFM010000022.1:4920-9840 GCA_964558845.1 uncultured Candidatus Saccharibacteria bacterium
TAGAGTTTTACATTGCTCAGACTGTGATATAATTAGCGAATATGGCAGACTTCTTATTTGGTAGTTATGATTATCAATCAAAAACTCTAACGGGATGATTACTTTTGACAAAGTTTCCAAAAAATACAATGGCGATTATGTTGCCCTCGATGGTGTTTCCTTTGTCATCGATCCCAAAGAATTTGTTTCGATTGTGGGGCCGTCGGGCGCAGGCAAGACTACTTTGCTCAAAATGCTCCTAGCCGAAGACAAGCCAACCGAGGGCAAAGTCTTCTTGCAGGGCACCGATATACACGCTCTGCATGACGAAGATATCAACTTTGTGCGTCGCAAAATCGGAGTGGTTTTTCAGGATTTTCGCCTCTTGCCTCAAAAAAATGTTTTCGAAAACATCGCCTTTGCCATGGAGGCGGCTGGCCGGAGCGATGAAGAGATTGAGTCCGACGTGCCTCATGTGCTTGAGCTGGTAGACCTTGGGTCAAAAATTTGGAATTTCCCTAACGAACTTTCGGGTGGCGAAAAGCAGAGAGTTGCTATCGCGCGCGCGATTGTCAATCAGCCCGACATCATTATTGCCGATGAGCCGACTGGCAACTTAGACCCGGCCAACACTTACGACATCGTCGAGATTTTGAAGCGCATCAACGACCTTGGCACGACGGTAGTGCTCACGACCCACAACAAAGGTGTGATTGATTCGATTGGCCGAAGGGTAATCACGATGCAAAATGGCAAAATTATAAGAGACGACCCGACCGGACGCTACATTCTGTAGCAAATCCGAAGCTCGAAATCCTAAATACTAAACAATATCAAAATTCAAATGTTTAAAATTTTAAAAATTAAAAAATTAGAATTTGTTTCGGATTTCGAATTTATAATTTCTGATTTATCATAACAATTATGGAAACTTCTTCGTTCAAAATAAAACTAAGGCGGGTTATGAAATCGGGGTTCTTCAACTTCTGGCGCAGTGGCTACGTTTCGCTTGCTTCGATTTTGGTCATGATGGTGACTCTCTCGGTTGTCGGTGGAGTGATTTTCCTTGGAGCGATTCTAAATACGACCTTGCAAGAATTGCGCGATAAAGTCGATGTCAACGTATACTTCGTTACTTCGGCCACAGAGCCAGACATACTTTCTCTCAAAACCCGTATCGAATCGATGCCTGAAGTGTTAAAGGTGGAGTATGTAAGCAGAGAAGAAGCTCTTGAAAGGTTCAAAGCAAGACACGCGAATGACGCAATCACCCTGCAAGCGCTTGACGAGCTTGGTGATAACCCACTTGGCGCCGTGCTCAACATCAAAGCCAAAGAGCCTTCGCAATATGAGTCGCTGGCAAACTTCTTGAACGAAGAAAATATTCTTGCAAGCGGAGGTGGCCAGTTGATTGACACCATAAATTATTTTGAAAACAAAACCGCGATCGAAAAGCTTTCGCGCATTATCGATTCGGCCGATCGGCTGGGGCTTGCTGTCTCACTCGCTTTGGTCGTCGTTTCTATCATCATCACCTTCAATACCATTCGGCTCGCGATTTATATTTCGCGAGAAGAAATCAGTGTGATGCAACTCGTCGGCGCTTCCAAAAATTACATCAAAGGTCCGTTTGTGGTAACTGGCGTTTTGGTTGGCTTTGCTTCGGGGCTCATCACCACCATAGTCTTCTTTCCTATTCTATATTGGCTCGGCGGGGTGACCCAAAATTTCTTCATCGGTCTCAATGTCTTTACTTACTACATCCAAAACTTTTTCCAAATTGCCTTTATTGTGATTGGTGCTGGGGTGGGTATTGGAGCCATTTCGAGCCTGCTTGCGGTCAGAAGGTATTTGAAGTTATAATCACGGAGTCAAAGTGAAGAAAAGCAAACACAAATACATATTTGTGATAGGCGGAGTTATGTCTGGCGTAGGCAAAGGCATCACCTCAGCCTCTATTGGCACCATTCTCCAGTCCAAGGGTTTTAAGGTCTCTTCGATCAAAGCCGACCCTTATCTCAACGTCGATGCTGGCACCATGAATCCAACCGAGCACGGCGAAGTCTTCGTGCTCGATTCGGGGCTCGAGACTGACCAAGATATGGGCAATTATGAGCGCTTTCTCAACCAAAGCGTGCCCGGCGACAACTATATGACCAATGGTATGGTCTTCAAATATGTCATCGACAAGGAGCGCGCGCTTGGCTACAAGGGCAAATGCGTCGAGCCAGTTTTCCACATTACCGAAGAAATTTTGCGTCGTATCAAGCGTTCGATAGAAAAGAGTGGCTCGGAAATTACCATTATGGAAATCGGCGGCACGGTCGGTGAATATCAAAACGCGATTTTTATCGAAGCTGCGCGAATGCTCAAAATGCAACATCAGAAAGACGTGCTTTTTGTGTTGGTCAGTTATTTTCCAGTGCCGAACAAGATAGGGGAGATGAAGACCAAGCCGACCCAAAATGCAGTGCGCCAACTTTCTTCGTATGGTGTAAATGCCGATATGATTATTGCTCGCAGTGAATACCCGCTCGACAAAAAGCGCAAAGAAAAGGTGGCGATGGCCTCGGGTATTCCAGCCGAAAACGTCATCTCTGCTCCCGATATCGATTCGATTTATCAAGTGCCAATCAATTTTGAAGACGACGGACTTTCGGATAGGATTTTGAAACACTTCAATCTTCGTCCGAGGAAAAAAGATTTGGTTGAGTGGCGCGAGTTTGTCCAGAAGGCCAAATCGGTCAAACACGAAGTGCGGATTGCTATTGTGGGCAAATATTTCGATACGGGCGACTTCGTGCTCTCCGACGCCTACATTTCGGTTATCGAGGCGCTCAAGATTTCGGCTATTCATAAAAACAAAAAGCCAGTCATCGATTGGCTGAACGCCAAAGAATACGAAAGAAATCCAGCCAAACTTTCTGAGCTCAAAAAATACGATGGGGTCTTGGTGCCCGGCGGCTTCGGCGAAACGGGGGTAGAAGGCAAAATCAAAGCCATAGAGTATTGTCGGCAAAATAAGATTCCATACTTCGGACTTTGCTACGGTATGCAACTAATGGTTGTCGAGTATGCACGCAATGTTTTGGGTTGGAAAGATGCGCACACAGCCGAAATCAATCCAAAATCCAAACACCTAATCATCGACATTATGCCCGAACAAAAGAAGCTCATTGCCAAAGGCGAGATGGGGGGCACGATGCGTCTTGGCTCCTACCCAGCGCTCCTCAAGCAGGGCACCATTGCACGCAATGCTTACAAACAAGAAGTGGTGCGCGAGCGTCATCGCCATCGCTACGAAGTCAATCCGGAGTTTATCGAGGCTATAGAAAAGGCGGGCCTTGTATTTTCGGGTATTTCGCCCGATGGCAAACTGATGGAGATTGCTGAATTGCCCAAGTCTTTGCATCCATTCTTCCTTGGCACCCAATTCCACCCAGAATTTTTGGCTCGCCCTCTTTCTCCCCACCCACTCTTCTCCGAATTCATCGCCTCCGCCATCACCCGCAAAAAGAAGGCCAAATAATACACCGGCTCAACCTGTGTATCGAATATATTTTTTAATAAACGAAAACCCGCCGACCGCAATCGGAGGTTTCCGATTCGGAGGCGGGCGCGGGGATTATTTATCTTTATCCCCGAAAGCGATATTGAGCTTGTGGTTGCGGGCTCCGCGGGCGATGGTTAGTTTTGCCGTCTGCGCGTCATCCGCGTAGACGTACACCTCTTGGTGCGATGCATTGTCTCGCACGGAAAGAAGAATCGCACCATTCTTCTCCGTGATTTTAACTCGCCGTTGTCCGTTGGCCGACTTAATGCCGGCCTTAATAAAACCAGGCGTGATTTTGGTCACGCTAGGACATTTATTCGCAATATCACACACGATGGCGGCAGCGGGCACCAATGTCGTGTGGTTATTTGTGAATTTACCACCCGACCTGGAATCCTTAGACATAGACGGGTTCCTCTCTATCTATTATTATATCATACCAATCCAAATTTGCAAGGTTTGATTTTGATCACTCCTGTTTCCTGAACTGATTATCATTGAAATTATTGTCATTTTAGGGTATTTTGGAGTTGTATTGCCGGGTCTGCTAATGGTAGGCAAACGCTCTCTGAAAGCGTGAATCTTGGTTCGATCCCAAGCCCGGCAGCTTTGATCGGAATTATCGAGTGACCAAGATGGGTCAGAGAAGGTCTAATTAATTTCTGGACCAAGACCTGTCGTGAGTCAAAGAAAAATCATCTGTTTTTTGCGGATGTTTTTTCTTTGTGTTTTTTATGCTAACACCACCACTTTTTCTCTTATAACTAGTTTATCTTTCAGATGCGATAGTAGTTCTCTCTTCTCAAACATGCTCCCTTCCTTCAGAATATATTTGGCATAATTTTTCATATCTACATCCATTACTTCAATCTTTTGCTCCTTGCCACCGATAATGCTCTGGAATTTATTCACTCTCTCCGCCTCATCCCTAAGCCTGCTTCTAAGCCCTAGTTCATCTATATTCACTTGGTCTATTATATTCAAGAGTTGCAGTATCAATTCTTCCTCCCTTAAGTATCCATTTTTGCAATTGATATTTCTACTCCTAGTACACCCATAGTATATGTATTTATTCACTGTCCCATCTTTCAGCTTTTTAAACTTCTCATCCGCCGTTATTCCAGACCCACACTTACCACATTTGAAGAGCTTGGTGAAGACAAATTCTTTGTTCTCATATTTCAAACCCGCTTCATCGGTCAACACCTTCTTGGCTTCCATATATAGTTCTTTGGTGATTATGGGCTCATGAACTCCTTTGTACCAAGTGCCGCTCTTTAGAGGATACTCAAATTCTCCGTAATAGAAGGGAGTATTGAATATTTTATAGACATTGCTTAACCATATTTTCTTTCCATTAGGAGTTCTAAACCCAATCTCTTGAAGCC
>CAZLFM010000023.1:0-1892 GCA_964558845.1 uncultured Candidatus Saccharibacteria bacterium
GTATCTTACCATCCCGTAATAGATTTTGACATAACCCTTTGTGTTTTTATTATTCAGACTTTAAGTGTACCAAATTTGTATCAAGCGCTCTTTGGGGGTATTATAAGCCCAATCTATTTATTGGAGGGTTCGCATAGCGGTCTAGTGCGTGAGATTGTTACCAATTTACACAAGAGCAAAGCGATTGTATGTAAATTGCAATCCCTCATATTGCGGAGGAGTGGCAGAGCGGTCGAATGCGTGAGATTGCTCCCGATTTGTTCAAGAATGAAATGATTGAGTACAAATCGCAGTCCTGTAGAAAGCGGAGACGTCGCATAGTGGTCTAGTGCGCTCGCTTGGAAAGCGAGTAGGCCGAAAGGTCTCGCGAGTTCAAATCTCGCCGTCTCCGCTATCTACAGGAGAAAGCGGGTATACCGCAAGGTATCGCAGGTTCGAATCCTGTCTCCTCCGCAATGTGTGGGAGAAAGCGAGTAGGTAACAACAGGAACCATTGTATGTCATTACTCTAGATTTTGCTTTCTAAAACTCTTTTATATTGACAAGATACTTGTAATATGCTATACTGTTGGAGTAATCGTTCGTTGCAATAATGCTTCAAATTCTCGCCTTCACAGGCAAAAAAAGGAGATCAATATGATCATATCTTGGGAACGATGGGAACCGAATCCCGAACACTCGACCGACAACCGCAACGCACCCGAAAAGTCCGTAGTTAAGGCCTTCAATCGGGCGCTCGACTGCTCTCTTCCCGGCGAAATGCTTCTGGGTATCCTGCAATACTGGTTCCAGACATTCCCCACGGCCTGTGTCCTGGTAACACTCACACAGGACAACCGGAAAGAGCTCAACGAGGGCAACCAGCAACAACTTCGGTTCTGGATCGGAGAACCCTACAACTTCCGCAGCGAACACGTCGACTCCATGGGATGCAATCTCATCGTCAGCGTGTACGGGACCCCGAATGAATTGCGCCGAATCGTAACGGGAGTGCTCCCTCTCGACGAGTTCGAGGAAGGAACCCAGAAGAGCATGAAGCAAGCCCGCACCATGGGTGTTCAGGATGTCATCACCTGGCGCAGAAAGGGTGTTCCGCCGAATTCCACCGGCACGGTGTGGGAGAAAGAAAAGTAGAACAGCTACACACCCGCCCGCCAGAGACCACTCGTCTCGGCGGGCGGTTTCTGTTTACCAAATTTCCAATATCAAATAACAATGGGCACCATTGTATGCCACAAAAGTGTGGCCCAATTTTACAACCTGTCCATCAATCCACAAAAGTAATCTTTAAATCTCCCGACCATATTTCCATAACTAACCTAAAAACAAAGCCGCTACGATTGAACGTGGCGGCACATGCCAGATTTGCAACCTAGAGAAAGTCCTGCCCACTTTTACGTTGGGGCAAGTGAAGATAGTTTACCTTGGACCAGCCGGAGGTTATCCGAGTCCTACCTCACTATCCATTCCTCAAGGAACCTAGCTTACATACAAAGTATCCCTTTTGGATTGATTCGTCAATAAAACGCCACTTATTAGTAACAATGGTCACCATTGTATGTCGCAAAAGTGTTGTATAATATTTTAAACATGAACTGTATAAAAAGATACAAGGAATACATAAAAGATAACCCCGAGGGGTATTGGTTTAAGAGGAAGATTTATGGCTGGGGCTGGACACCGGTCAGGTGGCAAGGGGTCGTGGTGATTTTGGCTTTTGTGGCCTTTGTTGTTTGGAATGGCATCGAGCTTGGCAAAGTCGCAGAACCGAGCGAAAGCCAAGCCACCTATTTTGCAATCAAGGTCGCTATCTCAATCATTCTCCTTCTCACAGTCTGCTACCTAAAAGGCGAAAAGCCTCGCTGGCAATGGGGCTTGCCGGATAAAAAACT
>CAZLFM010000023.1:1992-3826 GCA_964558845.1 uncultured Candidatus Saccharibacteria bacterium
AAGTAGTCTTTGGAAGTATTGTGAAAGGTGACATAGGGCTCGGGCACATAGCCAGTCTCTTGAGCCAGGATGATATCGGTGCTGTAGCGCCCGGCGCGCGCGGTGCGCATTTCGTTTTTGGAGATATCGATCGAGCCGTCCCTGCCTTCGGCAAAATTGCGATAAGACATAATTATAATCGCACTGCCCTTTCTCGCCTCCAGAATGCGCAGTAAATGTTTGAAAGCAAAATCTTTTTTGCCTTTGTATTCGAAGCTCGGAGTCAGTTCGTCTTTTTTGTCATAAAAGTCCGGCACCACGACAGAAAATTTGAGGTCGCTATTTTCTAAATTATAAACCGTGTCATCAATCAACTTGATAAAATTCGCCAGGACCAATTTTTGACCCTCTTCGCTCGATTTGTATTCTTCGAGCAGATAAGGTTCGACATCGTATTGAAAACCGCGAAATTTTAAGGGCTGTTCCAGATTAAACTTTTTGACAAACTGAGCTATGGCAAATGGTTTGTAGGTGTGCCCGCTTTCGGCCCAATTGCGCCAGCCGGCTTCGGCATCGACTAGTATATTTTCTTGATGCGCAAGCCAAATAAAGGTTTGCAGTTTGTCCACAAATTTTTTCTCAGCTTCGATTTTTTCTTGACCATCTGGCATCACAAAAATATCGAGGTATGAGTCGATCGAAAGGTAGATTACATTTACCTGTTCCTTTTTGGCCCCACTGATTATTTGGCTCATATATTCTGGCGTCATTTGAAGAATCGGGGTCCAAACCCAAGTGCCGTGTTCTTCAAAGTTGTCTTGCTCTTCTCTGGTAAAAATCAAATCAAAAGCTCTAAATATGGTTGCCACATTGTCAGGATAAAAAGGCATCTGCTTGGGCGAACTAGCAAAGGCTACTCGTTTGAATTGCGGATTTTGCACTTTGGCATTTTCGGTAATGTTTTGGTCGGAATATTGAGCTGTGTAAAGAGGTGTTCTTGATATAGCGGATTGTGGCCCATTTGATTCAAAAAACAATATGGCACCAAAAATCAGGCCAAAAGAAAAAACAAACAAAGTAGAATACAAATGCGCACGGCGAATTTTCATTTATAATATTTTAGCTCATTCCACGCAAAATGGCGACACGCTTTTCCACGGGTGGATGGGTAGAGAACAAACTACTGATTGATTTGCCACCAAACGGATTTGAAATAAAAAGGTGGGCCGTCGCACCGCTCACCGACTTCATTGGCTCTTTGTAGGTAGAAATCTTCTCGAGCGCGCTTGCAAGCCCCTCAGGATAGCGGGTCAACAAAACACCAGAAGCATCGGCCAAAAATTCGCGTTTGCGCGATATAGCCAGCTTGATTAGAGTTGCGATGATTGGTGAGAGAATTACAAGTAGCAAACCAATTATAACCAAGATTCCCCCGCTTCGATTTTCGTTTTTGCGACCACCACCCCAAAACATACTGCGCGAAAATACATCTGAAAGAATGGCGACCATTCCGACCAGCACCACGACGACACTCATAAGCAAAATGTCCCTATTGCCGATATGCGAAAGCTCGTGCGCAATCACGCCCTCAAGCTCGCTGCGCTCGAGCCTTGCGAGCAGTCCTGTAGTCACCGCCACCACGGCGTGATTTTGGTCTCGTCCGGTCGCAAAAGCATTGGGCGCCGGATCGTCGATAACATAGATTTTGGGCATCGGCAGCCCAGCAGTAATCGATAAATTTTCGGTCAGAGTGTAGAGGTCAAAAAATTCTTCACGGGTAGCTGGCCGAGCCTTAGACACAGCTAGAGCAATTTTGTCTGAATACCAATAGCTAGTAAAATTCATGACCAAACTA
>CAZLFM010000023.1:3836-9705 GCA_964558845.1 uncultured Candidatus Saccharibacteria bacterium
ATAATCGCAAAATAAAAAAGACTCGGATTTTGGTAATAATAAGAAAAGTAGTAACCAATCGCCCCAATCAAGCCCAAAAACAAGGCCATCAGCAAGTATGTCTTGAAAACGTTTGAAGATTGATGTGTATATATGGAGGGCATAGTAGTTATCCACTAATTTATCACACTTTGTGCATTTTTTGAATTTGTGGGAAATGGTTATTGGGGTATGATGTGGACTAATGGATCAAAAGAAAACCAGCCTACGTATTCCCCCACACAACAGCGAAGCCGAAAAGGCTTTGCTGGGGTCGATTATGCTTCGGCCCGAAGTTATGTTCGAGGTAGCCGACATAGTCTATCCACAATCTTTTTATAGTGAAAAGCATCGATTGATTTTTGAGACCATGCTCGAGCTTTTCCAAAAACGCAATCCGACCGACTTGCTCACAATCTCGGCTCGTCTGAAAGAAAAAAACTTGCTCGAAGAAATCGGCGGCTCCAGCTATCTCGCTGATTTGGTCAACGCCGTGCCCTCTTCGGCCAACGCGGTTTTTTATGCTCACATCGTCCAAAAAAAACATATTGCCCGCAACCTCATAGGTGCCGCTGACTTTATATCGGCACTCGGCTACGACGAAGCAGAAGAAATCGAGCAAATCATCGACCAAGCTCAAAAGAAGATTTATGACGTGACCAATATTGCGAGCATCCACACCTTTAGTGCCCTCAAAGATGAGCTCGATGAAGCTTGGGAGAGGCTCGATAAACTACATCACTCGGGCAGTGGCTTGCGCGGAGTGCCGACCGGTTTTCAAGCACTCGACGACAAACTTTCGGGTTTGCAAAAGTCCGACCTCATCATTCTGGCCGCTCGACCTTCAGTCGGTAAAACTTCGCTCGCGCTCGACATCGCTCGCCAGACTGCAGTCCAAAACAATATCCCAGTCGGCATCTTCTCGCTCGAAATGAGCGCCCAACAACTCGTTGATCGTATGCTCGCTGCCCAATCCAATGTCGATGCTTGGGCCTTGCGCACCGGACGCCTCAGCAAATCCGATGAGGGTATTTGGACCGCTCTGCAAGATTCGATGAACACTTTGGCCAAAGCCCCAATCTTTATCGATGACCAACCAGGCAACAACATTCTCAAAATGCGCGCTGTGGCTCGTAGGCTAAAAAACGAAAAAGGTTTGGGGTTAATCGTCGTCGACTACTTGCAACTGATGATGCCGACCCAAACCCGCAACAGCGACAATATGGTCCAACAAGTTACCGAAATTTCGCGTTCGCTCAAGAACTTGGCGCGCGAGCTCGACGTGCCAGTGCTCGCCCTCTCCCAGCTCTCGCGTGCCGTCGAACAGCGCGGTGGCAAGCCCAAACTTTCTGACCTGCGCGATTCGGGCTCAATCGAACAAGACGCCGACGTGGTGATGTTTATTCATCGCGAAGACAAGGGCAAAGAAGAAGCCGAACGCACCAACATCGCCGAAATTTTGATCGAGAAGCACCGCAACGGTGCAACCGGCAAAGTTGAGCTCTACTTCAACGAACGCAAAGCCACCTTCCAACCTCTCGAACGCGCGCAGTTTACCGGCGCCGAAGCCGACTTCCGCGAGTTTTGAAATACGAAAATTACACGAAACAAAAAACGAAAAATAGTTGTGAACAGCATAGACAAACTCATTCAAATATTTACCCATTTCCCAGGTATTGGGCCGAGGCAGGCTCGGCGGTTTGTGTATTATTTACTTACTCGCCAAAATGGCAGTGTTGAAGAATTAATCAGGAATTTGCAAAGCCTCAAAGACGAAGTGGTGATGTGTGCCGATTGTCACAAATTTTTTGAAAAGAGACACGCCGCGGTCACTCTTTGCAATATTTGTAGCGATACCACCCGCGACCAAACTTCTCTTATGATTGTGCCGCGCGACATTGATCTTGAATCACTCGAGAAAAATGGCGTCTGGCACGGCACCTATTTTGTACTCGGTGGCACAGTGCCAATACTCGAAAAGGAGCCGGAGAAAAAGGTGCGAAGCCAAGAACTTGCCGAATTTGTAGAAAGAAAGATTAAGGCCGGTCTTTCGGAAATAATTTTGGCTATGAACTGGAATCCAGAGGGCGAGAATACGGGAAGTTTTATCGAGAGACTATTGCGTCCACTCATAGAAAAACATAAGATAAAGGTGTCTCACCTCGGCAAAGGCCTATCAATGGGCACTGAGCTAGAATATGCCGATCCAGACACACTTAAGAACGCTTTGAGAAATCGTTCTTAAGAATTTTCAATTTTCAATTTAGAATTTTCAATAAATTTTCAAAATGACAAAATTATACCCATATATTCTTATATTTGGCTCAATTATTGGACTTGTTGCTTCGTTTTTCCTGATGGTTGATACGATAGAGCTAATCAAAAACCCAGCCGCCGACATTCCTTGCAACATCAGCCCATTCGTCAGCTGTGGCTCGGCCATACTCTCAGAACAAGGCGAGGTCTTTGGCTTCCCCAACCCTATCCTTGGCCTCATTTCGTTTTCTATGCTCATCGCGACGGGTATAATGCTTTTTGCCGGAGGTAGGGCCCACAAACTTTACTGGCAGCTCGTAAACTTAGGGTCGCTCGCCTCTGTCGTCTTTATAATCTGGTTTGCTTATCAGAGTTTGTTTAATCTAGGGACCTTGTGTATTTACTGCCTGATTACTTGGGCTGTTACTTGGCCAATTTTCCTTTACACTACCGTTTGGAACTATCGCGAAAATCACTTAGGCGAAAATTCTATTCTAAAATTTGTATCAAAAAATCACCTAGTTTTCTTAGGTTTGTTTTATCTCGTAGTAGGAGTGGCGATATTCGCCAAGTTTAGAGACTTCTTTCTTTACTAATCTCCTCCCTTCCTCCTCTTTACATTAAAGAGGAGGTGACTACCTTTTATTATTCATAGATTCAACAATGAGTTGCTCGTTTCCCCCTTTAAGGTAAAGGGGGACCAAGGGGGATTAGTAAAGAAGTTACCCTATTTTTTCTATCAAAACTTTCATAAAAGGTTGCTTGTGACCGTTCTTTTTGAAATAGCGAGACTTTTGTTTGTATTTGATAACGATGACTTTCTTGTTGCGTCCGATTTCTACCACACTAGCCACAACTTTGGCTCCGGATATAAAAGGTGTGCCAATATCCACAGTGTCGGCGCCATTGTCGACAAGCAAAACCTTGTCGAAAGTTACGCTATCACCTTCCTTAACTGCCTTTAATTTTTCGATTTTTAGGGTGTCGCCTTCAGAGACTCGGTACTGCTTTCCGCCAGTTTCGATTATGGCAAAAGAGCCATCTTTCTTGGATGTTTCTTTGACTGCCTTCGGAGCCTTTTTGGCCTTAGCGGGAGCCTTTTTTACTGGTTTTTTGATTGTTGGCATAACAGGCATTACTTTACAGGATATTTACATTCTATGCAAGCCCGTGCTTTAATCGTCCAGCTTAGGCTTATCTACTTCGAGTAAAGCTAACTCCGGAGAAGCTCCTGCTATTTTAAGCACATCTTTGTCTATCTTTTTTAGCTCCTTGTTGGAAGCATTGTAGTGGTTGACCACCGTACCTAAGGCATTACCGAGTTTGTTGTGGAAATCATCATAAGATTTGAGGTGTTTGCCCAAATCTTCGACTTTCTTGATTATTTCTTTGGCTGATTCTTCTATTTTGAAGGCCTTGAAGCCATAGAGCACCGACTGCAAATAAGCCATAAAAGTGGTAGGGGAAATTATGATAACTTTCTTTTCGTTATAAGCATAATCTATCAAATTTCTGGTATTGACCTTGACCGAACCAACCTGATTAATCAGCAAGTCATAATATATGGCTTCAGCCGGTATATACATAAAGGCGAAGGGCAAGGTGCCCTCTTCGGGCCTAACATACTTACCTGTTTCGTCTATTCTCTTTTTCAAATCATTTTTGAATTCCTTTTCAAGCTCCTCGCGTTGATTGTCGTCCATTGCGTGCACCACCCGATCGTAATTGTCTAGAGAAAACTTGGCGTCAATCGGAATAATGCCCTCTTTGGTCAAGATTACGGCGTCCACAGTTTCTTTATTTTTGAACTCATACTGCATTTTGTATTGACCCGGAGCCAAAGTGTTGGAGAGAATGAGCTCGAGCGAAGCTTCGCCCCAATTACCTCGCTGCTTTTGGTGCTTCAAAGTCTTTTCGAGGTCACCGAGCTTCTCAGCAATAGTTATAAACTGCCGCGTGGCTTCGTTGGTTTTGGTCTGCTCTTTGGCTACATCTACCAAGCTTTTGCTCATCTGCTCGTTGATATCCTTGAGCAACTTTTGTGATTCCGAAAATTGAGTCCGCACAGCATCTTGCATATCCCGGCGCGACTCGGTCATTTTGGAGTCGAGTGACCTGGCGAGCTCGGCCATCTGTTGTTGGAGCAAGAGGAAAGACTCACCCTCTTTTGAGCCCCTCTTATCTTTATTCAAAAGCAAGTAGCTAACTACCGCGCCCCCCAAAATTCCAAGTATTATCCAGATTATTTGCATAAGGGAATTATAAGCTAGTTTGTAAAGTTTATAAAGTTGAAAGTTTGTAAAGTAAAACGATTGAATTTTTGGGGTTTTCTTGATAGACTTTAAAAACTTTAAGAACTTTCAACTAAAAATATGCAAGACAAAATTCAAGAACAAATCAAAGAGGCACTGAGGGCCAAAGACCAAGTTCGGCTAACTACTTTGCGTGGAATGCTCGCCAGCTTCACCAACGAATCAGTCGCCAAGGGCCGAAAACCTCAGGACAAATTGCCCGACGAAGAAGCAATCGCCGTCATCCGTCGCTTAGTCAAGCAACGCAAAGATTCAATCGAACAATTCGAAAAGGGTGGACGCCAAGATTTGGCAGAAAACGAAAAAGCCGAAATGCAGATCCTCGAAGAATTCTTACCAGCTCAAATGTCAGAGGAGCAAATTAGAAAAATCGTCGAACAAAAGAAAGCCGAACTTGGTGCTACAAAAGAAAAGATGGGTATCTTTATGGGCGCAGTGATGAAAGAAACAAAAGGTGAAGCCGATGGCGCTTTGGTCAAAAAAATTGTGGAGGAAGTTTTGGGCTAACTTTTTCTTTTTATTGTTCCCTCAATAACCTCTGCTGGCATTGACCCGATTTTATATTTTTGAATCGGCTGGTTTTCGAGTCCTCTCAGAGCCATCTCGATAAATCGCCACTGACTGAGGATTTCGCCCGTAGTCGGAAAGAGTGTCTGGTCACCAATAATACAATCATAGAGAATTCTCTCGTAAGCATCGGGTAAAATATTGTCTGAATCAGCATAATCGAAAGAAAGTTTTTTGGGTTCAATTCTCTTTTCAAACCCCGGGCTCTTAAACCAGAATAATACCGATATACCTTCGTCGGGCTGAATTCTAAATGTAAGAATGTTGTGCTCTTGCAGACTAAACTGCTCGGGCAAAAAAGATTTCGGGTCAGGATCCTTGAAATAAACTTTGATTTCGGTCTTGTCTAACCCCAAAGCTTTGCCACTCGAGAGGATTATTGGCACACCCCGCCAACGGCCACTTTCGACTTCAGCCGTCACGCTAAAAAATGTTTCTGTCTTGGAATTTCTATTTATATTTTTTTCAGCCAAATAACCTTGGTATTGAGCCTTGATGTTCAAAGATTTTTCTACAAATCGCACTTTGCGCAAGACTTTGGCCCGCTCTTTTCTGACCTCATTTGGCGCCAAACTTTTTGGCTTTTCCATAGTTACCAAGGCCAGCATTTGCAAAATGTGGTTTTGGCCAACATCTTTGAGGCTACCCATTTTGTCATAAAACTCACCTCTACTGCCAACGGTGTTTTTCTCGAACAAATTGATTTCTATTTTTTC
>CAZLFM010000024.1:0-8019 GCA_964558845.1 uncultured Candidatus Saccharibacteria bacterium
TCAAGCACCATCCCTGGTCCGCCACCATAAGGCTTTTGGTCCACCCGTCGGTGTTTGTCTTTGGTAAAATCGCGCGGGTTATAAAACTTTATTTTTATTTTTTTATCACGAATAGCTCGTCCGATGATTGACGAGTTTATATACGAATCGAGCGACTCTGGGAAAAGTGTAATGATGTGGAAAGTCATTGTAGTTTTTAGATATTAGTTTATAGATTATAGTAAAACAACAAAACTGCAAGTCTGCAGTTTTGTCTAAAGTCTATTTACTAAAATCTATTATCTAGATTTTAAGATCTTCAATCACATCATCCATTGAAATGCTATTTGAAGCGGATGACGGTGCGCTAGTGCGCCTGCCTCCTTCTGGTTCGTTGATTTTGAGGTTGACTCTGGCATTGTTCTTCATACCGACTACGCGCAAGAGGATGCGGATAGCTTTGGCGGTGTTGCCACTTCGGCCGATGATTTTGCCCATATCGTCTGGGTGAACATCAAGACTCAAGAGCACACCCATTTCATCCACAGTTCGATTGATTTTGACTGACTCCGGATGATCTACAAGTCCTCTGATAACGAAATCCAGAAATTCCTGATCCTTTTCCATTTTATTAACCCTTATTTTATAATAGAACTATTATACCACTATTCTTGTACTTCTTCTGCTGGTGCTTCTGCTACTTCGGCAACTTCGCCACCTTCTACAGCTGCAACTTCTTCAACTGGCGCTACTTCTGCACCCTCTTCTTCCTTTTTTACTACCTCTTCATTGTTTACATTGTTTGTGTCGTCACTCATTTTTTTATTTTTAGCCTGCCCGCCATTGTCTAAGACTTCAGGCTTTGGCAGGCGGGCTTCTTTAATAATCTGGGCTGGTAATACGCTGATTTTCTTGCCCGAAATAACTCCTCTAGTCACAAGCAAGTTGTGAACAGTTGGGCTAAGTTGTGCGCCATTTTTAACCCAATGAAGCACCTGGTCAGCCTTAAATTCGGCTTTTTCAGCTCGTCTTGAATCATAAGAACCCAAAATCTCCAAAAACCTACCGCTTTTGGTTGAGTTGCGACTATCAGTCAAAACAAGCCTGAAAACAGGCTCGTGCTTCCTTCCGACTCTTTGCATTCTTATTTTCAACATCCAGACAATAATAACAAACTATTAAAATAATGCAAATCGGGTCAAAATTCTCCCCACCTTGGCTAAACTGGCTCGAAAATAGGTGTAAAATAGAGGCAAATGACTTTTATCAAGAATAAGGCAGAGCTCTGTGCCGAAAACCAAGAGCTAAGAGAGGCTGGCCTCAGTATTTTGGAGGCGGGTTTGGAGGCTATCGATACAGCCAATATTTTGCGTCAAAAAATGATTAATCTCGAGACGGGTTCTTACGAAAGGATTTTCTTTATTGGTATCGGCAAATGCGCCCTTGATGGGGCTGTTGTGATTGAGGAAATTTTGGGCGACAAACTAACTGATGGTATCGTACTCGATGTGCGAACTGGCGCTTTGAAAAAGATAAAATCTTATGTTGGCACACATCCCTTCCCTTCCGAGACCAACGAAAACGCAACCAGAGAAATTTTGCAAATGGTGCAAGGGCTGACCGAGCGCGATTTGGTCTTGGTTTTGGTGTCGGGGGGTGGTTCTGCTTTGCTTTGTTTGCCACACGATATGAATTGTCAAAATTTGACCCAAATCACCCAAGAGTTGATGCAAAATGGCGCCGATATTTATGAGCTCAATACTGTGCGCAAGCATTTGTCCGAAGTTCAAGGTGGCGGATTGGCCAAAATTCTTTTTCCCGCGCAAGTCGTCTCTTTTATTTTCTCGGATGTTTTGGGCAACGATATTTCTATGATAGCTTCGGGTCCAACAGTTTTGGACCAGACGACAGTCGCAGACGCGCAAAAAGTTTTGGAAAAATATTCGATAGAGTTGGGTCAGGAGCTTCTCGAAACGCCCAAAGATCCAAAATATTTTGAAAAAGTTAATAATATTTTGGTCGTCTCGAATCACAATGCACTAATTGCAATGCAAGAAAAAGCCAAAACGCTCGGCTATCAAACCACGATTGTAACCGAAACTCTGTCTGGTGAAGCCAAGCGAGTTGGTCAAGATTTGGCTCGCCAAAGTCTAGGGGCAAAGACCTGTCTTCTTTATGGCGGCGAGACGGTGGTCAAGGTTGCTCCCGGAGGCGTTGGTGGTCGCAATCAGGATTTGGTTCTCGCGGCTTTGCCCTCGATTTCCGAAGGTACCATGCTGATTTCTTGTGCAAGTGATGGCTTTGACAACACCGACCACGCTGGAGCAATAGCCGACAAAAATTTTTACGAAAAATCAAAAACACTCCGGCTCGATGTACAAGATTTTTTGGCGCGGAGCGACAGTTATAATTTTTGGCGAGCTTGCGGAGGAGCGATATGCACAGGTCGGCTCGGGTCAAATGTCTCCGACTTGGTTATAATGATTATGAAATAACTCTTTCTCCCCTCTCCTGTTTATAGGAGAGGGGTTGGGGGTGAGGTTTACAAAATGGAAAATAAAGATAAAAAATTTATACTCTGGTTCGACCAAATCGGAATTAGTGATGTCGGCTTGGTCGGTGGCAAGAACGCTAGTTTGGGTGAAATGTATACCACCTTGGTGCCCAAAGGTATTCGTGTGCCCAATGGCTTTGCCGTAACCGCTTATGCTTATCGTTATTTTATCGAGAAAGAGGGTTTGACCTCTTTTATCGAGAAGACTCTTGAGGGGCTTGATACGGGAGATGTCAAACAATTGCAATCAGTTGGCAAAGCAATCAGAGAAAAGATTATAAAATCCAAAATTCCAGAAGAACTAAAAAAAGAAATCGGCGAAGCTTACAAAAATCTTTCAAACTGCTACCAGATGCAAGAAGCTGATACAGCCGTGAGGTCGAGTGCGACCGCCGAAGATTTGCCTGGCGCGTCCTTTGCGGGCGAGCACGAGACCTACTTGAACGTGGTCGGAGAAGAAAACGTAATCGAAGCGACCAAAGCGGCCTTTGCTTCACTTTGGAACGATCGGGCCATCTCTTACCGAGTCGACAAAGGCTTCAATCATTTCGACATCGCTCTTTCGGTCGGGGTCCAAAAGATGGTTCGTTCTGATGTGGGCTCTTCGGGTGTGATGTTTACCCTAGACACCGAGAGTGGTTTCAAAAATGTTGTCGAAATTGATGCTTCGTGGGGGCTTGGAGAGATGGTAGTGCAAGGCAAAGTCACTCCCGATTCATATTTGGTATTCAAGCCGACTTTGCTCCAAAACTTTTCGCCTATAATAAAAAAGAGCTTGGGTTCCAAGGAGAGCAAGATGATTTATGTTGCAAGTGGCAAGAATGCTCTCTCTGCGACCAAAGCCATCAAGGAAGTCAAAAATTCAAAAGAAGAAAGGGAGAGTTTTGTTTTGACCAACGAAGAAATTTTGACCTTAGCACGTTGGGGTATGATGATCGAGGATCACTATTCCGAAAAGGCGGGCAAACTGACGCCGATGGATACCGAATGGGCCAAAGATGGCACCACGGGCGAACTCTTTATTGTGCAAGCTCGTCCAGAAACTGTTCAATCCGAAAAAGATCATCTTTCTATCACCGAATATTCTTTGGCGACTCACGACAAACCGATAGTGACTGGTATCGCGGTTGGCACCAAAATCGCTTCAGGCAAGGCCAGAATAATTACCGATGTAAAAAAGCTAGACGAATTTGAGGAGGGTGAAATTTTGATAACCGAAATCACCGACCCCGATTGGGAACCGATAATGAAAAAGGCCTCGGCTATTATTACCGAAAAGGGTGGCCGAACCAGCCACGCGGCAATTGTTAGTCGCGAGCTCGGTATTCCGGCTGTAATTGGCACGGGCAACGCTCTCTCTATTCTCAAAACCGGACAAGTTGTTACGGTCGACACATCAAGTGGCACAGCTGGCAATGTCTTTGAAGGCAAACTTGAATGGCAAGAGAAAACACATGATGTTTCCAAAGTTCCAGAAACTCGGACCAAAGTTTGTATGAATATCGGTTCGCCCGAGTCAGCTTTTATGTATTCGTTTATTCCCAACAAGGGTGTGGGGCTTGCACGCGAAGAATTTATCATTGCTTCTGGTATTAGGGTGCACCCAAATGCTTTGCTCAACTTCGACAAAATAAAATCCAAAGCCCTCAAAGAAAAAATTGAACTGGTGACCTGTGGGTACGAAGATAAATTGCAATTTTATATAGACAAATTGGCCGAAGGCATCGGACAAATTGGCTCGGCTTTTTGGCCAAACGATGTGGTGGTGCGCTTCTCTGACTTCAAAACCAACGAATATGCCACCTTGCTGGGTGGAGCCGAATACGAGCCGAGCGAAGAAAATCCAATGCTTGGTTGGCGCGGCGCTTCGCGTTATCACGACCCCAAGTTTAGAGATGCTTTCAAATTAGAGGTCAAAGCAATGAAAAAAGTTCGCGAGGAATTTGGCCTAAAAAATATTGTGGCTCTGATTCCTTTCTGCCGCACGCCAGAAGAAGGTCAAAAAGTTTTAGATATTTTGAAAGAAGAAGGTTTGGAAAAAGGCGTACCCGCCCGGCACGCCTCTGGCGAAGCCATGGCGGACGGGGACGGCTTCAAGGTTTATGTGATGTGTGAAATTCCAACCAATGTCTTGCGAGCTGATGAATTTCTCGATATTTTCGATGGCTTTTCAATCGGTAGCAACGACCTGGCTCAACTTACTCTTGGGCTCGATCGCGACTCTGGCATTGTGGCTCATATATCCAACGAAAACGATCCGGCGGTCAAAACTCTCGTCTCGATGGCTATCCAAAAGTGCCGCGAGCGGGGCAAATACATCGGCTTCTGCGGTCAAGCTCCGTCCGACTACCCAGACTTCTTGCGCTTTCTCATCCGCGAAGGCATCGAATCAGTCTCTCTCAACCCCGACTCGGTTATCCCAATGCTCTCTGCCATCGCCGAAGAAGAAGCCAAACAAAGTATATAAAAAAAGAAACCCCCGGTCTTGCTGGGGATTTCTCACAGAGAAGTTTCTGCGAAATAGAAAAACACGACCATCATCTGGTCATTGAATGGATTTGGGAGACGAAGCATCTGCCACTCTCCCGGTTGTAGTCCGTTTCGGTTTACAAAGTCGAGTATCCGATTCACTGGGTACTCTGATTCTGGCCATTCTTTCACTCGCCATTTTTTCATGGGTTACCTCTTGTCATATTATGCACCATATTCAAAAAAATGCAATGGCTTTCAATTCTCCTCTTTTTTCTCGTCCATTCCTTAACCGAAAGTTTTTAATTTATACACTTTTGCGCGGTCGCGCAATTCTGTATAATTATGGATAATTAAGAAGAGATAAGAGAGAGGAGTAAGAAAATATGCAAAAAGAAACTAAAGAAAAAGTATTGTCTGCCAGTAAAACCTTGTTAATACTTTTGGGTGGGCTTGGTTTTGTTTTTATTGCTGCGTCTATGGGTAACGCTGTGCAACTTTTGAAATATACTCCCCTACTGAAGAAATCTAAGCTCAAACTTTTTGAAGTCAATCAAGGAGTAAAAAGATTGTTGAGCAGGGGGCTGATTGAAATCAAAGAGGATAACACCAAAAAGTATTTGGCTTTGACCGACAAAGGTAAACATTTTTTATTGAAGTATCAACTTGAGGGATTGGTGCAGGACAAATCTAGAAAATGGGACAAAAAATACAGAGTGGTAATCTTTGATATTTCAGAACAAAGAAAGAAAACCAGGGATCATTTACGGAGAATGTTGAGATCTTTCGGTTTTGTTTGTCTGCAGAATAGCGTTTGGGTCTATCCTTATAAATGTCAGGATATAATTGATTTGGTAAAGCAATATCTCGAATTGAAAGAAGATGTTGTTTATATGGTTGTGGAGTCAATAGAAAACGATGGTTGGTTAAAAGAAAATTTTAAATTGTAAATTTATACACTTTTGCGCGGTCGCGCAATTCTGTATATCACAGGGGTGGGTGCGGTTGGGTAAGAATGGGGGTATAATTTAGAGTATGAAAATATTATTTTTACACAAAGAGGATTGGGAGAAGGGTTATGTAGAAAACAAGCTTAGAGCTTATTTACCCGCCGATGAGGCGGGAGGCTTGGAGGTTGGGTTTGCCAAGAGTTTGAATGATATTTCAAGCGAGGAGTTGGGCCAGGTGCAGATACTTTCGGTCTTCGTGTCGCACCAGTGCAAAGAAGCGGAGATGAATAAATTGCCAAGTCTCAAGCTGATTGCCGCGCGTTCGACTGGTTTTGATTATGTCGATATTCCACTGGCGCGCAGTAGGGGTATCGAGGTGGTCTATGTCCCCTCCTATGGCGAGAACACAGTGGCCGAATTTGCCTTTGCTCTACTGCTCGCTCTCTCGCGCAAAATCCCAGAGGCGCATAGCCAAGTGACCGAGACCGGCTCTTTTGTTCAAGGCTCGCTCCGAGGCTTTGACTTGTCGGGCAAAACTATTGGCGTGGTTGGCACGGGGCGCATAGGCTTGAATGCCATACAAATCGCCAAAGGGTTTGATATGAATGTTTTGGCTTACGATCCATTTCCAAAACAAAATGCTGATACAGATTTGGGTTTTAGATATGTTAGTTTTGAAGAACTTCTTTCTGCTGCTGACATAATTACTCTGCACGCTCCATACAATGAACATACTAAGCATATGATAAACATACAAAGTATCTACCACATCAAACGTGGAGCCATACTCATCAATACAGCTCGGGGTGGTTTGGTAGAAACGAGTAGCCTAATCAAGGCGCTTGAAGAAGGTATAATCGCCGGTGCTGGACTCGATGTTTTGGAAGAGGAAGGCGATATGGGCGACGAAGCAAAACTTCTAGACAACCCACATCCAAAAATAGAAGAACTAAAAAATGTTTTGGCCAACAACTACCTCATCAACCATCCGCGAGTTATCGTGACTCCGCATATTGCTTTCAACACGAACGAAGCAGTCCAAAGAATTTTGGATACAACAATCGAAAATATTTTAGCTTTTGCTAAAGGTGAAATTAAAAACCGAGTGCCTTAATTCTATATTCGTGTCATTCGTTCAATTCGTGTATTTGTGTCGAGTTATATAGTTTCGACCAAAAGCATATTGGTCTCTTTGACCTCGTGCTTTTGGGAGTGAGCACCAGAGACAAGGACGACGTGCTCGCCTTTTTTGGCAATGCCTTTTTCAATACATATATCTCGCACTATATCGATGGCTTCGGTATAGCTCTTCCAATCATCGGTAAGTATCGGCACACAACCAAAGGAGACGCACATTTGGTTGCGAGTCTTTTCGCTAGTAGTTAGCACAAATACCGGCACTCTTGGCTTGTGGCGAGAGAGCATTCTGGCGGTAAAGCCGGTGTGAGTCAGGGCAATAATCGCTTTGGCCTTCACATCGTGAGCGGTTTTGACGACCGAACCGGTGATTGAATCGGTGACTTCGGTCTTGCCATTTTTTGGACTATGGACGATTGGTCTTTCTGGATAATTTCCTTCTATTTCTCTGGATACTCTGGCCATTACTTTGACTGCTTCTATTGGGTATTCACCAAGAGTTGTCTCTTCTGAAAGCATAACTGCGTCGGTGCCGTCGAGGATGGCATTGGCCACATCAGACACCTCAGCTCTTGTTGGCACAGGGCTCTTAATCATACTCTCGAGCATTTGGGTGGCGGTGATAACAGGCTTACCCTCAGCGTTGCATTTTTGAATCATCATTTTTTGGGCAAAGGGCACCTTTTCGGCTGGTATTTCTATGGCCAAATCGCCTCTTGCCACCATCACCATATCGACGAGTGGCAATATTTCATCAAAGTCTTTGACTGCTTCGATTGTTTCAATCTTGGCCATTATCTTGGCCTTGGAGCCGTGCCCATCCAAAATATTTCTAAGTTCTACTACATCGCTTGGCTTGCGCACGAAAGAAAAGGCGAAGATATCGACATCATTTTTTATACCGAATTCGATATCAGCTTTATCTTTGTC
>CAZLFM010000024.1:8119-9321 GCA_964558845.1 uncultured Candidatus Saccharibacteria bacterium
ACAAGCTCTACCCTTTCTTGATAAAAGTCTCCGAGGCGGAATTTTGGGCCAGACAGGTCTTGCATGATGGCGCAAGGGATACCGGTCGCCTCTGTCGCTTTGTGCAAATTGTCTACCTTGTTTTGATGTTCGGCAAAATCGCCATGACTGAAGTTGAGTCGCATCACATTCATGCCGGCTTCAAGCAATTTTTCGAGCATTTCTTGTGACTCGGTCGCTGGGCCGATGGTGCAGACGATTTTGGTTTTTTTGGTCATATGATTTAGGGATAATTTTTACAAATAAAAATACAAAGGCCAACCTTTGTATTCACTATGGTATCACACAAGTCTAATTTAACAAAAGGAAAGCCCCCGAAGCGCATCACGTGATTTGTGCCGCAGGGGCCGTTGGTTGTGGGTTAGCGTCTGGAGAAGACGCAGATGGGATCAAAGTGGTCTTGGAGGCATACCCCCAAATTTTGAAGTGCGTCCTGTAAAACCACTTCTTTCTGGTTATCTCCGTTGATGGGCAATTGATAGCGGGTCAGCTCCGTGAGAGCCCAGGAGATCCTGGATTGATTTTCTTGGTACTCCCGAATTCGATTCGTCACTTTCTGAAGGGTGTCATCTGCCCTTCTCCGATTAACGAACCTTTCACGGATAGTGGGGTATGAGACCCACACATCCATTGCTATGATCTTAAATCCCAGATCGTATGCCTTTCCGATAATCGATCGTGTTTGGCCTTCCCTCCGGAAGCAGCCATCGATGATGACGAAAGAGTCGTTTTTTGTTTTCAACTCTTCTGTCAGAGCATGATACACGATAGTGTCTTCGACCAGAATTGCGTTGTCAACTTGGTAGGTGACCATAGGGTTGTTGAGCGCCCTCAGGGCCGCTGATGTGGTGATGCGGGCCCCACCGATAACCGATGCAATTCCATCCGCGAGCGTTGACTTACCACAGAGTGGCAAGCCGTTGATCGCCAAGAGGATTCGCTCATTCCTATTGGCGATTTTCTCGATTAGATCTCTCAAGTTTCCCCCTCAAAGGAAAAATTTAGACACAAAGAACTACAGTGCCGGGGAGTATGATATCAAGAAAAGGGGCAGAGTCAAACTTAATTTTTGGATTTGATTTCTTTGTGGAAAAGCTAATTTTATAAGATTTGTGCCTGTCATGGATTTTGGTTTCTCTATCCCAAAAATGTTAAAAATTGTT
>CAZLFM010000025.1:0-9215 GCA_964558845.1 uncultured Candidatus Saccharibacteria bacterium
CCATTTATCAGAGAAGAAATAACAGGTGGTGAAGCCATCATCACTGGCGACTTTACTATCGATGCAGCCAAACAGGTGGTGCGCGATCTCAACTATGGCGCTCTACCAATGCCGATTTCTTTGGTCAATACAGAGACAATTGGTGCAACTCTTGGGGCGGAGGCGCTTGCAAGTGGTGTCAGGGCGGCGATTATTGGTCTTGCGCTTGTGGCTATATTTATGATTGCTTGGTACCGATTACCTGGCCTAATCTCGGTCGTGGCACTTGCTACTTACGTAATGTTGATGCTACTACTCTTCAAAACTGTTCCGGTTACTCTGACTACTGCCGGTATTGCTGGATTTATTATTTCGATTGGTATGGCTATCGATGCCAATATAATCATATTTGAAAGAATGAAAGAGGCCGCCTCTTCGGCGGCCCGCCAAGGAGGTGGGAAACCAGAAATAGATGGGGGTGTAGTAAAAGAAGCTTTTGCTCACGCGTGGACTGCAATCAGAGACGGACAGCTCACGACTCTTCTCGGGGCCATCGTGCTATTCTGGTTTGGCACCTCGAGTGTCGAAGGTTTTGCTTTGGTGCTTGGTCTTGGTACCATCGTATCGGTCTTTAGTTCGATGGTCGTGTCCAAAATTTTTATGAATGCGGTTTATTCGAGATAGTTATGTATTCAAAATAAAATGTTTCCAATAAAGCACAGAAAAAAATTCTTCATCTTTTCGGGAGCGACCCTGCTGATCTGCTTTGCACTTATGGTTTTTTGGGGTTTCAATGTGGGCACTGATTTTAGGGGTGGCACTATAATCGAGGTTGCCTATAATGGCGAAGTCCCACAACAAATTCAAATAGAAGAAGCTATAAACGATTTGGCGATTGGTAGCGTCTCGGTCAGGGCCACAGGAACAAACGGATTTATTGTCAGAACCAAAGATTTGTCAGCCGAAGATCAGAATCTGGTCAAACAGGCTCTCACTTTTGGTGGCGCGTCGCAATACGATTTGAAGCGTCTCAATTCGGTTGGCCCAGCTATTGGCAAAGAATTGACTGACAAGGCCCTCATTGCTATTGCCGTAGTTATTCTTATAACTATTCTTTATATCGCTTATACTTTTAGAAATATATCTAGGCCGGTTTCTTCTTGGAGTTATGGCTTGGTGGCGATTTTGGCTCTGGTGCACGACATCACTATCCCGGCTGGTTTTGCGGTTGTGGCGGGTAAATATTTTGGGATGGAAATTGATGCGCTTTTTATCACCGCCCTCCTCTCGCTTCTCGGCTACTCTATCAACGACACCATAATCATCTTTGATCGCATAAGAACAAATCTGAAAGAAAACAAAGAAAAAAATATTCACGAATCTTTCGAGATTACTGTAGGCAAAAGTCTTTCAGAGACTTACGCTCGGTCCATCAATACATCTTTGACAGTATTTTTGGTTTTGGTCTCTCTCCTTGTCTTTGGCAGCGCTTCTATTCAATTCTTTATTCTGACCCTTATTATCGGCACCATCGCTGGCGCCTATTCTTCTATTTTCCTTGCCGCTCCGCTTTTGGTCTCAATAAACAATCGCAACAAATAGTTTTCCACAATTTCGGAAAATCTAGACACCTGTGTTAATATAGGCCTATGCATCACAGAAGTAATTTCTATATTTATTTCGGGCTTTGGGTGGCGATTTTGCCATTTGTTGGAGTACCGGGAATTTGGAAAGTCTACCTCACCTGTATTTCTGGACTTATTATTGCCCTGCACGCATCTTCGCCGATGATCATAAAAAGGCTTCAAGTTAAAGCTCCGCGCCAAAGAAAAAAAGTAGTAAAGAGCGTTGAAGTCTCGAATATGGATAGCGACCTTAGATTCAACGAGCCAAGTCCTCAAGAGGACAAGCCGGAAGTTTTGAGCGAACAAAATACCGAAGAAAAAGTATGACAAAATATTTTGCAAGAGTTGGTGTTTTTACCATCGGTTTGGTGGCAGTTTTTGGTGCTTTTCGTTTTACACCCGAAAGCACAATCGTCTACGATGCGAGTGCTATTAAGGTGGCAGGAGAGGTACCAAAAAAAGAAGAAGTAGTATTGCATCTCAAAACGCCCGAACCACTCAAGGCTGCATATATGAGCGCCTGCTACGCCAGTATGCCCAGTCTTCGAAGCAAGCTTGTGAAATTGGTCGAGGAGACAGAATTGAACGCCTTGGTCATAGATGTCAAAGATTATACTGGCACGGTTTCTTTTGATACTGGTAATTCCCAAATTGATTCAATCGGTGGCGTTGGTTGCAAGGTCGGTGATATGGCTGAATTTTTGGCCGAATTGCACAGCAAAGATATTTACACGATTGCTAGGGTTACTGTTTTTCAAGATCCTCAATATACAAAGCATTATCCCGAATTAGCAGTGAAGAAAAAGAGCAATGGCGCGGTTTGGAAAGATCGTAAGGGCTTGTCTTTTGTCGATGTGGGCGCTAAGCCGTTTTGGGATTATATAATCGCTGTCGCCACCTCATCCTACGCTGTTGGTTTTGATGAAATAAATTTTGACTATATTCGTTTTCCATCTGACGGTGATATGAAAGATATTATGTTTACTTATGCGGGCGATATGCCCAAAAAAGAAGCACTCAGAAAATTTTTTGAATATCTCGATACACATATGTCTGCTCAAAATATCACCACCTCGGCAGACCTTTTTGGTATGACAACCACCAACACCGACGACCTCAACATTGGGCAGGTGCTTGAGCCAGCCCTTGTTAACTTTGATTATGTCGCTCCGATGGTTTACCCGTCGCACTACCCACCGATGTTTAATGGTTGGAAAGACCCAAACAAAGTGCCTTACGAAATAATTAAATATAGTATGGATAGTGCAGTGGCGCGGGCGAACGCTTTGCGAGCCGAAATTGCTTCGACTACTCCAGACTCAACTTTGCTCAAACGAATTGGCTCGCACCAACTCCGCACTTGGATTCAAGATTTTGATTACCCAGTGCCCTATACTCCTCAAATGGTCCGCACCCAAATACAAGCCACTTATGACTCTGGCCTGACCTCCTGGATGCTTTGGGATCCAGCCAACACATATACCAAGGAAGCTTTAATACGAAATAACGAATAGGTTGACGAATTGTTTAATCATGCGAATAAACCTCCCTATTCGTAGCTATTCGTTGTAAATTCGTTACTTCGTATATATAATAATTCTAATGCAACCTGACAACATAACCTATTTTGCCGAGACTGATGCTCGCAACAAGCGAATCAAGTTTGGTATCAAAGATACCGACAGGCTGCGCCATATCTATTCAATCGGCAAAACTGGAATGGGCAAATCGACCATGCTCGAAAATATGGCTATTCAAGATATCCAAAATGGCAATGGCTTAGCTTTCCTCGATCCGCACGGCAAAACGGCTGACTTGCTTCTCGACTATATCCCCGAACACAGAATCAAAGATGTGATTTATTTTGCACCTTTCGATACTGAATTTCCTATTTCTTTTAACGTGATGGAAGACGTCGGTCCAGAAAGGCGACACTTGGTCGTCTCGGGTCTTATGAGTGCTTTTGAAAAGATTTGGGAGGATCAGTGGTCGGCCAGAATGGCTTATATTTTGCAAAATACATTAGCCGCGCTCCTAGAATATCCGGGAGCAACTTTGCTTGGTATAAACCGTATGCTGATTGACAAGGCTTATCGGCAAAAGGTGGTGGAGAATGTAAAGGACCCAACGACCAAATCTTTTTGGGTTGATGAGTTTGCCAAGTATACCGACAAATATGCGGCCGAAGCCACGCCGGCGATTCAAAACAAAGTTGGTCAATTTGTCTCTAACCCACTCATCAGAAATATTGTCGGTCAGTCCAAATCTTCTTTTGATGTGCGCAAGATAATGGACGAAAAAAAGATTTTGATAGTAAACCTCTCTAAAGGTTTGGTGGGGGAGAACAATGCCAACCTGCTCGGCGCGATGCTGGTAACCAAAATATATTTGGCCGCAATGTCTAGAGCCGATGTTGAACCTAGCGAGCTCAAAAAACTGCCGAATTTTTATCTTTATGTGGACGAATTTCAATCTTTTGCCAACAAAAGCTTTGCCGACATTTTGTCCGAAGCGCGCAAATACAAACTCTCGCTCAATATTACGCACCAGTATATAGAACAGATGGCCGAAGAGGTGCGGGCGGCTGTCTTTGGCAACGTCGGCACCATGATTACCTTTAGGGTCGGTTCTTATGACGCTGAAGTCTTGGAGAAAGAATTTGCTCCAATTTTTACCGCCGAGGATATTGTTAACCTCGGGTTTGTGCAGGTTTACTTGAAACTAATGATTGATGGAGTGGCGTCGCAACCATTTTCGGCTACTACCTTGCCGCCACTACCAAAACCAGAAATTTCTTTTAGAAAAGAGGCACTCGATATGTCGCGCAAAGTCTACGCAGGGACAAAGGTTGAAGTTGAAAAGGCAATCGAGCTTTGGCACCAGCAAGACAATAACCCAAATGGAAAGCCCAAAAATCAAAGTGCAAATAATGGCAATAGTAATGGTGGGTCAAATGGACCAAAAGATTGGCCGAAGCCAGAACGAAAGCCGGAATTTAAAGATGCTCCAAAAACAGAGAATTCGCTAGAGAGAAAGGTGGAAGAAAAAACAGAAACCAAAAAAGAAGAAAAGAAAGAAGAAAAAAGGGAGGAGAAAAAAGAAGAAAAAAATAATGTTTTGGCCCAAGCTTTGGCCGAGGCGATGAAGAGTCGCGACACTAATCCACGAATGCACACGGACCCGTCCGAACGAGGCCGGGCGGATGACACGAATAAAAAAGAAGAGTCTAAAAAAGAAACCATCCCATTGCAAACCTTGAAGCATGGCGAAAATAATAAAAACAAAGGTCCTTCGCCAGAAAATCAAAGCAAGCTGAAGGAGGCGCTGGAGAAAGCTAAAAGCTTGGAGCTAAAAGCTAAGAGCGAAGAAGAAAATAAAAAGTCTGACACCTCTAAGCCAGAACCTCTAAGCTCTAAGCTTGTTAAAGAGGTGCCAAAAGACGTCTTGCTCAAAGTCTTGAAAGGCGATTAAAACACTGGTAAAATAAGGCCTTATGGCAAAAAAGATCCTTATTTTCTCTACGGCTTACTACCCATTTGTGGGTGGGGCAGAAGTCTCTATCAAAGAGATTACCGATAGGCTCTCTGATTTTGAATTTGATTTGATTACGGGTAGGTTTAAAAGAGACTTGCCTAAGTCAGAAAAAGTGGGCAATGTGAATGTTTATCGATTGGGTTTTGGCTTACCAGTTTTGGACAAATTGCTCTTGCCATTTTGGGGAGCGATTGTTGTAAATCGTTTGCAAAGAAAAAATGCCTACCTAGCTTTTTATTGTGTGATGGCCACCTTTGCTTCTGGCGCAGCTTATCTTTACAATATTTTCTCTGGTCAGAGGGTGCCTATAATTTTGAATTTACAAGAAGGTGATTCGGAAGAACATTTTGGCAATCGATGGTTTGGCCTCATAAACTTTTCTTGGCGAATGGCTCTCGGTCGGACGGCCGTGCTTACAGCTCTGAGTCGGTTTCTTGGTGACAGAGCCAAAAGATTTGGCTATAAAGGAGAGGTAAAAATAATACCAAATGGGGTTGATACGATAAGATTTGAGCTAAAAGCTTGGAGCTTAGAGGAAAGAAATCAGATAAGAAAGGATTTGGAATTGAAAGAAAATGATATTGCACTCATTACAACCTCAAGATTGGTCAAGAAAAACGGAGTAGGAGATGTAATCGGGGCTTTAGCTGATCTGCCTTCAAATATTAAATTTGTGATTTGTGGTGTTGGCGAGCTAGAAGAAAGCTTAAAGCTTAAAGCCAAGAGCTTAAAGGTGGAGGATCGAGTAATTTTTGCTGGCAATGTCTCACAAGATATTTTGCCAAAGTATTTGAAAGCATCCGATATTTTTATTAGAGCCTCTTTGTCGGAAGGGTTTGGTATTTCCTTTATCGAGGCTATGGCTTCTAAATTGCCGGTTGTCGCGACTCCGGTCGGAGGCATCACGGACTTTTTGAAAGACGGAGAGACCGGATATTTTTGTAAACCAAATAATCCAGAAAGTGTGGCAGAGACGATAAAAAGGGTCCTGGCTGATCCAAACAAAAATGCAGTTGTAGAAAAAGCACATAGAATGGTTTTGGAAAAATATGACTGGGATAAAATAGTGCCCGAAATCGGAAAAGTTTTTGAAAATATAAAAAAATGAAAATCTTAATCACCACAGGTATATATCCTCCCAAAATTGGCGGTCCGGCTCAATATGCCAAAAATCTCAAAAATGAATTTGAGCGTTTAGGGCATAAGGTAAAAGTCCAAACATTTACGATCGAAGATCGATTGCCAACAGGTTTGAGGCATTTGATTTTCTTGCTCAAAATTATCCCTGCTATTTTGTGGGCAGAAAAAGTGGTCGCGCTAGATACTTTTAGTGTGGGCTTACCTTCTGTCTTGGCGGCGAGAATTTTTGGGAAGATTGTGGTGATAAGGACTGGTGGCGACTTCTTGTGGGAACAGTATGTCGAAAGGACAAAAAAGAAAATTCTGCTACGTGAGTTTTATAAGACTGAAGCAAAATATTTTACAATCAAAGAAAAGATAATCTTTGGTTTGACCGGTTGGACCCTCAGAAATGCTACCAAGATTATTTTTTCGACCGATTGGCAGAGACAAATCTTTATCTTGCCGTATAAAATCGAGCCAAATAAAACTCTGATTGTAGAAAATTTTTATGGTCCCAAAGAGTCTGATTTGGAACCAAAAGAAATTGACTTCGTGGCTTCTAGTAGAAAGCTTGTTTGGAAAAATTTAGATTTGTTAAAAACAATTTTCTCAAGAATATCAGATCAAAAACCGGAAACAAAACTTTTTCTTGATAATTTGGCCTATGATAAATTTATGGAGAAGATGGCCAGCTGTTTTGCTGTTGTGCTTGTCTCTTTGGGGGACATAAGTCCGAATATGATTATGGACGCAATCAGGCTTAACCGGCCATTTATTTGTACCAAAGAGATAGGGATTTATGATCGAGTGAAAGATGCGGGGGTTTTTGTCGATCCACAGAACGAGCAAGAAATAGAACAAGCGGTGAAGTATCTTTTGACCGAAGAGGGTTATAGAGAAGCGAAGCGCCGAGTGTCTGGTTTCAGCTATGTTCATACTTGGCAAGACATCGCAAGCGAATTTATCGAAATATTAAAAAAGTAAGATATGAAGCTCATAACCATTGGTACAGACAGAAAAATTTTTGAGGAGGGGAGCGGTGTAAGAGCACGCCAGATTGAATACGGTCGGTTGTTTGATGAAGTTCACATTATTGTTTTTAGCACCAAAGTGCATGGTTTGCAGAGAGATGTCAAAATCGCCGAAAACGTTTTTGCTTACCCTACAAACTCCAGAACCAGATTGTTTTGCATTTGGGATGCATTTAAAATTGGGAAAGCTATAAGCTCTAAACTCCCAGCTTCAAGCTCTGTTATCTCTGCCCAAGATCCTTTTGAGACTGGCCTCGTTGGTTTGTTGCTCAAGATTCGCTTTGGTTTGCCTCTGCAAGTCCAAGTGCACACAGATTTTGTAAATAAGTTTTTTATTAAGCATTCAGTCCTCAATCTTGTGCGCTTCCTCATTTCGCATCTAGTTTTGCCTTATGCCGATGGGGTTAGGGCTGTCTCCAAAAAAATCAGAGATTCGGTCGCTGATCTGTCGAGCAACATAAGCATTTTGCCAATTTTAACTAACCCCAATACCCAAAATCAAACTAAAGAAAAACAAGATATTTTTACGATTATTACTGTTGGCCGACTTGAAAGCGAGAAGGCTGTCGATATTGGCATCAAAGCATTTGCTGAATTTTTTAAAAATGGTATTGAGGCAAGATACGTTATCGTCGGGGATGGTTCAGAAAGAAAAAGACTCGAACGGTTGGCCGATGAGCTTGGTGTGGCTGATAAGGTTGATTTTGTCGGTTGGCAAAACGACCTCGCACCTTTTTATACCAAGGCAAATGTTTATCTCTCGACCTCGCTTTATGAAGGTTATGGCATGACTCTAATCGAAGCTTCTTTTTCTGGCTTACCGATCATAATGACTGATACTGGCTTGGCAGGGGACATATTTGTGGACGGCGCAAGTGCGCTTGTTTGCAAACAAAACGATGTGACAGGCTTGGCACAGGCACTTTTGCGCTTTGCTACTGAACGTGCTTTTGCCCAAAAGATTGCAGATAATGGTAAGCAGCAGGTGGCAAGCAGGCAGATGTCAAAAGAAGTTTACCTAGAAAAATACAAACAAGCTTTGCTTGCACTGTCGGGCGCAGAGATTGCTGGAAATATTTTTGGGCGAGTTTTTGAGCTGGTAAAAAATATGATAGGCCATATCAGACTACTGCGCTTTGCAATCGGCGGACTTTCTATCGCTTTGGCTCAAATATTGCTTCTCTATATTTTGACTGAATTTGTTGGTTTGTGGTATCTGCTTTCTTCGGCTATTTCTTTTTGTTTTGCGGTGATCACTAGTTTTTTAGTTCAGAAGTATTGGGCGTTTAGAGATCATTCCAAAGAAAGAGCCGTAAGACAGTTCTTACAATTTTTGATAGTCGCCGTTATTGGTATAGTTATAAACACGGCTTCGATGTTTTTTTGGGTTGATCTCCTTGGTGTTTGGTATGTGCTCGCTCAAATTATTACTGGCTTTATAATTATGGTTGTAAATTTCACAATCTATAAATTTGTAATTTTTAGGCATACAAAATGAAGCTTTTGATAATTACCCAAAAAGTTGATAAGAATGATCCGGTGCTGGGGTTTTTCCATACCTGGATCGCCAAGCTCTCTTCCAAGTTTGATGCCATAAGCGTGATTTGTTTAGAGAAGGGCGAATATGATTTGCCAACCAATGTTTCGGTTTATTCTCTTGGTAAAAAGCTCCAAGCTCCAAGCTCCAAGCTAATAGCTCGAGTTTTGTATGTTTGGAATTTTTATAAATACATTTGGCGTCTAAGGAAAGAATATGACTTCGTCTTTGTGCATATGAATCAGGAGTATGTGATTTTGGGCTGGAAATTGTGGAAACTTTGGGGCAAAAAAATATACTTCTGGCGCAATCACCCAGAGGGCAATCTCTTTACTCGCGTTGCTGTATGGGTATCTGACAAAGTTTTTTGTACCTCTACGCAATCCT
>CAZLFM010000026.1:0-9173 GCA_964558845.1 uncultured Candidatus Saccharibacteria bacterium
TATTGCAAATATTTCTGACAACGCAAACAATATGAATACTGTCTGGACAACCAAAGAGTATGAATTTATTGCCACCACAAGCGAGTCAATCCTTTCTTTTGTCGATCAGGGTGCTGACAACAATCCCTCTGGTTATGGAATGCTTATCGATAGCGTAAAGGTAAATTGCGTTCAAGATGGCGGTGGTCCAGTTGTGCCTCCGGCCAACACGCCTCCGGTCTTAACTTTGATTGGCGATAACCCAATGACCATAGTCGTCAATACTCCGTTTGTTGATCCGGGTGCTACTTCGACTGATGCCGAAGATGGTGATTTGACTTCTCAAATTCAAAAATCTGGTACCGTCAATGCTTCAAGTACTGGCTCTTATACAATCTCTTACACAGTTGCTGATTCCAAAGGTTCTACTGTGACTGTAAACAGAGTTGTAAATGTCGTGCCAAAAACTATCACTCACTCTTGTATGTTGCCGTCTGTTTTGGGTGACACTACTGTAGAATCAGTTATGCCGGGTGTTGGATCAATGTCTTTGCAAGATGTAATTAATGCCAAGGGTTATGGCCTCAATGTGATTAATGACCAGAAGCAATTCCAAGTTTGGAATACTGGCGCTGGCACCGCTTCGATTACTGTTGAATACATATACCGAGACGCTGTGCTCGATGCGGCTTTTGGATACAGCACCAGCTCAATCCCAGGCAGTTTTGTGCCAGTCTTTAGAAACGGACCGGCTACTGATTATCCAACTGCACCATTAAAAAATGTTGGCGATACGACTGTCTTCAACCTACCAACCAACTCCGAAATATCTTTTGGTATAAATGTCGGTAGCAATCTGAGCTACAGCACCAAAAATGCAAACAATACTTCAAGCGAAGACCATGCGGTGGTTTATGAAATAGACAACAATGTTTACCTCGTAGCCTTTGAAGATCTAGCCTTGTCTACAAGTGACAAGGATTATAACGATCTTATAGTCAAGATTACTCTCAATAGTTGCGACACACAGCTTGGCGGCCAATGTCCTTTATCGATTGATAACTTTGCAGAAAAAAACCTCCTTACTTACAAAACACATTCAAGCTCAAAACTTTCTATGTTCACTCCAACGAGTGGCGTAGGTGGGGAACTTGATCTGTCTTTGACGGTAGCTAGTGGCAATAGTTCGGTCGTTGACACAAATAGCATCAACAACATGCTTTCTATGTCGAACGACTCTTTGACCAAGAGCACTCTCAAGGTTGTTTGGGATGGCAATGATAACAATGCTCAAAATACAAATTACACAGGTCTAAACGGATTTGATCTAACTCAAGGTAACAGAGTTGATCGAATCGAGTTTGTTTACAGGTCAGACTTTGTGGACAATGCCAAAGTGCCAGTGACCTTTACAGTTTATTCTGGGGCAAACAACGCTTCCAAAGCAACGGTTGACCTTTATGGGGCGAACGGCGTAGATATTAAAGGACATGTCCTTTTGTCTAGCTTTACTCCATTTATTGGCTCTGGCGCAAACCTAAATAACATTGGTGCAATTGAAATGACAATTGATGCCACATCGAGAACCGGTCATGATTTCAGTATTGGCAAAATCACCTTGCCTTGCTCGGGAGTCGTTGTAAACACCCCTCCAACCATCACTCTCGTTGGCGGCAACCCAATCGAAATATTCGTCAACACTCCTTTTGTTGATCCTGGTGCAACTGCAAATGACCTCGAAGATGGCAACCTCACTTCAGCTATCGTGAAGACTGGCACCGTCAACGCTTCGACAACTGGCACCTATACTCTTACTTACACCGTGACCGACTCGGGTGGACTTAGTGCTTCAACCACGAGAACAGTCATCGTCAAACCTCAAGGTGGTGGCCCTCTTCTACCTTCAGTCAATTTGACTGGCAATCCTTCAACTATCACTGTTGGCGCCACAACCACTCTCTCTTGGACTTCAAACAACACAACTTCTTGTAGCGCCGCTTGGACTAGCGCCACTTCAACTTCTGGCAGTGCCATACTTTCTCCAGCTACAACCACAACCTACTCAATTACCTGTACTGGTGCGGGTGGCAGTGCAACTTCGACGGCTACGATTGTTGTAAATCCGGTTTCTAATCCTGATCCAAAGCCAACTGTGACTTTGACTGCTAATCCTTCGACCATAAACGCCGGCGGCTCATCGACACTTTCTTGGAGCTCAAATAATGCAACAGCTTGTAGCGCCGCTTGGACTACAGCTACTTCAACTTCGGGCACAGCCGTTGTAACTCCAGGCTCGACAACTGACTACAGTATTTCTTGTACTGGTGTTGGAGGGAGCGCAAGCGCCACAACTACCGTTACGGTAAACACTGGCGGTGGTGGTGGTGGAGGCGGTGGTGGAGGCGGAGGCGGTTCGTCGCTTAGTGGTAGTCGTAGACATCCACAAGGTGAAATTTTGGGTGCGACAACCTGTTACTACTTGCGCGATCACCTCAAGATGGGTTGGAACAATGATTTAGTAGAAATGCTCAAACTCAAGACATTCTTGAACGCGTTTGAAAAAGAGAACCTAGCTCTTTCTGGCGACTTCGATCGAGTTACATTCGATGCTGTTTCTAGATTCCAAAATAAATATTTTGGCGATATCTTGGCCCCTTGGGGACACACGGCACCAACTGGCTTCGTCTATATCCTAACCAAGAAAAAAATCAATGAAATATACTGTCAGATGGCTTTCCCGGTAACTTCGGCTGAACAAAGCGAAATCGATGCCTTCTATATTCTGATGCAAAATCTCAAGGCTCAAGGTATATCAGTAGATTCTGCATACTTTGGAGGCTCTGCCGGTCAAGCTTCAGCTTCGGGTGGTAGTGTACTCAGCGGCACAAAGATTATAGATGCTCTTTCTGAAATCGTAATTGACCTCGGCTCTGACAAAAATTCTGACAACAAAGACAAGAAAGAAAATAAAGAAGACAGAGATAATATGTCTGTGCTTCGAAATGCGGCGATTACTCTGTTTAGTTCTCCTCGAGATACCGCAATTGCCTTTGGACTACTCATCATAATTCTTATGGCGATTATGTTCCTCGTTCTCTCGAGGATGTGCAAACAAAAACAGGCTGATGCGGTGGCTCTGGCTATGGCCAACTTGGCCAAACAAAAGAATACCGATTCGCCAATCGTAATATTGCCGACAGGGTCTCTAAAGAAAGAAGAAACTCTACCCGGAGAAGAGATAATAATCGACGAATCAGAACAAAATTAATAACAAAATCTTTTTAGATTTCCAAATACCCGCAGGCTTCCAGCTTCGCGGGTATTTTGGTTTTGTCTTGTAGATATTCTATATAGCCGGCCATGGCTATCATTGTAGCGTTGTCGGTCGTTAGTTCTTTTTCTGGTACAAAAATTTCAAGCTCAGAATATTTTTCTTTTAATTTAAGAAAATTTTCTCGCAGGGCTTTGTTGGCGATTACTCCGCCACCGATGATGAGGCTCTTGGGCGAATATTCATCGATTGCTTTTTGGGTTTTGCTAAGTAGGGTTTCAATGACCGCGTCTTCAAACTCTCGCGCTACAGCTAATTTTGTCTGAAAAGACACCCCACCCTTTGATCCCTCCCCCGCCTGCCTTGCCGGCATTGCGGGCAGGCCTTGATCAGGGGAGGGAATTCCAGACGGAAGAGGATCCATTGTTGGGAGTGAGGTCAGGTCTCTCAAATAATACAAAACTGCTGTCTTTAATCCAGAAAAAGAAAAATTGAAATCACCAGAATGCATCATTGGTCTTGGAAACTTTTTTTCCAAACTGATATTTTGAATTCTAGCCTCTTCAGCTAATTTGGAAATTTCTGGTCCACCGGGGTAGGGTAGGCCGAGCATTCGAGCCACTTTGTCAAAAGCTTCACCGACGGCATCATCTAGTGTTTCGCCAAGCTTCTTCTTGTCTACCCAGTTATTTAGTAACACCAATTCGGTATGGCCACCGCTAACCAGCAATGCTATTGCTGGAAATTCGACCTTTTTGTCTAGTAAAACTGAAGCGATGTGTCCGACCATATGATTGGTTGGAATCACAGCTTTTCCACACCTTATCCCCAAATCTTTGGCGAAGTTTATACCGGTCCAGAGGGCCGGTTCAAGCCCTGGGCCGACAGTTACTGCGATTACATCAATTTGCTCTTCACTTACACCTGACTTTTTTAGCGCTTCGGCATAGACGATTGGCAAATTTCTGATGTGCTCGCGTTTGGCGAGGGTGGGGAAGACGCCGCCGTATTCCTTGTGAATATCAATCTGGCTTTGGATGCTGCTTCCTAGCACTTCAAAAACGGGCGCCTCTATCTCGCCCTCTGCCCTGACGACGCTAATCGCCGTCTCGTCACAACTTGTTTCTATACCCAGTATTATCATAATTTTTTATAAAACCCGACTTTACCAACGCTAGGTCGAGCGAAGGCGGGTTGCCCTTCGCTTTGCTCAGGACTCTCGCAAAATATAGTCGTCGCTAGGCCCGACTCCTTATTTTGCGGAGGGTAGAGGATTTGAACCTCTGAGGGGTTGCCCCCAACCGCGTTTCGAGTGCGGCGCATTAGACCACTCTGCCAACCCTCCAGCTGACCGTCAAAATTTAGCACCTTTTTGCCTTTTTATCAAAATATGTTATCGTGTAGTTTACTTTGGCTTGCCCCGCGGAGTCTCGCGGTAGCTAGACGAAGTGAGGCCCTATCGTCTAACGGTTAGGACGGAGCCTTTTCAAGGCTCAAATCAGAGTTCGATTCTCTGTAGGGTCACCTGACGAGTCTTTGGAGTGATGGAATACGATTTTACTAATCCTCGCTACAATAAAAACAGAGTTTTAATATCTGAAGTTCTGTGTCCAGAATTTTCATTGTTTCCAAGCTGATTTAAAACTCTAGCTAATGGTATCTGAACAATCAATATTTCATGGCCACTATCAATAGATTAGAGGATTTAAACAACAAATTTAGAGCTCTTGAGAAAGAGCTCAATCAGATTGCTTATCCGGACAACGAGTTTAATAAGATGATGAGTTTGGTTTTAAGTAATTTAAATTCACTAGAATTAATCAGGACAAGATATGAGGAAAGTAGGTTAATGCTCAAAGAGACATCAGAACACGATAGAAAGTTCAGGACAGAAAATCCAGAAGCAAGAAGTTTTCCAGCACATCCCAATGAAAATTATGCTCACGCAGCAATAAGAGTTGATGTTGAATCTATGTTTATTTTTGGTCTTACTTTGGTAAATAAAATGATTTTGTTATTGGATCTCTACTTACCAGATGAAAAGAAAATGGACAGAAAAGGAAATAACCAATACGCAAGTATTGCCAAATTTTATAAATGGCTTTGTGTTGATAATTTAAGTGGGCTAGCAAGCAAGCTGAAAGAAAGAATATTCACTGAAATAAAGTGGCTGTATGCTGTTTTAAGGTTTTATAGAAACGAGTTCATTGAGCATGTAGATAAAGGATACCAGCAAGGTATGGGCTGGGACTCAATGACTATAGAGAAGTTCAAACTCCACGCTTTCAGCTGGAAAACTGGAACAGCAGAATACAATGAAGAAATTCTTAAGTTTAAAGAAACTCTTTTACAAAGAGGAGTTGAGCTTCCTCCTGAACATAATCCTAGGCATTACGCTCAATTAATGTTTAACAGCATTACTTGGATCCCCGATGACATTTTAGATAATGCCCTCATAATCATTGAAAAAAATGGTGTGGAAACACCCACTCCTATTGAATTGATTAGCCATATAAATCAATTCTCCTCTCGGATATTTGATTTTATGCTTGAGGAGATAAGTAATAGCTCACTTGAACAATATAGAAAAACCCCTTAGGTTCGCAGCAACACTGACACTCTCCTTAAGAGTTCGATGATGGGTTTTGAATCTGGTATCGTTAGGGTCACAGTAGCTGAACATAGTCTTTGTATGGTATATGATGTATATATGAGTTCACAAAGGTACCCAATATCTTTAAAAAAAGAAGCTAGAAATTTGCGACTGAAAGGTAAAAGTTACACCCAGATTATGAAGATTTTAAATCTTCGGTCTAAAGGTATAGTGAGTAAATGGCTAAGTGGTTTAGAATTAAATTCTAAAGCTAAATTATTACTAAAACAGAATAATGAAAAAGTTTTCAGAAATGGTCTTATTAAAGCTAATAAAGAAAGGAGTAAGAGAATAAATTTGGAAAATCTGGAATCCTTTATTTATGGTAAAAACAAAATACATAAAATAAATATCCGCGATTTGTCTATTTTGGGCACTGCCCTGTATTGGGGAGAAGGTACGAAATCCGAAGGCAAGACTCCGGCCAGTTGCGTATTAGCTTTTACTAATTCTGATCCTTTGATGGTGTCTGTGTTTATGAGATTTCTAAGATTAGTCATGGCTATTCCTGAAGACAGAATTCGCGGAGGTATACATTTGTATGATTCTGTAGACAGGACCAAGGCAATCAATTTTTGGTCTCAAACAGCTAAAATACCAAAAGATAGGATTTATATAGTTAACCAAGTGAGTAAGGCGAGTAAGTCAAAACGACCATCAAATATATTACCGTTTGGTACATTTGTTGTAAAAGTTAGGGGACGTGCATACTTTCATATTATAAAAGGTATGATAGAAAAGTTATTTCAAGTAGCGAATAGGTTGTGAGTAGTGTTGTTCTTGTGGTGGACCAGTTTCAAAAATTATTTTTTCGTGCTAGAATCGCTCTATGATTATCACTTATCAAGGGGTGCAGAGTTTTCGGGTTCAGTTTGGCGACACGGTGCTCGCCTTTGACCCTATTTCCAAAAATTCCAAACTCAAGGCAGGCAACTTTGGGGCCGATATTGCACTCGTGTCTTTGAACCACCCCGATATGAATGGCAGCGAGCAAGCGAGTCGTGGCGACAAAAAAGCTTTTGTAGTGGAAGGCCCCGGTGAATACGAAATTAGCGGTGTCTTTATCAAGGCCAGCCCCAGTGTTTCTGATTATGGCGGAGAAAGATTGATCAATACTATATATAGAGTCAGCCTCGAAGGTATGAACCTATGCTTTCTAGGTGCTCTCTCTGACACCAAACTCTCGTCCGAAGCCAAAGAATCGCTCGATGGTATCGATATACTTTTTGTGCCGGTCAATACGCTTGGCGCAAGCGAAGCTTACAAATTTGCTGTTTCGCTCGAACCTTCTATAATTATACCTATGAACTTCGACGAGAAGTCTCTCAAATCTTTCCTCAAGGAAGGTGCGAGCGATAGCTTGAAGCCGATAGAAAAATTGACCATCAAAAAGAAAGACCTCGAAGGTAAGCAGGGAGAAATCGTCATTTTGAGCGAGCAATAAATTATGCGAGCTTTATTAGAAAAAATTCGTCAAAAGCCAGAATCCCACAAACAGGGAGTGGCTCTGAGTCTTTCTTTGGTTATTACTTTTTTGGTAGCGCTCGGTTGGGCTGGGCAGAGGGGTATGATTGGCGGTGGCGATTTGGCTGAAGCACCAAAAGTAGAAAATCAGAACCAAACCGCTTTATCGGTCAACGCTCTGAGTCCGATTGAAAGCTCTAAGCAATCTCTTTCTTCCGGCCTTTCTCAGATAAAGGAAGTCTACGATTCTTTCAAAGATTCTTTGGCTAGCGTCTTGGTGCCTTTTATAACCGGCATCGAGGTTTATGAAAGAAAGTGAGTTTTGTTTTTGTGTCAGAAAGTATTGAAAATACTGGCGGTTTTGGTATAATGGGGGTATAAATTAAACATAAAATGGCTAGCAAAAATCAGGAAAATAACGAAGAAATAGGCGCTGGAGTGGGCGTAATTTCGCGTTCGATAGTGACCGAAATGAAGGAGTCGTTTATCGACTATGCCATGTCGGTTATTACCGATCGCGCTCTGCCCGATGTGCGCGATGGTCTCAAGCCGGTGCATCGCAGAATTCTTTATGCTATGCATGGCATGGGTCTTGGTGCTAGCGCCAAAACCAGAAAAAGCGCGGCTGTTGTCGGTGAGGTTTTGGGCAACTTCCATCCGCATGGTGACATGGCGTGTTATGACGCTATGGTCAAGATGGCCCAAGACTTTTCTTTTCGATATCCGCTAGTAATCGGTCAAGGCAACTTCGGCTCAATCGATGGCGATAGCCCGGCCGCTATGAGGTATACCGAAGCCAAGATGAGCCGACTCTCGGGCGAACTTTTGCGCGATATCAACAAAGAGACGGTGGATTGGAAACCAAATTATGATGCGACCAAAAAAGAGCCGATGGTTTTGCCGAGCGCAGTGCCACAGCTTCTTTTGAATGGTACTTTGGGTATTGCGGTCGGTATGGCCACCAACATTCCACCTCACAACTTGCGCGAAGTTTGCGATGCTTGTGCTTATCTTATCGACAACAAAGAAGCGACGACCGAAGAGCTTTTGCAATTTATCCAAGGTCCCGACTTTCCGCTTGGTGGAGTTATTTTCAACAACAAAGACATCAATCATGCCTACACCACTGGTCGTGGGGGCATCGTCGCTCGTGGAGTGGCCGAAATAGTCGAGGCCAAGTCTGGTTCGCAAATTATCATCACCTCACTGCCATTTAGGGTCAACAAAGCCGAGCTCATCCAAAAGATTGCCGAATTGCACAGAGACAAAAAGATTGAAGGCATCCGCGATATGCGCGATGAATCGACCAAAGACATTCGCGTCGTAATCGAGCTCAAAGGCAACAGCCATCCTCAAAAGGTGCTCAACGCTCTCTACAAACACACTCAGCTCGAAGACACTTTTCATATCAATTTGGTGGCGCTGGTTGATGGTGTGCCCCAGACCCTTTCGCTCAAGGGTATTATCGAAGAATTTATAAAGCACCGCCAAATTGTAGTCCGCAGACGCACCGAGTTTGACCTCAAAGAAGCCGAAGCGCGTGAGCACATTTTGCTCGGTCTCAAAAAAGCGCTCGATCATATCGACGAAATCATCAAACTGATCAAGAAGTCCAAAGATATCGATACGGCTAGGGTAAACTTGATGAAAGAATTCAAATTCTCCGAAATCCAGGCCAATGCCATTTTGGAAATGCGCTTGCAAAAGCTCGCCGGACTCGAGCGCCAGAAAATCGAAGATGAGCTGAGTGCGGTGCAAGCTCTCATCACCGAACTCAAATCAATCTTGGCCAATCCAAAGAAAATT
>CAZLFM010000027.1:0-8687 GCA_964558845.1 uncultured Candidatus Saccharibacteria bacterium
TGCTAAGATTATTTTAATAATCAAAATCTAATGAAGCGGGTGGTATTTTTAGTTTATACTTTTCTTCTCCTCTCTTTACCCACCTTTGCTTCGGCCGCCATATCGATACCATATGTTGTCGACTACAAGGACCAAGTAACTTTTGGCGATGCGGCAGAGATATCGTACCAAGCCCAGACTTACCTCGGTCTCGAAAATTATTCTCAAAAATATGTCGGCGGTTTTGCTAACCTCTCGTATACCTATACTCACCACGCTTGTTGCTACGACAACTTTTATCCTCTTTTATACATCACACAGTTCGATCCAATCTCCGTGCCTCAAATCGACGGGGTAATTGGTCATACCTATCAATTCCAACAGATGAATAGGGGAATGGGCCACGAAACAGACCTGTATTTTGTCGAAATCCAATTCGATCAATCGGGCTATAGAATAACCGTAAAAAATTCGAACGGAGATGAGATAGAAAACAAATACTACTCAATTCCTGAAATTACAGCAGATAGTTTTGTGGCCCTTGCCAACCGTCATCCACGGTCTGACCCACCTGGTCCCAATTCGATGTCCTTTGAGCCGGTGAAGATAAAAGAGCTAGCTACCGAGCCCGAACACCTCATCAACCCCGTCATCATCATCCCGGGGATTATGGGGAGCGCCAAGAAGAATGGTGAACTACTCATTGACCCAATTCTGCACACCTACGACGATCTGATCGCCACACTCGAAGCAAATGGCTACCAAAAGGAGAAAAACCTCTTCACCTTTCCCTACGAATGGCGCGATTCCAATGTCTTGACCGCGCGCCTGCTCAAAGACAAAATTTCGGCCGTACAAACACTCTGCGAGACCGCCAAATCTAACAACGAAATCACCACGGACCTCGGCCAAACCGACTGCACCAAAGTCGACCTCGTCGCCCACTCCATGGGCGGCCTCGTCGCCCGCGAGTACGCCCAATCCACAGAGTACCGTCGAGACATCGACCAACTCATCTTTTTAGGCACTCCGCACAAAGGTTCGCAAAAAGCATATTTGCAGTGGGAGGCAGGAGAATTCCCGCCGGGCCTCAGAGATTTTTTGGCAGAACAATTTTTTGCATCGGAAGCCAGAAGAAATGGCTACAAAAGCATCTTCGAGTATATACACTTGAGACCGATATTATCAGTACAAGAGTTATTACCAATTACCGATTACATAAAAGATAAGGATACTGGGGTGACAAGAAATTATCCAAATAATTATCCGGTGAATGTATTTTTGGAATCTCTAAATGCCAATACTGATAAGCTGCTAAATTCTGGAATTAAAATCAACAATATAATTGGGAATATTGGTGCCGATACTATTAACTCTATAACCGTTGTACCAAGTTCTGATGATGCAAAATGGGTCCATGGTGAGCCAGATAGCTTTGAATACTGGGTAGGGGATAGAACAAATACCATTGTCGGCTCTTCTATAAATGATTCATTTGAAAATGAAGAAGTGCCTATTACCCACGGCGCTTTGCCAAAGATGACTAGTGGGAAAATATATAAATTGCTCACTGGTAAAACTGTTGAAGAGGAAATCTTTTTAAGTCCAATTGAAAAAATTTTATCCATAGATCTACACTCCCCAATAGATATTTTAGTTATCTCTCCAGACGGTAAAAAGATGGGCAAGAATTTCGAGACCGGTGGTGAATACAATGAAATTCCCGGAGCTTTCTATTCCGGATTTCAAACAGACGAAGAATACATCACTATTCCGAATCCAATAGATGGAGAATACAAAATTGAGCTTCAAGGAACGGGTAGTGGAAAATACGAAGTTCTGACTAGCTATATTTCTGACGAAGTTTCAACAACCACTGAAGTTCTTGGGGTTACAACTTTAAACCAAAAAACCAGCCTTGAAGTGGTAGTCGATAACAATAACCCTGAGTCTCTCAATTCAGAAAAAGTAGTAACGCTAGATATTTTAATTAGCGACATCAAGCTCGCTTACGATATCGGCTGGATCAAAGACAAAAAGGTGCGCGACAATTTGATCAAACAAGTAAACAACGCTATCAAATTCAATAAAAAAATTGATATAATAAAAGAACGGCTTCCAAATGGTTCAATTAAAGAAAAGAGGGTAGAGAGGTTTGAGACAAAGGTGAACAAAATATTGGTCAAACTCTTCATGGCAGAATTGCAGTTGTTGCTAAAGAAAAAAGCGATTACCAAAGAAGCTTTTGATCTTATAAAGTATGATGTTGATTATTTAACAAGGTAAAATTTAAACAAATTATGAATAATTTTATATTACTTTTGGTTTCTGGATTATTTAGTTTTGTTTTTGCACAGCAATTTGGAGATTTGTATTTTGGATTTAGTCAAAGCCAGGGTGGAGGTTCTTGGGTTGGTGCAGATGATATGTGGGCATTTATAATAGGATTTCCAGTTGCCTATACATTCTTCACTACTTTTCTGTTTCAAACTTTTGCTTCGGGTAATAGAAATAAATGGACTGGGTGGCTTTTAGCGCCGGCACTATTATTTTTTGCCGCTGGTGATTTAAGACACTTCTACTTCCCCATCGCTCTTGTGGCCGTAGGCCTGGTCTTGGCTTGGTTGGTCCGCAAGGTTATTGCCAAATTTCGACATCATAATTTACCGATGGTGATCAATAAATAAGATAATCAATCCAAGTTTTCTTTTAGCGATTTTGCAAGAGGGGGTGGTGGGACAAAATAATTTTATGAAAGTGAAAAAACGTCAAACGAAAAAAGATATACACCCGACGATTTTTGAAGGGCAGAGAATTCGGCGCATTTGGGATGAGGAAAAGGAACAGTGGTATTTTGCTGTTATGGATATAATTCAAGTATTAACACAAACTGACAGACCGAGAAAATACTGGAATGATCTAAAAACTAAGTTAATAAATGAAGGGAGTGAGTTGTCCGAAAAAATCGGACAACTGAAAATGCAAGCCGCAGACGGAAAACACTACTTAACTGATACAGCGGATACGGAAACGGTACTCCGCCTTATCCAATCAATCCCATCTCCAAAAGCCGAGCCATTCAAGCTTTGGCTCGCACGAGTAGGCTACGAGAGATTGGAGGAAACAGCTGATCCTGAAATTGCTATAAATCGTGCACTTAAAACATACTTGCAAAAAGGTTATAGCCGAGAGTGGATAAATCAAAGATTGAAAAGTATAGAAATTCGCAAGGCGTTGACCGACGAATGGGAGACAAGAGGAGTGAAAGAAGGATTGGAATTTGCTATTTTGACTGACGAAATTACTAAAGCGTGGACTGGTTTGACAACGCGAGAATATAAAAAACTAAAGGATTTAAAAAAGGAAAATTTGCGTGATAATATGACTAACTTGGAATTGGTTTTGAATATGTTGGCGGAAACTGCCACGACCGAAATTTCGCAGAAGCGTGAGCCGAAAGGTTTGGGCGAGAGCAAGCAGGTGGCGCGAGAAGGCGGAAGTGTGGCTGGTAATGCCAGACGAGATATTGAAAGCAAAACGGGTAAAAAAGTTATAACCGATAAAAACGCCAAACAACTAAAATTAAATAAGAAAAAATAGACAAAAATGAAATATTTTAACAAGAGCTTTTTTAAGTCGGCGATTGGTTTCTTGATTATTGTGGCCCTGAGCCTTCTCCTTATCGTCGCTGTCTCTGCCTATGCAAATAGCGTAGAGAAAATAGTTTTTACCACCGATGTTCAGACTATCAAACCAAATGCGATTTCGGACGCAATCAAGGTGCAGTTTCAAGATTCTGGTGGCAATCCAATCTCCTTTGGTCAAACAGCAAAGATGGTCTTCGAATCTTCTTCGCCAACTGGCAATTTTGTTAGCGAATCGGGCAATCCGGTTTCGTCGACTATCAATTCCAATTGGACCAGCCGAACCTTTTATTATCAGGATTCTAGTGAGGGCAATTTTGTTTTGACTATTAGTATTGAAGACACTGATTTGAGCACCAGCCAGAATATTAGTGTTTCTGCTTCTGGTTCGGTTGACTCATCTTCTTCTGCTGATTCCTCAAGCAGTTCCTCTAGTAATGCATCTGCTCAATTGGGCTCGTCATCTTCGGGCTCTTCTGTTGCTGGGCCGAATTTGGGTGTGAGCCCGCAACTTGATGTAACGGCCGGAAGCGATCGACTTACGGCTCCTGGAAGCCCTATTACATTTCAAGCTCAAATAAAAAAGAATAGCGTCTTAAATCAAAGCCTTGTTTTGAACTGGTCTTTTGGTGATGGCAATGTGGGTGTTGGTTCGCTTGTGACTCATACTTATAAATATCCGGGTGAGTATGCAGTAGTCTTGAATGCACGGGCAGGGCAAACTTTTGCCGTCAGTCGAATCAAGGTAAAAGTGGTAGAACCAAATTTGAATATAAGAGAAGGGGAGGGGTTTATCGAAATAACCAACGAAGGCAACAGCGAAATAAATTTGTATAATTGGCGAATTTCGAGCGCAGGCAAGGGTTTTGTTTTTCAGCCAGACACAATTGTATTGCCCAAAGGCAAAATTCGCCTCGACAATTCTTTGCTAAAAATGAAAGGTATAGTCGAAAAGCAAACTATTCTAAAAAATGCAATTAATGGAGAGGTGGTTGTTTTGCCGGAGAAACCTCAGCAAGTTGATTATCAAAATCTTTCTTTACAAATTGACAATCTGCTCCAAGAAACGGTAGCGATTATAGACAAAGCTATGGCTCTTGGTTTGGTGCAAGAAGTAGTACCCAAATCTAGCCTGGCCTTGGTAAACGGCGCGACCTCGAACGTCGCTACTTCAAGCTCAAATATGGTTAGCGAGCTCCAACCGGCAAGCGAAATTGGCATCGCTACCATCGAATCGGAGATACTCTATGAATCTTCAAAAGAGGAGGGGGTTTTTGGTCGGACTTGGCGATTTTTGAAGGCTGTGGTAGAGTAGGAACATAGCTCTAAGACTGCAGGTCCTAAATCCCAACGATAAGGAGGGGTAAGGTAAATCCTGCATAGAACCAATCTAAATTTTGTTACGGGGCTATTGGTCGAAACAGGGTAAAAGCTTGAAAGGCGCAAGTTTGGAAGTGCTTTATAACTTTCTAACTTTGTACTTTTAACTAAACTATGATTACAAAAAAACAAAAAGAAGAAGTAGTAAATGAGCTTGGTAAAATGCTCAAAGATTCTGGCTCGGTAGTCTTTACCAACTTTCATGGTCTAACGGTGGCAGATGCCTCGAATGTTCGCAGGGCACTTAGAGCAGAAGGTGTAAGCTACAAGGTGGCCAAGAAGACTCTCATAAAAAGAGCTTTGGATTCGCTGACTGTAAAAGGTGAGCGACCAGAACTCGCAGGCGAACTTGCTGTGGCTGTGGGTAGCGACCCAATTGCCCCAGCCAGAATGGTTTTTGATTTCCAAAAAAAGCTCGACAAGAAGATTTCCATTCTTGGCGGTATCTTTGATGGGGAATACAAAACCCGAGAAGAGATGACAAGTATTGCGATGATTCCTTCGCTCCAAACTTTGCGTGGAATGTTCGTCAATATTATCAACTCCCCAATTCAGAGATTTGCGGTGGCTCTTAATCAAATAGCAGAGAAGAAAAATTAACATTAACTCGACACCAATTACGAATGGAAAACGAATGACACGAATTTTATTCGTAAATTCGCATGAATTCGTGGATTAGTGTCGCAAACAATCAATAAAATTATGTCAGAAGAAACAAAAGCAGATGTAGTGGCAGAAACCAAACAAGAAGTAGTGGTGCCTGCAAAGTTTGCAAAGATTGTAGAAGAAATAGAAAAGATGTCAGTGCTTGATCTCAACGAACTTGTAAAAGTTTTTGAGAATAAGTTTGGCGTTTCGGCTAGTGCCGTTGCGGTAGCGGGCCCAGCAGCTGCTGGCGCCGAGGCAGCGGAAGAGAAATCGAGCTTCACAGTTGAGCTGACTGATGGTGGTGCTCAGAAGATTGCGGTTATCAAGGTCATCAAAGAAGCTTTGAACCTTGGTCTTAAGGATGCCAAGGATAAGGTAGACGCAGCTCCTTCGGTTATTGCTGAAGGTATGAAGAAAGAAGAGGCAGAGGCTCTCAAGAAAGCTATAGAAGAGGCCGGAGGAAAAGTTACTTTGAAATAAGCAAAGCTTATTCAAAGAACTTTTCCGAAGGTGTCGAAATTATCCTACAAAGATAATTTCGACCAAGGAGGAAATATAGAGTAAAAATCAAAAACCCCGCTCTAGACGGGGTTTTTGATTTATCCTGAAAGCTTGATAGAATGCGACAGTATGGAAATTTTAGAAAGAATATTTGGGAGCGTGGCCAAGGTCAAAGCGATCAAGCTTTTCCTTTTCAATCCGGAAAGCGCTTTTGATAGCTTTGAGGTGGCTTTGCGCACCCAGGTTTCGATTGGTACAGCACGCAAAGAAATCAACAATCTTTTTAGAATTGGTTTTATAAAACATAAGTCCTACACAAAGGAAATCAAAAAGCAGAAAAATCGCAAAGTAGAAATTGTACGCAAAAGGTCAAATGGCTGGACTCTGGATGCGAAGTTTCCTTATATCGAAGCGCTCACGCTCTTTCTTTCCAATATCAACCCATTTCGTCACAAAGACATAATCGACAAACTAAGTCGGGCTGGCAAGATACAACTCTTGGTAATTTCTGGCATTTTTATAAAAGACCCAGATGCGCGAGTTGATTTGCTGATAGTTGGGGACAGCCTGAAGGAGGGGATGATGGAAAGCATAATCAAAACTATCGAGTCGGAAATCGGCAAGGAAATTCGTTATGCCATGTTCGAAACTTCTGAATTTAAGTATCGTCACTCTATGTTCGACAAACTCATCAGAGATATTTTGGATTATCCGCACGAAAAAATAATAAATAAGCTCAATCTATAGTCCGGATACGGGTTATTAATCGAGTTTTGCCTATCCACACTCAGGATGGCAACTATCTATAAACGGTATATATTTATGGTGTAATTATAAGATAACTTTATAAAGGTATGACAATAGCAACATGGAGTGATGTACTGGCCTTTTCTTTCAAAAACCTCTGGCTTGGGGTTGTAAGTTTTGTCCCCAGCTTAGTGGTGGCAATAGTCATTACTCTCGTCGGTTGGGGCATAGGTGCTCTTTTTGGTAGAGTGGTTTCTCAAATTATTAAAGCCATCAAAATTGATGAAGGTTTGCGTCGGGCTGGGGTAGAAGACTTTCTCAACAGAGGGGGTTTGACCCTAAACTCTGGAGCATTTTTGGGAGGCTTGGTCAGATGGTTTATAATCGTGGTCTTCTTGATCGGGGCCTTCGAGGTCTTGGGTCTATCGCAAGTCACCAGCTTCCTCCGAGACATTCTAGGCTACTTGCCTCAAGTGATAGTGGCTGTACTTATTCTTATCGCCGCTGGGCTTGTTGCTGATGCAATGAAAAGTGTTGTACTTTCTTCTGCTCGAAGTGCGGAAATAAAATCAGCTGGATTTCTAGGAGCAGTAACAAAGTGGGTCATTTGGGTTTTTGCAATTTTGGTTGCACTTTCTCAACTCGGTATCGCTGCTGGATTTATCCAAACAATCTTTACTGGTCTTGTGGTGGCTCTATCTTTGGGTCTTGGCTTGGCTTTTGGACTTGGTGGACAAGAAGCTGCCAGCAGAGTTCTTGATAAGATGGGCAAAGAAATCGGGGGTAATAAATAAGCCATTTTGGGCTTGTCCCCATATAGTTCACAGATAACAAAAACGGCTGTTTGACAGCCGTTTTTGCTTGTGTATAATAGCCAGTACTCAAGCCATATGTTAAGAAGTTTAAATTTAGGAGAAGTGAAAAAGTGCCGGTGTTGAAAAGGCACATTCTTGGTTTGAGCTCACTTCTCCTCCGATGCAAAAATCGGAGGTTTTTTGACAACAAAATTCCATCACAACATCGCTTTTGATAAGTTTTGGTCTTGCTCTATTTGGGGCTTGCCCCGAGCTTGTCGAGGGGTCTTTGTTTGTTGTAGGTGGGGTCCCACGTCGCTCCTAATCGGAGCTATGCGGGACAAAGTAGGTAAAATTGTCGCTACGAACTATTGTTCCATGCGACAGGAAAAACTTCTTGCACAACCTCAATAGCTTGTGTAAGAAAATGCGGTTTTTAGATTTCCTAATAGGAAATTTAAGGGCGTATGGTGGATGCCTTGGCTAAAGAAAGCGATGAAGGACGTGGCGTGGCTGCGATAAGCTTCGGGGAGGTGCCTAGCAACCTTTGATCCGGAGATGTCCGAATGGGGAAACCCTCCGTGCTTGCACGGAACGTGCTTCGCACTAAGTGCGACACTAATCCACGAATTCATGCGAATTTACGAATATTAAAAATTAAATTTTTTATTCGTGTCATTCGTGAACATTCGTAATTTGTGTCGAGTTTAGCGCGGAGCGCGAGCTCACCCTGGGAAGTAAAACATTTCAGTACCAGGAGGAATAGAAACTAATAAGCATTCCGTAAGTAGCGGCGAGCGAAAGCGGAGAAGCCCAAACCTGAGCATCACATTGCATGGGATGCAAATTCGAAGCACTAAGTATCAAATTCGAAACAAATTTAAAAATTTCAAATTCTAAAGTTTTAAAAATTTTGGATTTTGAATTTAGATATTGTTTAGGATTTCGTATTTAGAATTTAGGATTTGCATCGCGCGTAGCGTGATGCTTGGGG
>CAZLFM010000028.1:0-8392 GCA_964558845.1 uncultured Candidatus Saccharibacteria bacterium
CACCATCACGACCGTGCCTTACCTCAAACGCGCCCACGCTTACAAAGACGCGCTAGCTAAAGGCGGGGAAGAAGACGTAAGCGTCGGCACCTTCAATTACCCGATGCTCATGGCCGCCGACATCTTGCTCTACGGGCCAGACCTCGTGCCGGTCGGCCAAGACCAAAAGCAACACATCGAATTTGCCCGCGACACGGCCGAAAAGTTTAATAGAATTTTTGGCGAGACTTTCAAACTCCCAGAAGCCTACATCATGAAAGATGTCGAAGTGGTACCCGGTATCGACGGCCGCAAGATGAGCAAGAGCTACGGCAACACCATCTCACTTTTTGCGACCGATGAAGAGATTGAAAAACAGGTGATGGCGATTGTTACCGACTCGAGTGGGGAGAGACCAGAAAATGTTTATGCTATTCACAAACTTTTCCGTAGCACAGAAGAGCTCGATAAAATTTACGAAGAAAACAAAGGCAAGTATAAACAACTCAAAGAAATGCTCATCGCTGATATCAAAGCTTTCATCACCCCGCTTCGCCAAAGGCGCGAAGAAATAGCCAAAGACACGGGCCTAGTCGAAAGAGTATTAGAATCGGGCAAACAAAAAGCCCGCGAGGTCGCGAGCGCCAAAATGCAAGAGGTCAAGAGGGCTATCGGAGTTCTCTAGCCCTCGTCAGCCCTCGTCCTCGTTTTCTCCTCTGTCTCCTCCGATAATACCGAAGACATAGGAGAGAAAGAAAAGCAACAAAATTGGTCCACCCACCAGGATGAACCACTCCCAAAAAGAAAAGGAAGACTCCATCCCTGACCTCCGTTGACACAATAAAGACTATTGATTAAAATGTCAAGATGCAAAATTTGAATACACCAAAAGTCGACATGGTCGACGTAATTAAACACCTGTGGAAAGCAACCAGACCGCAAAAGTGGGCTTTTAATTTTACAGTATTTGCTTTTGCAATATCGAGTGTTGTATCTGTGTTAGTACCCCTTATATATAAAAAGTTTTTTGATATCTTATCTGTGGGCGGAGACAAAGACATTGTTGCACCACAACTAGTACAGATGGTTTTATTAGTGCTTATAATGCACGCGATAGTATGGGTATTGTTCAGAAGCGCAATGGTAACTCTCAACAAAGTTGAATCTAGGACGATGGCTCGCATACGTCAGATGTCTTTTGATTACACACTCAAGCATTCATACTCTTTCTTTTCAAACAATTTCACTGGATCGCTGGTACAAAGAGTTGGAAGATTTAGTCGATCATTTGAACGATTATACGATATGGTCGTGTTTAATGTTATACCCCTTTTTATCCACGTTGTCGGAGCGATTATTGTAGTTTATTTCCAAGAGCCATTTATTGCATATATCATTTTGGGATGGATATCAATTATTTGTGTGTTTAACTTCTTTTTCCAGAGATGGAAGTTGCAATTCGATCTGCTAGCAACAAAGGCGGACTCAGCCACAAGCGCAGTGCTTTCAGACTCTATATCAAATCAAAACACTATAATGTCGTTTGTTGGGTTTGAAAAAGAATCCCTTAATTTCAAAAAAGTTACTTTAGACCAATCAGACAAGCAAATACACGCATGGAACTTGGGAGTTATAAAGGATGCTTTTCAGCAAGGACTGATGGTGTTGGTAGAATTTGTCATCTTCTATTACGCCATCAAATACTGGCAAATGAACATGCTGAGTATAGGCACATTTGTGTTAATTCAAATCTATATTTTAGGACTTGCCAACAGGTTATGGGATTTTGGACGCATTATAAGAAACATTTACGAAAGTTTTGCCGATTCGAAAGAAATGGTTGAGATACTCGAGACGCCTTATGAAATCAAAGACGTGCCAAATGCAAAAGAGCTCGAGGTTAGAGAGGGCAAAATCGAATTCCAAAATGTTTCTTTCGCTTTCAACGAAACTCGTAGTGTCATCGACAACATAAACATAACGATAAACGGCGGCGAAAAGGTGGCGCTCATCGGGCCGTCGGGCGCCGGCAAGTCCACCATCGTCAGACTAATTTTGCGTATGTATGACCTTGCAAGCGGAGCTATTTTGATTGATGGTCAAAATATAAAAGATGTGTTCCAAGACAGCTTGCGAGAGAGGATAAGCCTTGTGCCTCAAGATCCGATTCTCTTTCACCGCACGTTGATGGAAAACATTCGCTACGGCAGAGAGGAAGCAACCGACGAAGAGGTAATCGAGGCTTCGCGCCTCGCACACTGCGACGAGTTTATCGATGTTTTGCCCGACAAATACAATACTTACGTCGGCGAGCGCGGAATCAAACTTTCCGGCGGTGAACGCCAAAGAGTTGCAATCGCCAGAGCAATTTTGAAGAACGCGCCAATCCTAGTTTTGGACGAAGCGACCTCGAGCCTCGACTCGCATTCCGAAAGTTTGATTCAAGACGCACTCGATAGATTGATGCACGGCAAAACAGTTATTGTCATTGCTCACCGACTTTCGACCATCCGCAAGATGGACCGCGTAATCGCAATTGATAACGGGCAGGTAGTAGAAGAGGGAAGTCACGAAGAATTGCTCGCACGCGAACACAGCCTTTACAAAAATCTCTGGAACCTCCAAGCCGGCGGCTTCTTGCCAGAATAATTTTCCTTTGCCAAAAATTTTATTAGAGTGAGAGAATTTTCCTAAGGCGAGACCTTAGGAAATTTGCTGCAAAGGTCTCGCCTTCGGAAAAAATAAATTACGCTTATACTCATGATTGTGAGATTAAGCGTAATTTTGTGAGGCCTCGACACACTAAAGTAAAGTGAACAGCTTACCATTAATCATCGCAACGATCGTCATACAGAATAATTGGCCACCGAGTACTCGCGTATACTATATAATGCACATTTTTATCAGTTATCGTGTCCTTCAAGTCATCCTGCCAATATGTATACGGTAAAGTATGCGGACCCTCATACCCGTCTGAAAACATTACCTTAATCGGCACTTTCTCTCCCCAAAGAGTAGTCGTCTCGTTATGATATCTGTCTATGATCTTTTCCCTTGACAGAGGACTAGAGCGCCATTCTCCTACGGCGTAAACACACCACATATCTCCATGCGTAGATATGCCACCAAGGTATCTTATTTTCTTCACGAGCACCGAGTCTTCGGGATGCGCAATATTTTTTGCATAAAAGTTTTTTTCTAGCCTCCACGCATTGAGATCATGAATTGGTTCACCATACGCGATTAGAAATAGTAATAATCCGAATAAGAGAACCGCGCTACCTAGTATAATACCAATGACTTTAAGCAAGCTCATACTTTTAATCAATCCACTTTTTTGCAAGTGGGTAAAATTCGTCAGCGATTTGTTGTCCACGCTCGTTCGACCTTGGATTGGCTTTGGGTTCTCCATATCCTTTGTGATACAGAGTCCCGATTATTTCCGAGCGATTTGAGAGGTCAATGTATTCAGACCAAAAATCAATCACATATCGTATAAATGCTGCCGCAAAACGAATGCTGTGTTCCGGCTGCACAACATACTGATAAAGATGACGGCGATTTTTATTCGAGAGATTTCCAGAGAAAGGAAGTTTTTTATCGCTGGGATTCGGGCTGTACACACCTCTTTTAATAAGGTCGTTAGCGGTTTCAATTTTCACTTGCGCCACGCCAATACTTGTATTCTTCCCGACGATTTCGACTCCTATTTTCTCAATAATCGGCTCGAATGGAACTAAGCGCGCAATTTCATCAATAAGAATTGCACCGAGAATGTATTGGTCAATGTTGAATTCCTTGGCAGCTTTTTTAATAATGCTACTATGGCTCCCAAAAACACGCCTCACCACTTCCGTCGGAATCTGGAAACTTTTGATTGGTTCAATAAATGATTTTGTAGTGGCAATTGAAATAAGATAGCGGACGACATATGTCTGTAGTGCCAACGTTGGCACAATAATTCCTTGCGCTAATGCAATAAGTTTGGGGCCAGTTATGGATATTGCGTCAATATTATTATCTGTCTTCTTGTCTGGCACAGAACGAATGTAGGTCCCCATAGTACCGGAGACGAGATATACATTTTCAAAAAACTCACTTTTAACCGCTTTAATGGCTTCATCGATAGAAAGAGTTTCAAATGTGTCAGCAACAAAAGCAATGCTTTTTCTTTTCGTATTTGTAATGACTAATGATATTTTCATAAGTGTTTTTGTTTACACATATTTTACCAAAAAATAAGAAGAATACGAATAAATAAAAAATTACACCACACCAAAAAGGGACAAGGGTCACCCTTGTCCCTTTTCCTTGGAACCTCCAAGCCGGCGGCTTCTTGCCAGAATAATTTGACAAAATTTGTTATTGATGTATGATGAAATTGCTATGACAAACATTAGCGCACAAATCAATACAAGGCACGCCTCGTTTATCGAGTGCTTCTTTGGCTTCTCAGCAGAAGTCAATACAATGCTAACTCCTGATTTTAGGAGCCATTTGCGCTATGTTTTAAGTATTTAACTCAAACAACATTTGAAAACTTAAAACACCGCGCAACCCGCGGTGTTTTAAGTAGTTCTTTGAACAATAGCGAATAGGGGGCTCGATGATTCAATCAACCATCAGACAATACTTGATCCTCACCGCCATGCACAGATTCGGGGTGGGATTTATCGCCGCGGTCTATGTGACCTTCCTCATCTCAAAAGGCCTCAACCTTTTTGAGGTAAACATGGTGAACTTCGTTTTTTTCACCACACTCTTAATCTGCGAGATCCCAACAGGGGCGTTTGCAGATGTATTTGGTAGGAAATCTTCGTATGTGGTCTCTTGCTTTCTCTGGTCGTTGGGAATGTTCACTTACAGTATTTCCAACTCCTTCTGGGGCTTCGCCCTAGCAGAGTCCATCAGTGCCGTTGCAGCAACATTTTCGAGCGGAGCCTTCCAAGCTTGGCTCGTAGACAAACTGAAGCACCATGGATATACCGGTGAATTCTCTCACGTCTTCGCTAAAGAGCAGCAGATTGCCCAAGGTGTCGGTATCGTGGGGGCAATCATCGGAGCAGCGATCGGAGACAAATCTCTCATGCTACCTTGGGTGATAGGAGGAGTAATTATCCTCATCACGGGCATCACCGCTCTAGTCTGGATGAAAGAGGAGTATTTTGTCAGACAGAAACTTTCATTCAGTGGGGGAGTTCGATCAATGAAGGAGATTACGGTCAAAAGTGTGCATTACGGGTTTAGAAACAAAGTTATCAGGTTTATCTTGGTAATTGGGGCCATCCAGTTTGTAGCGGTTCAAGCTCCAAACATGCAATGGCAACCATACTTCAAACCATTCCTCAAAACACAGTTCGGCCTTGGTCTTCTGTGGTCTGGCATGGCCTTGGGATTGATGCTGGGCGCCTATCTTGGACCTCGATTTCTAGAGAAGATAAAAAACGAGAAAAAGTCTCTGCTCATCACACAGATCTTGGTCGGAGTAGGTATCGCGGGCAGCGCAGTATGGAAATTGTTCCCGGTGGCGGTAACCGTCTTCTTGCTACACGAAGTGGCTCGGGGAATGTTCAAGCCGCTCAAAGATGCTTACCTGCACGACAATATCCCTTCTCGGGAAAGAGCGACTATCATTTCGTTTGAGTCTATCGCTCACCACGGAGGTGGAATGATCGGCTTACTCTTGAGTGGCATGTCAGCAGAATATGTCGGTATACGCCCGACTTGGATAATATCGGGTGTAGCACTGATCGTGTCGGCATTGTTGGTGGCAAAAAATGGCTACAAAAAATAGCAAACGCCCAACCCCGTCTCTCCAAAGTGGAGGACGGGGTTTTTGTTTACTCCCCAAAATTAATTGCTTGCTTAAAGGGGGAAGGGGAGTATACTGTTATTAAGCCAATGATCCGGCCAACACCGGGGAGGCGAAGAAAGAAAGCCCAAAAAGGGTGAGTAGAATCTTCAAAAACTGCTTTCGTAAAGCAGTAAAATGAGAACAAACCAGGGTGGCACCGCGACAAAATCGCCCCTGCGAATTTATTATTTAATAAATTCGGAGGGGTGTTTTTGATTACCGTGAGCGTAGTCGAACGGTTCCTCCGAAGCAAAAAACATGGAAAGAATTTATATCAAAGATTTGGGGCAAAAAGTGGGGGAGGAGGTCCTAATCAAGGGCTGGGTTGATGTGGTGCGCGACCAAGGCAAGATGGTCTTCTTCGACTTTCGCGATATGACGGGCAAAGTCCAGGGAGTGGTGCTTCCGGCCAACCAAGAGCTAGTCGAGAAAGCCAAACAAGTAAAGAACGAATGGGTGGTCGAAGTACGTGGCAAGGTGGGTAAGCGCCCAGAAAAAATGGTCAATGACAAAGTGTTAAATGGAGACATCGAGCTCGAAGTTTTGGCAATCGAAGTTTTGAACAAAGCCGAGACTCTGCCTTTTGATATCACCACCGACACCTCGGGAATTGACGAGAACACTCGTCTCAAATATCGCTATCTCGATTTGCGCAGTGAAAGAATGCAAAACAATATTCGTCTTCGCAGTGAGTTTGTGCGTCGCGTGCGCGAACATTTGTTCAAAAAGTTTTTCACCGAAATCGAGACTCCGCTCCTAACCGAGTCAACACCCGAAGGTTCGCGCGACTTTGTGGTACCGAGCCGACTCAACCCCGGCAAGTTTTATGCTCTGCCTCAATCACCCCAACAATACAAACAACTCCTGATGGTCGGAGGCATGGAAAGATATTTCCAAATCGCGCGCGCCGTGCGCGATGAAGACCTGCGCGCCGACCGCGGTTTTGAGCACACTCAAGTCGACATCGAAATGTCTTTTGTCGATATGAACGACGTCATGAATACAGTCGAGACAATGGTGACCGAAGTAGTTGAGTCCCTAGGTTACACAATCAAACAAAAACCTTTCCCGCGCATTTCTTACAAAGACGCAATGACCAAATACGGCGCTGATAAATTTGATATGCGCACCGAAGAGGAGAAGAAGCCCGGTAGCAAAATTTTGGCCTACGCTTGGGTGGTCAACTTCCCATTCTTCGAAAAGACCGATCCAAACGGAGGCACCGGTATGGAGAAAGGCAATTGGACCTTTACCCACAACCCATTCTCAATGCCTATTCCAGAACACATCGAGTGGCTGATGGAGGGTAAAAATATTGAGGACATTTTGACCACCCAATACGACCTCGTCTGCAACGGCTACGAATCAGGCGGCGGCTCAATCCGCGCTCACAAACCAGAAATTCTCCGCGCTACTTACAAAGTGATGGGCTATAGCGATGAAGAAATCGAAAGCAGTGTCGGCCATATGCTCGAGGCCTTCAAATACGGCACACCACCACACGGCGGTATCGCCCTCGGCATAGAGCGCAATATTATGAACCTCACAGGCGAAACATTCTTGCGTGAGGTCCAATCATTCCCAATGACTCGCGGTGGTCAGACAGCAGTAATGAAAGCACCCAAAGAGCTATCCGAAAAACAGCTCCGTGAACTTAGTATAAAAGTGGAGAAGAAAAATAAAGAATAATATGGAAAAAGGTCCTCGATTACGTGCAGTGAGTGGCTACACATCGAAGACCTTTTTTGGTGGAGTGGTGTGTCTACGAAAGAGGGGGGAGGCGTCGGAGGCCACCTCCACACCCCCTTCCTAAGGAAACAACAAGGGACGCACCGCTTCTGTATTAAGTCTTGCATATCACACAATTTTGTCAATATTTGGGCCAGCAGAAGGCTAATTGTGCTAAAATAGCTACATGGAAACCGATTTTAAGGTGAGAATAGGTGAGTTTGAGGGGCCTTTGGATTTGCTTCTTGACCTAATAGAAAAGCGCAAACTGCATATCAGCAACGTCTCGCTTTCGCAAGTGGCGGATGAATTTTTGGAGCACATCAAACAGCACGAGGAATTTCCGATAGGCGACAGCGCCGAGTTTATCTTGATTGCTTCGACCCTGCTCCTAATCAAATCCAAATCGCTTTTGCCTAACCTCGAGCTCACACCCGAAGAAGAGGGCAGTATCGAAGATTTGGAAGAAAGGTTACGCGAATATCAAAAATACAAAATTTTGGCTCTGAGTATCCGCAAAATGTTTGGCCACTTTTTGTTTTTTGCGAGCGAAAGCAAAGTTCGGCCCGTAATGTTTGCGCCGACTGCGGAGATACAAACCTCCAACCTCTATCGCGCTTTGCGCGAAGTTTTGCAAAGTTTGCCAAAGCCCGTCGTTTTGCCCAAAGTCAAAGTCGAGAAAATAATCAGCCTGGAAGAAATGATTGAAAGTCTTTCGCAAAGGATTCAAAAAAGTTTCAAAATGAGCTTCTCTGCTTTTGCAGGGCAAGGGCAGGGGGACAAAGCGCAAAAAATCAATGTTATCATTAGCTTCCTTGCGATGCTGGAGCT
>CAZLFM010000029.1:0-8051 GCA_964558845.1 uncultured Candidatus Saccharibacteria bacterium
GGTTCTGGCTCGAGTAGTCGCAATACAACCACTGCAAACACGGGCACAACAGCTAGGACTACCACAGGCACAACCGCCCAAGCTAATTTGGGTCAAAGCTCGTCGGGCTCCGGCGTCTCACTACCACGTACACTCTCACGAGGCTCCGAAGGCTTTGACGTCACCACTCTCCAAACCTTCCTCATCTCCAAAGGTCACCTCCCACCCGGCAATGCTACCGGATACTTCGGACCTCTAACCGAATCCGCCGTCAAAGCTTTTCAAAAGTCTCAAGGTATTGTCTCCAGTGGCTCACCCCAAACCACTGGCTACGGTATGGCTGGCAACCTCACTCGCACCAAAATTGTGGCTCTCTCTGGTGGCTCAACCACTAATGTTCAAACCACAAACACCAACACTCAAACTACCAGCAAAGTCTCCCTGACTCGCAACATCTCACGAGGCTCCGAAGGCTCTGATGTCACCACTCTCCAACTCTTCTTGATCTCCAAAGGCTACTTGCCAGCTGGCAATGCTACTGGCTATTTCGGCCCACTAACTGAATCCGCGGTCAAAGCTTTCCAACGCACCGAGGGCATCGTTTCCAGCGGTTCGCCCTCAACTACTGGCTATGGCAATGTCGGCCCCGGCACCCGCGCCCGCATTCAAGCTTTGTCGAATTAGGCCTGATTGTATGAGTATATTTGACAATCGTATATAATCGTATATAATCGTATATATGCCAAATAATCAATAATAATGAATGATCGTTTCAAAAAAAGAATAAAAATAACTCCCGAAATTCTGCAAAAAATTTCAAAAATTGATGAATTCAAGGGGTTGTGGCAAGGGGGTATCAACTTGGCTCCTCATATTTTGGCGCGCCTCAAACGATCTGTGATTATAACTTCGACCGGTTCTTCTACTCGTATTGAAGGCTCAAATATGAACGACGAGGAAGTTGAAAAACTTTTGCTTGGATTAAAAACCAAAAAACCCAAAGGTAGAGACGCTGAAGAAGTAGCTGGCTATGCCGATTTACTTGGTAGGATTTTTGATAATTACAAAACTCTCAAACTGACAGAGGGGCAGATTTTGCAATTTCACGAAATTCTCCTGCACTTTTCAGAAAAAGACAAAATACATAAAGGTAAATATAAAAACAAAGACAATGTAGTAGTTGCTAAAAACAAAGAAGGTCAAGAAATAATACTCTTTCGACCAACCGCTCCATACTTGGTAAAAAAAGAAATGGATGATGTTTTGTTTTGGACAAATCGAGAATTGCAGGAAAACAAGTTACATCCATTGCTTGTGATTGCTAATTTCATCTTTGAATTTTTAGCGATTCACCCGTTTGATGACGGTAATGGTCGGCTCTCCAGAGCCTTGACCAACATGCTCCTACTTCAAAATGGGTACTCCTATACGCCATATATTTCTCTTGAAGAAATTATCGAAGAAAAACAGAGTGAATACTACCTATCTCTGCGTCAAACTCAAAAACTTCACAAAACAGAAAGTGAAGATGTTTCGGTATGGACAAATTTTCTTTTGGATACTCTGATTGAGCAGTCTAACAGGGCTAGAAATCTACTGAATAAAAATCAACCAGAGGTCATTATGTCCCCAAAGCAATTTGAGGTTTGGAAATTATTTAGCGATACTCAAACTTTGAGTGCCAAAGAAATATTTGAAAAATTAGATGGCCAAACACCACTCGTGACCATAAAACAAGCAATATCTCGCCTGGTTTCTATGAAGCTTGTTTCAAAAATGGGTATGGGTAGAGCGACAAGATATAGAAAGGTATAGAATATAGATATAAACAGGTAATTTAATTCAAATGCACAAACAAAAAACAATTCAAATAGCGGGAGTATTTGTTGCTATTTTGTTTTGTTCTTTGTTTTTGTTCAAATCTGCCGAGGCTCTATCGGTCGATGTGGCGACTTTGGGTGCTTGTTCGGGGAGCGACGCAGCTCAAATTGTCCAAAGCGCTCTCGATAGTCTGAGCTCGGGAGAGACACTCACCGTCTCCTGTCAGGTCCAAATCGGTTCGACGGGTATTGCTTTGAAAAACAAAAGCAATGTAAGTGTGGTTGGCACAAACGGGGGCGGCTTCAAATCGATTGGGGCTGCGAGTCAGTCGGTGCCTGGTTTCAACGGGGTGATGTTTTTGATTGAAAATTGTTCCAGCTGTACAATCAAAGATTTGGTCTGGGAGGGCAACAATATTGCGGCCGCGGCTTTCGGTTTTAATAATACGCAAAATAGTGTTTTGTCGGGCAATACCGTTCGCAACGTGTCTTACCCAGCAAATGGTGCAGTGGTTGGGGTAAATAATCGCAACAATACATACATTAGCAACACAATCCAAAACACTGGCGCCGGCACTTACAATGGCTCGCCAGATGGGACGCGCGGGATGTGGCTTGGCAACGTCGGTGCAGACAAAAATGAATTCAACCCCAAGATAACAAACAATAATGTAAGCAATATCGCTGCGACTGGTATCGCTGTCGTGGGTGTTGCCCCGACTATTTCTGGTAATACTGTAACTGATACTCAAGGGTCGGGCATCAAGTGGGTGAGAGGCGAGAGCGATAGTCAGGCGGTGATCGACAACAATACCGTGAAGCGCAATGCCTTTCATGGACTGCAAATTGGTGACAGTCCAACTTCTGTATTTAGTGCGCTGATTAGAAACAATACCGCTTCCGAAAATTCTCAAGCTGGAATTTATTTGCCGGTGATAATGCAAAATTCCGAAATTTCTAACAACACTGTGGCCGACAATCACAAGAGCGGTGCTGGTGGTTGGCATGCGGGGATTATGATTTACAACACAACGGGTCTCTTGGTAAAAGACAACCAAATACACAATTCCTCAAACAACCAAAGTCAAGATATCGGTATAATCATAAATCCAATTGGCAATCAAACTCTCTCGGGTCTCTCTCTGAACAACAATACGATTAAAAATAATGCTATTCATGGTATCGCCATAATGAACGATCAGGGCAGTGTTTCTGGAGTACAGATTTCAAACAACACAATCACTGGCAACAAAAATTATGGTCTGGATATTTATCAAAAACCCTCAGGCACAATCTCTGGTATTTCTCTTTTAAACAATTGCTTTTCGGGCAATGGCGTCGGCGCAATTTCAGATGTAAATCGTGGTTCAAATGCGCTCGCTGCACTATCGCAGACTTCTAGTTGTGGTGGTGAAGCTATTACTCCAAATCCAGTCGTGGTTGCAGTGCAGACTGCAGGCAATTTTATAAATATCGAATCGACGGGCGAGGCCTTCAATCAACATGGTGGTTGGGTGGGTATGAAATTTACCGTGGGCAATAAGCCTTTGTATGTCACAGCACTCGGACGTATGACCCTAGCGGGAAATTCGCAAAATCATAAGGTCAAGATTGTGGCAGCTGGAAATTCAGGTGTTCAAACCAACGCCACCGAAAAACTTGCTGAAGTGACTATAAATACTCAAGGCAAGTCTACTGGACAAATTGCTTATGAAAATTTATCGCAATCTCTCAAACTAGAACAGGGGGGAGTGTATTATTTGGTTAGTGAAGAATATTATGGCGGCGATACATTCAACATTGCCTTGCGTGGCAACGGCACCAAGCTCGCTTCTTCGGTTGCGACCATCAACTCAGCTATATACTGGTGGGCGGGGGATCCGTATTGGCGCACCGAAGGTGGTAGTGGCAATTCTAATGGAATTTTGGATTTGAAGTTTAGCTACAATCCGCCTGCTTCTTCTGCACAATCAAGCCAATCTGCTCAAGCTACTCAGTCTAGTCAGGCAACCCAATCTAGCCAGTCAAGTTCTTCAGCTTCAAACACGTCAAACAATACAACGAGTGGCGGGCAATCTGCGTCGACTAATAATTCAAACACAACTTCTGGTGCAAATGTAAACGCAAGTGCAAATAGCGCAGCTTCTTCAAATACTGCCTCAAATACGGGGAGCGTAAATTCGCAAAATAATAGTAGTATTGCAAGTTCGGTTTCAGGTGGCGGGGGAGGTGGCTCAAATATTTCTGGTAGTAATAGTTTTGCTACAAATGGAGCGTCGCAATTACAAAGAGCCAACTCCGGTCAAAGCTCGTCGGGCTCCGGCGTCTCACTACCACGTACACTCTCACGAGGCTCCGAAGGCTTTGACGTCACCACTCTCCAAACCTTCCTCATCTCCAAAGGTCACCTCCCACCCGGCAATGCTACCGGATACTTCGGACCTCTAACCGAATCCGCCGTCAAAGCTTTTCAAAAGTCTCAAGGTATTGTCTCCAGTGGCTCACCCCAAACCACTGGCTACGGTATGGCTGGCAACCTCACTCGCACCAAAATTGTGGCTCTCTCTGGTGGCTCAACCACTAATGTTCAAACCACAAACACCAACACTCAAACTACCAGCAAAGTCTCCCTGACTCGCAACATCTCACGAGGCTCCGAAGGCTCTGATGTCACCACTCTCCAACTCTTCTTGATCTCCAAAGGCTACTTGCCAGCTGGCAACGCCACAGGATACTTCGGACCTCTCACCGAATCCGCCGTCAAAGCTTTCCAACGTGCCGAAAACATCGTCTCGAGCGGCTCTCCTTCAACGACGGGTTATGGTAATGTCGGCCCCGGCACCCGCGCTCGCATTCAAGCTTTGTCGAATTAGGTTTTAATACGAATAATTATTGCGCGTTAGGTTTCTGATGTACTGGTCTACGGATTGTTTGTTGCCGGATAAAAATTGCATCAACCATTTGCGGCCGTTTGCTAGGTCGCCTTCACTCAAATAAAGCAGAGCCATATTTTCGTAAGCGCCCGGGTAAGGGAAGTCGGTAGTCATCGCCTTCAAATAAAATTCTTTGGCTTTTTCAATTTCACCCATTTTCCAATAAACCAACCCCAGATTGTTCAAACCCTTTGAATATTTTGGATAAATATCGATTGATTGCAGAAGCACCCTCTCCGCCTCTTTGAGATTGCCGTCGATATAATAAATAGTGCCGAGATTTGAGGTGGAGAGCACGCTTTTGGGCGCGCAGATACTCGCATTAGTAAAAAGTCTTTTTTCGGATAACCAAACTCGGGCTCTAACAATTGAGACAAGCGAATAGAGAGCTAGGATCGATATAAAAAGTATATAAAATATTTTTGCCAAGTTGGAATTGGTTGGCCACCTAAGCTTGAGCAAAGAATACAATTTGAGAGCAAAATAAGCCAAGAGCACGCAAAGCCCAAGGGAGGGGAAAAACATCAGTCTTTCTCCGGCAATGGTGCCGATGGGAAAAAAGAGATTTGAAACTGGTAAAAATGAGAATAAGAAGATGGCCGAGCCCAAAGAAATCTCTGGCCTCTTTCTAATAAAATAAAATATAGAAAAAGCTAGAAAGATCAAAACAGCCAAACCGATGAGCGACTCCATCTGCCAAATGCTGTGGGTGGTGGCTATCTGGCTATAAGAATAATCAGAACAAAGATTTATAGGCACAATGCTCTTGCCCAAATACATCACTAAGATTTGTAGAGCTGTATAAAACCTCGAAAAGCCGTCGGTAAACATCAGTTGATTTTCTACGATTGTGGTCTCGATGCCGACAAAATGCTCACGGCCCAAGACGATTAGTCGGAGGCAAAAATAAAACACGGCAGCAGAGAGGCTGGCGAGAATGGGATAAAGATATTTGAGGGCTATATTTTTTGCTGTTAGAGCCAGTCTTTCTAGATTATATTTTTCGTGCACAAAAATTACGAGGAGGGCAATCGGTAAAACGGCGATTGCGGTCTCTTTTGAACCGAGCGCCAAAAATAAAAATAAGCCGACTTTGTAGTGGTTGATTTTTTCATTCAGAAGTTCTTTGAGCAGCAGAACCGAGAAGAGCAAAGCCATTATTTCGGCTCGACCTATGATGTTTGCGACCACTTCGGTGTGAATGGGTAAAGTTAAAAATAGGAAAGAGGTGGCGAGGGCGAAGGTTCTACTTTTAAATAACTTTTCTAAAAATTGGAAAATAGAAAAACAAAGGAGCCAGTATAAAATTATGTTTACCAGGTGAAATCCAAAGGGGCTAGTACCCGTAAACAAAAAATTCAAAGAGTAAGAGAGGAGTGCGACCGGTCTATAAAGCCCGGCTTCGATTGCCGCGTAGGGTAGCAAGAAGATTTGTTTGAGAGCAAAGGGGTTTTCTAGTACTTGGTAGAGGTTCACTATACCTCTGTCGTCAAAAACATAATCGCCCCAAAGTGTTTGTCCGTAAATCACGACAACTAATGACAAAAAAATCCAAGCTACTTTTTTGTTATTTTCTAGGAGGTTCATAAACTCTTGAGTTTTTTACCGGTGGACGATAGAGGGTTCGAACCTCTGGCCTTCTCAACGTCAATGAGACGCTCTACCAACTGAGCTAATCGTCCAAATGCTACCAACTCCCGCCCGACTGAACGACTGTGTCTTTCAGTCGTTCGGGCGGGGAGCTAACCGCGCAAATATTTTTGTAATCATAGCGACTACCAACTAAATATATCAAAACCCAGCCTTTTATCAACAAAAAGACCGGTGGTCAGACAGAAGCCAACCACCGGACACCACCAGGGGTGTGGCGAGGAGCGTCTTAATTTTGCCACTTTTTTTCTAGGTGCACAAGGAGTGTATAAGGGGTGCAAAACTAAATTGACTTTTGGCGAAAATCACTTATCATTTTAGTTGTACTTTTTCTAAATAAAACAAAGCTGAGGGTTTGGCCCGAAGCGTTTTTATAGGTTAAAAAATAAATAATGAAAATAAATAATTTTAGTCTGGCTTCGGCTTTTCTTGCTTTTACTCTCGTGATTTCTTTTTTGCCGATTACTCCCCTCACATTTTCCGCTGAAGCTATTTCACCCACCATTTTTAGTGATTCTTTTGGGACGACTCCAGATGGAAACAATGTAACTGGCTGGACAGAAACTGAAAATAATCCAAGTAGAATAAAGATCAGTGTTGCCGCCCCATCTCAAAGAGCGGGGTCACCAACAATTGGACACGTTCTATTTTCTGGTTCAAATAGTAGTCCAGCTTTAGTGATTGAAAAGGAAATCGATCTTGCTGGATATGAAAACATTGTTCTCAAATATTTCTATCGTGGCGACTCAAATGCTGAAGATTCTAGTGGTGGGGTCGATTGGCTCAAAGTCTATTGGAAGAAATCTTCTGATGCGGGGTATACTCTTCTAAACACTCATCAAAATCTTGACGCTTTGGGTGATAATTGGAGCAGTGAAATTTCGACAAATATTCCAGACGCTTCAGATAGTCTGATAAAAATAAAATTTGAGTTAAATATTACAGCCGCAGACGAAATAATAGCAATCGACGATGTATCTATAACCGGCAATGAAATAGTTATTGAACCCGAAATTACTTATGAGACAATCGAAGTAAACCCTCTTGATATGAAAGGGTGGGAATTCAATAGCGACCGTGCTGCTTGGCCTATGGGCATAGGTGCTATGATTTCTGGCCCAGACACGGCGCCACTAGGGCTTGGTAGTGCTAGGCTCACTACTCCAACTAATGATGAAAGAACAAAGTTAAGAAAATATCTAACACCTGGCACACAAATTTCTGATATTTTTGAACTAGAGTATTCAACTTACAGAAGTGAACCAACTGGTGGAGTCTTGGCCCTAGCTCTTCAGTTTGATATTGATTTTGACGGGACCCCTGTTGACCCAACAAAAGCTGATGGCCGAATTGTTTTTGAACCTTATTATACTTACACCACAGAAGATGATGCTTGGCAGACTTGGAACGCTTTGGTCGATAATGGAACTGGCAACTGGTGGATTGCTGGGCCAAACGGAGGATCTTCGTGTACTATAGGGAATCCATGCACATGGACGGAACTTAACACCGCATATCCAGATATGAGGATTAGTGCCAAGTCGTTAGAAAATATTGATACAGCTGGGGCCGTGCTATTCAAAGCAGGAGGTTGTTGTGCAGGATTTTATGGTAATGTTGATAAATTAGTTTTGGTTATAGGAACACATGTTACTACTTACGATTTCGA
>CAZLFM010000030.1:0-7670 GCA_964558845.1 uncultured Candidatus Saccharibacteria bacterium
CTTTCATACAGCAAAATATAGCATTAACTCAGGCAATATTGTAGGATTTATAAAAATGAATATTCTTGATATTTTTAAACCAAAAATAAGAGTGGTGACTCACAGTGGCGGATTTCACCCTGACGATGTCTTTGCTTGCGCCACGCTTAGCCTTTGGGCTGATGGGCAAGACAAAAGGTTGGAGATAAAAAGGACGAGGGATGAGAAGTTTTTTGCCCTGGCGGACATAGTGGTAGATGTGGGTATGAAATATGATTCTGCACGCAACTGGTTTGACCATCATCAGAAAGGTGGCGCTGGAATAAGGGGCAATGGCCCCATTTCGCAAGGCTTCGACGGGGCAGGAATCCCCTATGCTTCTTTTGGTTTGGTTTGGCAAAAGTTTGGCGCCGAAGTTTGCCAGAGCAAAGAAATTGCAAAAATGGTAGACGAAAGGCTGGTTGCGCCGATTGATGCTCACGACAATGGCGTAAATGTTTCTACCCCAAATGAGCTCAAGGTAACCGAATATCGAGCCGGCGATGCTATTTCTAGTTTCAACCCGACCTGGCTTGAAGACGAAAGTTTGACCGACAAGATTTTTCAAAAGGTGCTAGTTTTGGCTAAAGAAATTTTGAAAAGAGAAATCGCCAAGGCCAAATCAGAACTTGAAGGAGCAAGAATGACCAAAGAAGCGATAGAAAAACAAAACAACCCAGAAATTTTGGTTTTAGAAAAATATACTGATTGGGAAAAGGAAGTTTCGAAACACAAAAATATAAAATTTGTTGTCTACAAACACAGAAATGGTAGTGATTGGGCTGTGCAAACTGGTCGGGATGACTTGGAGGATTACGATTCCAATCGGGCGACCTTTCCCCAAAGCTGGCAAGGCTTGCGCGATGGCGAGCTCGCAAATGTTATTGATATCAAAGACGCAGTCTTTTGCACCAACGGTGGTTGGTATGCAGTCGCCCGCTCCAAAGACTCAGCTCTCAAGATGGCCCAAATGGCTTTGGCACAAAATTAAACTTGTTGCTTGGGGCGATAGGAAATCGCTTCAAGAATATTGTCACGGGAGATTTCTGGGGCGCCTTCGAGGTCGGCGATAGTTCGGCCGAGCTTGATGAGTTTGTGATAGGAGCGTGCAGAGAGATCGAGCGAGCGGGCCGAGCGGTTCAAAATATCTTTGACTTCGTCAGAAATATTGAGGATTGAAGCAATGTCACGTGCATTCATTTCGGCATTGGTAAAGATCTTGCGATTGGCTTTTTTGAAACGCTCCTCTTGTATTCTGCGCGCTCGGTTTATTCTCTGTCGCGCCGGCAAGCTTTCGCTCTCCCCCGCCTTTTCGGTTAGCTTGGAGTGGTCGATTTTGGAAACTTCGGTCCAGATATCAATGCGGTCGATTATAGGTCCAGAAATTTTTCTTCTGTATCTTTCAATCTGCAAGGCGCTACAAATACAAGGTTTGCCTTTGATGCCGAAGTTGCCACAAGGACAAGGGTTCATGGCTGCGACCAAAATAAAATGCGCTGGAAATTTGACCGTGCCTTTGGCCCGGGAGACCGAGACCACCCTTTCTTCGAGCGGTTCGCGCAAACCTTCGATGGTTTTGTTATCAAACTCTGGGAATTCATCAAGAAAGAGCACGCCTTTGTGCGCGAGGGTTATCTCGCCTGGGCGTGGGTTGCTACCACCGCCGATAAGCGCCACATTTGAAGAAGTATGATGCGGCGAACGGAATGGTCTTTCAAAAACCAGCTCTTCTTGCAGGGCGCCGGCGATCGAGTGGATCTCGGTCACCTCCATCAGCTCTTCAAAAGACAGCGGTGGCAAAATGCCGGCAAGCGCTTTGGCGAGCATCGTTTTGCCCGTGCCTGGTGGTCCGTAGAGACAGATATTGTGCCCACCGGCCGCGGCAATTTCGAGCGCCCGTTTGGCACTCTCCTGTCCTTTGATGTCGGCCAAATCCAAATTTATATGGTGCGAAGTTTTTATTTCTTGTTTGTTTTGTTTTTTGATTTTGTGGCTTTGCGAATCAAGAGTGAGGTGGTCAACTATTTCACGCAAATGTGAAGCGCCATAAATTGCGATACCATCAATGAGCGAAGCTTCCTCGGCATTTTCTTTGGGTAAAAATATTTCTCTAAATCCGGCTTGTTTGGCCTTGCGAGCAAAGGCCAAGGCGCCGCGGATTTTGCGCAGACTGCCATCGAGCGAGAGTTCACCTAGAAAGACCCGACCATTTGGGTCAAAAGTCGCATCACCATTTGCAAGTAGGTAGCTTAGAGCCATAGCCACATCGAGCCCGGCGCCTTCTTTTTTGATTTCGGCTGGTGCGAGCGAAATAACCACTTTGTGATTTTGTGATTTAGGCGATTCAAAACCAGAGTTTTTGATCGCGGCGCTGATGCGGTCGCGCGCTTCTTCGACCGCCTTGTCGGGCAAACCAACTATCGAAAAAGCATAAAGACCTCGCGAGAGGTCTGCTTCAACGTCAACGATGTAGGGTTTCAAAAGAAAAGTCTGAGCGCTGTAGACTTTGGCATAACTCATTTTATTCCATATGTTTTTTGCAAGTGCGGGCGGAAGGATTGGCTTCTAGTCTGTCGAGCTCTATTGGTTCTGTCCCGACTTCGCAAATTCCATAAGTCCCTTTCTCTATTTTGGCGAGAGCGACTTTGATGTCATTGTATTTTGTCTCTAGTTCGTTAGTGATAGCTGCGTTGCCTTCAAATTCTTCGATTTTGTCGGCGGTTTCGTTGTCGTCGGCGCTATCCGAAAAGTCGGAGGGCTTAGCCTCCCAGTCCTCTTTGTTGTCTGGGTTTCTGCGGCCGACATCCCCCAGTTCTTTTTGTATCAAATCAAGCTCTTGCTCAAGCTTTTGTTTGAAGTGTTTTGTGTCTAGCTCGTTTTTCATAGCCCAATTATAGCACAAAAAATTATCTAGCAACAGCGCGCGAGGCATACAAAGCCGACATATCGGCTATGGCACTAGGGCTATTGGTTATCAAAATTGTTTCTTTGTCTAGGAAGGTGTAAGCCAGTATAAAATCATCACTATCCTCAAGGTTTGCCAGCGCTCTGACATCTTTGTTCTTGATAATCAAATCTCTCCAGACGTAATAAGCGTCTAGCTTTTTTCGTTCAAAAAATGACAAATCACTCCTCATTCTATTCTCCCACTCCAGAAGTCCCGAGAAGGCGGGGCCAAATTCTTTTGTTCGTAAAACCAAAAATGGTGATTTACCGGACTCAGAAAAATAAACACCCAAGACAAAGCTCTGCAAATTTCGGACAAAACCACCCGGTGGTTCTGCTTGCATCAACCTTAGTAAATCATTTACATTTTCTATTTTGGCCCCATCGATTGTTTGCAAATCTACCACCACCACTCCTGTGCCAGAAATTTTTTGGAGCTCAACTAATATATTTTCTTTGTTTATACCGAGTAGATTGGCACGACTGTTGGTGGGAATAATTTCTTCGGGCAACACAGTTTGTGTTTGTGGCCCAGATTGGACTGCCCTAAATACAAACAAAATAGCGAAGACACTCCCAGCTAGTAGAATCAGGCCAAGGAAGACCGTCACCATACTTACCGGAAAATTCGATGTTTTTGAATCCTTGATCGGTTCTCGCTCCTCTTTTTTTAATTTTTCTTTGATGGCGATGGTGGCCACTGATTCGTTCTGGCTTTTTATGGCCTCGGCTACGTCGCCTTGGTAGGTGCGCAAAGGTTGGAGCGGTCGCTTGGTATGAAGCAGGTCCGCTGCGCTTTTTTGCTCGCTTTGTTCTTTTTCGTCGGCCATTACCAGTATTTTACCACACAGAAAAAAAGAAGTTATTTTTTCTGAAAGAAGTTTGGTTCGGCGTCTTTGATCGAGAGTTTGAGTCGTCCTTTCTCGTCTATATCTTTGACGACCACAGGCACTTGCATACCAACTTTGGCATAGCTTTCTACCCGGTCTATACGGAACGAAGCCATTTCGGAAACGTGAACCAAACCATCTACTTTTGGCCCAAGCTTAACTATGACGCCAAAATCGGCTACACGTGCTACCTCGCCAATCATTTTGTCGCCGGGCTTAAATTCGTGCACAATCGATTCTATTGCTAGTTTGGCCTTTGTTGCCCCTTCGGCTTCGCCGGTTATAAATATGGTGCCATCTTCTTCTATGTCGATTTCTACACCAGTTGTATCTTTGATTTCATTTATGACTTTGCCACCAGTACCAATGACCATACCGATTTGGTCTGGTCTGATTTGCATTGTAAATATCCTTGGCGCGCGCGGACTAAGTTCTGACCTTGGTGCGCCAATTTCTTTTTCAATCGTTTCCAAGATTTTGAGTCGGGCGGCTTTGGCTTTTTCGAAAGCCTCTTTGAGAATTGGTAGCGATATACCATCGACTTTGACATCCATTTGCACTGCCGTCACACCATCTTTGGTGCCGGCGACTTTGAAGTCCATATCGCCGTGTTCGTCTTCTGGCCCTTGGATATCAGTTAGAACCTTATACTCTTTGCCTTTAGACATAAGTCCAGAGGCGATACCAGCGACGGGCTTACTGATTGGCACCCCGGCGTCCAAGAGTGCTAGTGTTGAAGCACAGACCGAACCCATCGAGGTCGAGCCGTTGCTCGATAGCGCCTCTGACACAATGCGAATGGTGTAAGGAAAGACTTCTTTTTTAGGAATTATTGGCAAAAGAGCCTTTTCGGCCAAGGCGCCGTGACCAACCATTCTTCGATTTGTGCCACCGATTCTACCCGTCTCCCCCACTGAGAAAGGTGGAAAGTTGTAATGGTGCATAAAACGTTTGTTGATTTGGGTTTCCATACCATCGATCACTTGCGAATCGCCTGGTGCGCCCAAGGTCAGAGCACTAAAGATATGTGTGCCACCTCGATAAAAGATGCCTGAGCCGTGTAGCACGGGCGAGATTCCGCCGGCTTTGGCATAAAGCGGACGCAAATCATCAAAGCCTCTGCCGTCAACGCGTTTGTTGTCCTCGAGACTAACTTTGTGAACGAATTCGTTGATTGCTTCGTGGAACATAAACCTTGCGGTTCGGGAGTTTGCCTCTGGCAACTTTTCTGCTAGAGTCTTGAACCACAAATCTTCAAGTTCATAAATTTTCTTCTTGCCAGGTTCGCCGATGACGCTATTCATCTTTGGCTTTATCTCCTCATCAAACAGCTTTTGTAAATCTTCAGGAATTTCGATTGCTTTTACTTCTGCTTTTGGTTTACCAATCTCCTTTATAATCATTTCTTGAAATTTCTGAATTTTGGTAAGTTCTAAGTTGGCTTTTTCTAAAGCTTGCATCAGAACTTCTTCGCCGGCTTCGTTTGCGCCCACTTCGATCATATTGATTGTGCCATCTCGGCCACAGGCGACCAAATCGAGCTCATAATCCTCGCTCTCGCGTTCTTTGTAGGTTGGGTTGATTAGAAAATCTGCCTGCCCCTTCATCTTGCCGATACGAATGGCGCTGACTGGCCCATTCCATGGAATATGTGAAATGGCGAGGGCTAGAGAGGAAGCGGTTACCCCAAGGACATCCGGATCGTGTTCGTCGAGAGAAAGAATGGTAACCACTACCTGCACTTCGTTGCGCATATTTTGGTTGAAAAGTGGTCGAATGGTGCGGTCGGTAATTCGGCCAGAGAGAATGGCTTCGTCGCTCGGCCTGCCTTCCCTTCTAATAAATCGACTGCCCAAAATCTGTCCGGCGGCATAAAATCGTTCCTCGTATTCGACAGAGAGTGGAAAGTAGTCAGACTCCTTTTCGCCCTTCGACATCACAGCTGTGGCAAAAACCGTCGTGTTGCCATATCTCAAAAGCACCGAGCCGTGCGCGTTCTCAGCCAGGTCAGTAAACTCGGCAATTAGTTTGTTGCCATTTAGTTCAAGCTCATATTTTTTATTCTGCATTTCCTTTTGGCGAGATCAATTCTTGAATGTTTCTGGCGCCAATCGTTTTAGCAACAAAAATATTCAAAACTTTATCTCGCGGTTATTTATAACAGCAATAATATAGCATAAATGAAAATAGTTATACACCCTAAAATTCTTGACAAGAATATAGCAAATTTGCTATTATTACCACAGGTCATATTGTTGCTGTATAATCAGACAATGACAGGTATTTTAGATGTAAGCATTAAAGACGATGTTTTGAAATTTCTCGAATCTTTGTCGGCTAAAGATGTCGACAAAATTATGGCTGCAATTAATGCCGTTAGGGGAAAGCGTTTTGACTCAGTTTTTGTAAAACAGATAGCTGGAGAAATAAAAGAGTTGAAAGTGCGAAAATATAGAATACTATTTTTCATTCTAGACAACACAGTTTATTTTATCAGGATATTTATAAAGAAAACCAACAAAACACCCAGACAACAAATAGAGTACGCACTAAAATATTATAAACTATTTACAAATCTAAAATAAAAATTATGAAAACAATAAAAGGACATAAATTTTACACTTTTGAGGAAGTATTCGGTAAACTACTGAAAAAGAAAGGGTTTAAAGAAGGTTATGAAAAAGAAGTAGCCAGATTAGAAATGATTCATCAGATCAGACAAGCTAGATTGTCTAAAAAAATGACTCAAGAGGGATTGGCCAAAAAGGCGGGTATGCCCCAATCAGTCATAGCTCGTCTCGAAAGTGGTCGCCAAGGTCTTTCCTTTGCTACCATAAGCCAAATTGCCACCGCCCTCGGCAAAAAAATCGAACTTGTGTAATTTATGTTCTTTGTTTTCCCTCACCTTAATCAACCCGTCCGAATGGATTCATCCGGGCGGGGGGAGGGTGCCGAGGCTTTGCGAGGCGGGTGGGGTTGTGGGTGGATTTATTTTCTAGCTTCGACAATAGTTTGGGCCACGTTTGGAGGCACGATGGCGTAGTGGTCGAATTCGATGTTGGCAGAGCCACGACCTTCGGTCATTGAGCGGAGGTTGGTGACATAGCCGAAGAGTTCGGCGAGAGGCACTTGAGCGCGGATAACTTTGAGCCCAGCGCGATCATCCATACCTTCGATGGCGCCACGTTTGGATGAAAGATAGCCTGTGATGTCGCCCATGAATTGCTCTGGTACTACAACCTCAACTTTCATAATAGGTTCAAGTATAACTGGCTTGGCTTTCTTGGCCGCTTCTTGGAAAGCTTGTGAGGCGGCGATTTTGTAGGCAATTTCTGAAGAGTCGACATCGTGGTAAGAACCGAAAGTTAGTTCGCAAGAAACGTCGGTCATCTTGTAGCCAGCCACGACTCCGCGTTCCATAGCTTCTTTGACACCCTTTTCAACAGCTGGAATGAATTCGGCTGGGATGACACCACCCTTGATAGAATCGATAAATTCGAAACCTTCTTCGCGGTGAACGTTTTTGGCTTTCTTTTTGCCGTCCTCAACTTCTGGTTCGAGTGGCTTGATTTTAATCTTGACGTGACCGTATTGACCTTTACCGCCAGTCTGTTTGATGTATTTGTTTTCGACTTCAGCTTCGCCGGTAATGGTTTCTTTGTAGGCGACTTGTGGAGCACCGACATTGGCTTCGACATTAAACTCGCGCTTCATACGATCGACAATGATGTCGAGGTGAAGCTCGCCCATACCCATGATAACCGTCTCGCCCGTTTCGGTGTCAGACTTGATTCTAAAAGTTGGATCTTCGTCGGC
>CAZLFM010000031.1:0-1043 GCA_964558845.1 uncultured Candidatus Saccharibacteria bacterium
ATGAACCACGCGATCGAAGTCGAGTTTGATTTCTTTGAAAATTTCGATGTCGGGCTCGAAGGTGATGATGGTGCCATTTAGCTTGGAGGCGCCGATTTTTTTGACTAGCGCTTTGCGCTTGCCTTGCGAATATTCTTGGACGAATACTCCCCCGTCGCGGTGAACTTCGGCCTTCATATAAATAGAGAGAGCGTTGACCACCGAAGCACCGACGCCGTGCAATCCGCCAGAGACCTTGTAACCGTCGCCACCGAATTTGCCCCCGGCGTGGAGAGTGGTCAGAATCGTCTCAAGTGCTGAGACCTTGGTTTGTTTGTGAGTGTCGACTGGGATACCTCGGCCGTTGTCGGCGACACGAACGCGATTGTTGGGCAAAAGAGCAACTTCAATGTCATTACAAAAGCCACCCATCGCTTCGTCGCGTGAGTTGTCGAAAATCTCCCAAATCAGGTGGTGCAAACCGTCGGGGCCGGTGGTGCCGATATACATACCCGGCCTTTTGCGCACCGGCTCCAAGCCTTCAAGCACGGTAATCGATTCGGCACTATAATTGCTGGTTTTTTTATTTTTTTCTTCAGCCATAAATTTTTTCTTTCTATCCATTATAGCAAATTTATCAATAAAAACCAAGAAAATTTATACTTCTTTATTATTTAGGTACTACCCTCAAACATTGACAATTTAGAATAAAGTATTATAATTGAGCGCGGATGGCAGAGAGAGGTTCTCCTGCCAAATCTCGACTTGAGGTGTGTTCTATGATCATCAAGAAGAAGGGCGTTTACAATGATATTTTTCTTGAGCTCCTTCAGTTTTTAATGGGAGACAAGAATGTTTTTTACGTGGGGGACATAAACCCCGAGGATCATCGAGAAATTAAAGAAAGTGGAAGTCCAGTCTTCTTTAGCAAAGGAGAAAAAGGGCTTTTCCACCCGATTCCGAGAATTCGGGCATTCTCCAGGGTGGTGTCGGCGACTCCAAAATATTCAGGAAATGAGTTGTATAGGGATGTAGTGGTTCTCATCCCCGATGAAGTCACGATT
>CAZLFM010000031.1:1053-7603 GCA_964558845.1 uncultured Candidatus Saccharibacteria bacterium
CGAAGTCGACTCCCCCATCACGACAAACCGATTCTTGCTCGCCATTCACAAAATCCTCTGTTCCTGAGCCCTGCCCGACGCCCGCCGTGTTTCAACGCACGGCGGGCTTTGCTTTTTTGTAAATTTATTACCGCACCCGAAAGGTGGAGCGTGGGATTTGGAATTTGGCGATGATTGGTTGGTTTTGCTTGTTGCGTTTTAGAAATATTATTGCGTAATTATCGGCAAAGACCGGCGCCCAGGCTGGGTCGTCAATCAAGCGCACCAGAAATTCCTGCCCCCAAGGCGTGTTGTCGCGGTGGGAAAAGAAGACTGTGTTGAAACCATAATCCTCTTGAGCTGTTTGCCACTCGCTCACCTCTTCTTGGATTGGTAAATAAGTCTTGTCAAAAAATTCTTTTGGATAAGCTTCGGGCCGATTGTCGACAAAAACTTTTTGATTTGGAAAGAGGCTAAAAATCAAAAATCCGCCGATGTCGTAGTTGTTGAATATCGGTCCTTCGATTTTGTGGTCGATAAAAAATTGAGCCGAAGCCAAAGAATTCGGCAAAAGGCCGACACCCTTTGCTTCGCCATAATTTTCGGTGACCAAAACAACTTGTCTGAATCCATATAGAGATAGGCAAATAAAAATAATAATCAAAACATTTTTAATTTTTGACTGCTTGATAACCCAGCCAATGGTCACTAAACTTAGAAGACCAAACAAAGCCATATTGCGGATAGCCAAGAAAGAAGAGACTAGAAAAGTGAGCCAAAGGAGTGAAATAATCCAAAAATTTGTTTCGGCATAAGACTTGCGACCAATCCAAATCAAATTGAGCAACAAAACAACGGCCAAGATTTTCCAAATCCAAAAATACGGCTGGATAAAACCGATATTTTCTAAAAACCAAACCGATTGATTTTCTAAAACTCGATAGCCGTAGTTGCGAAATATATTTAGAGGATAAAAAGCCCCGGTCAGAAAATTCGGATTTATGAGGGTGGTAAAAGCTACCCCAATTGCCACAAAGAAAATTTCTTTGAAGCGATTGTCTTGTTTGCGGAAGCGGAGAATCAGGTGAACCAAGGCAAAGATGCTAACAACAAAAGCGCCGAAAACAAAACCAATGTGCAAATTGACCCAAAGCAGTTGCAAAATCGGCAAAACCCAAAGCCATTTGTAAGAGAGGTCGCGATTGTGCCAAGACCAAAGTAGACAAAAATAAATGACAAACAGAAGATAAGTAAAAGTTTCTGGGCGAACTTCGGTTCGGCCGATAAAAAATGGGGCCACAGTAAAAACGCCTAAGGTCGAGGGCCAAAAGCCCCATTGCTTCACCGAAAATAAATATAAAACAAAAATACTACTGAGAAGCAGGATTATATTCAAATAAGACAGCCCGACAAAGCCCGCGACTTTGTAAATTCCAAAATAAATTACCCCAGAAAGCCAATGATGGTTGATAAAAGGTGTTTCGCTCGAAGTGGTCGAATAATAATTGGAATGAAGCACGTTTTGCCTATCTTCGGCCGAGCCAGACCAGATTAGCTCGCCGTTTTTCAGATGTCGACCGATATCGGCTGTGGTCGGATCGATTTTGCGGGCAAAAATATTGACGTAGAGCAAGAGCACAAGTAGGGCGACTGCGCCAAAAATTGCGTATTTTTGCCATTTGGCTTCTAAGTTCGATTCGGGCATCTTTTGTTGAAAAGTAAAGTTTTTTTGTATAGTATGTATAGTATAAACATAAAGATAAAACAATGAAAGAATATGTAATTCCAACAGATGAAGAAAAGCGCCTGATTGAATCGCTCAAAGACAAAAATGATACTGAAAGCTTGCGCATCAAGCGCTATTTGAGTATGCCTGATTTGTCGCGAACCCCTGACAGTCCATTGTTTGATATGGTCGAAAGAGTGAAGTCGATTCAATCAATCAAAAACTTCGACGTGATCAATATACCAGAGGTAATCCCAACTAATATCCTTTTCGATCTATTTGATTTTGCTACTGACCACCCTGCTCGTAGTAAATCGGATACTTACTACATCGACGATACGCATGTACTTCGCACTCACGATACAGTGATGTGGCATTATTTTCTCAACTTAAATGAAATAAAGCAGAAAATTGCACAGCAAGAAAAACTGGGCGTATTTTGTTATGGCAAGGTCTATCGCAAAGATGAGATAGACCGAAGACATATGAACATCTTCCACCAAATGGGCGGACTTTTTTTGCAACCCGACACTCTCGGTATAATGCCGATTGATGAACTCAAAAAAGTACTGAGTGAGATTGTTGAAGGTATTTTTGGCAAAGAGACTAAGTACAGATTTCTTGAAGATACTTTTCCCTACACTGATCCTTCGCTTCAGATCGAGATTGAGATAGGTGGCGAATGGGTAGAGATTATGGGCGGTGGTATGCCCAAAAAGAGTGTGCTCAAAAAGATGGGTGTAGAAGGTTACAACGGCTGGGCTTTTGGTTTCGGTCTTGAAAGACTTGCAATCATCAGCATGGAACTTCCTGATATTCGCCTGCTTTGGTCAGAAGACGAGAGGGTAAAAAAGCAACTGAAGCTTGGGCAAAAATACAAAGAGGTTAGTAAATATCCGCCAGTTGTGCGCGACATCTCTTTTGTGGCCAGCAAAGACTTTTCGCCCAACGACTTTTTCGACCTAATTCGTGAGGTGGCTGGCGACGAACTAATGGAAGAGGTGAAGCTGCTCGACCAATACGAAAATGACGAAAAGTTTGGTGCAGACAAAAAGAGCTATGCTTTTAGAATAGTCTATCGTTCGCTCGAGAGAACCTTGACTAGTGAAGAGGTCGACGCTTTACACAAGAAACTTGAGACGCAGGTTCGCCAAAATTTCAAAGCAGTGGTAAGATAACAAATAATGTCAGCTGTCAACGAAATTATCACCTATATATTGCTTTTTCTCGCCCTTTACTTCGAGGTCTTTTTGCTAGTGACATATTTTGAGATTAGAGAGAACAAAAAGTCGGCCAAAACAAGTGAATTTTCTCTGCCGGCTCGCCTGCCCTCTGTGCGCATCATCGTGCCAGTCTGGAACGAGGAGACGACGGTGCTCAAGACCATTCATTCCTTGCTCAAGCTTGATTACCCCAAAAATTTGCTATCTATATCAATCGTGGACGATGGTTCGACTGACAAAACTTGGAATGTTTTGCAAAGGTTTGCGCGCAATAAACAAATCACTCTTTTGCGCAAAGAAAATGGTGGCAAACACACTGCGGTTAACTATGCTTTGGAAAGAAATGAGAGTGAGCTGGTCGGCTGTCTTGACGCCGACTCCTTTGTGCACCCACAAGCCCTGAAGCGGATCGTGGCGCGTTTTAGTGACCCAAAGGTGATGGCGGTAACGCCAGCAATGAAGGTCCATGAAGCAGGTACCATTATTCAATTGATGCAAAAAGTCGAGTATGGTTGGGCGATTTTCTTGCGACACATCTTTGCTTATCTCGATGCTCAATATGTCATCCCAGGACCGTTCTCGATTGTGCGGATGAAAGTCTTTCGCGAGATTGGTTTTTACAAACATGCTTACAATACCGAAGATATGGAGATGGCCTTGCGAATGCAGGCCCACAATTACAAAATCGCCAATGCAACCGATGCCATAGTCTATACCACGACACCAAATACTATTCGCAAACTCTACAAACAGCGACTGCGCTGGACCTACGGTTTTATAAAAAATATTATCGATTACCGTCGTCTTTTCTTTCGTCCGCAATATGGTCACCTCGGTATGATTATTTTGCCGACCGCTAGCTTCTCGCTCTTTTCTCTGCTCTATGTTGTCGGTTCTGTTATCGTCAACAACGCAATCCTTTTGCTCAACAAAATTTCCGAGATTCGAACTATCGGTTGGCATTTCAATCCAAGTTTTGATTGGTTTTATTTCAATACAGACATCATTGCTTTTATTGGTATCATTGCCTTCATTGGGACGCTCACTATGCTCCTCATCTCGCGCAAAATGGCCGAAGGCCACATCAAAATCGGCCGCGACATCGTCTTCTTCCTCGCCTTCTATTCCCTCCTCGCTCCTCTTTGGATCACCCGCGCTCTCTTCAACGTCGCGTTTGCACGTAAAACCAGCTGGCGCTAATTTTAAGATAACAGTATTATCAAATCTTTTAATTAAATTTTACAAACAAAAAAGCTCGAACCACACTGGTCGAGCCTGCATATCCATTCGGTTATGCTCGATTTTTTACAACAAGTTTACTGCAAATTGCTGAAGCTCGGAGAAACTCTGGAAATTGGCTTCTCTCTTTAGCTCTGTGCGAACGAGATATCGCATTTGGGCGATTCTGTCGTTCAGGTGCGGGATGTTGGGTTCGGACGGCAATTGCTTCGCCATCTCTTCCAACTGCTCCCAAGTATAGCGCGAACGATTGATCCACCACGGAATGGTGGAAGTCACGTTGTAGGCCCAGTGCCGGCGGCAGGCTTGCTCCAGAATGTCGCGCATTGCATCCACTTTCGTGTTGCTGTGCGTCGCGCTGCGGTAGCGGAATGACCGGTTAGTCTGGAAAGGTTTGGTATCAGGATAAAGCTCAACTTGAGGGTCGAGCAAACCCTTCTCCACTTCAGGCGCGTATCGTGCTGGTCGCCACCGTCCTGACTTGATGGTCAGAATGTTGCGACCATGCTTTTCGAGAAAGCCGACCCACTTTAAACCCTCGTATAAGGGCTCGCTGGGCAAGCCGACCATGAGGAAGACGTGGGTATGAATGCCAGCGTCTCGGAAATTTTGCAAAATCCGATCGTAGCTCGACGGCGTGTTCCATTGCTTATGGATTTTGAGAAGCGTATCTTTCGACAGCGTCTCGAGTCCTAATTGCACAGCTCGACATCCTGCCTCGTAGAGGTCTTTTGCTACTTGCGGGTTCAGAAGATTATTCGTCACCGTAAGGTAGCACTGCCACGTGGCTTCATATCCGATCTTGCGAAGCTCCTCTCCTAGTTCAACTTGTGGTTTTACATGGAGAAGCTCATCGACAATGTCGAACTTATGCGCTCCGAGAGATTGCATATTGAGTGCAATCTGTTTCGGAGAAATGGAGCGAGGCTTCACTTTTGGCTTGTCATCAAAACGGCCAGCGGCAAAGTCATCACTTTGAGCGGGAATGGCACAGAAGTTACATGCCATCGTGCAGTGCGACTGTGTGTAGAGTGTTGGAATGACTTCTGGCGCCCATTGCTGTGCGTCGCCATCAAGAGATGGGATTGGAAGCGATTCAAATTCCGTTGGACTTTTGGTCCGAGGATTCTTCACCACTTCACTATCATTCTTCCAAATCGTACCAGTCATCTGACTCACATCGAGAGTGCTCGCGATCTGTTGCAGGGGTTGGAAACCCTCAGCGTAGATCACTGCATCGAGATGGTTGAACAACTCAATAAACTCTGGATAGTTTCTCGGGTCGGGCATTCTTCCGAAGAAGTTGCCGCCGACAATTACTTTGCAGTCCGGAATTGCACCCTTGACCATTGAGGCCAAGACAAGCCCCGGAAAAAGTTGTCTTTCGTCGCCGATTGAAATGCCGTAGACGTGAGGATTGAATTCGCGAGTCACTGGAATTTCCACCTCGTTAAAGTATGGATACCAGAGGTGATTCTCGCAATCTGCAATCGCATTCAGAGCACCTCGAATGGTGCCGTCCTGATACTGCGATTGATAGACCACGTTATTTCTTTCGAGGCGGAACTTGTCCTTTGTCGAGATCGACTCGGAACTCCGCTCCAGGATTTGGCGTGCTTCATACAGATCGTGGATATTGCTATCCGGCGATCTGATAACGGTAAGTGCTCGAGACACTCCTGTCTTGTTTTGAGCAAGTAGGACGTGTTCGAGTCCAATAATGTGTCCCCACCGCTGTCTCACCTCGTGCCCATCCTTGCGGAGGACAGAGGTCAGTTGCGACACTCCACCCGGGATATGCCAGACTGTACCGGCCGGCGGGTATTGGAGCATCACACGACGACGTTGGACCAGAGCCACCATGCAGAGCATGGGTTCTGGTTTGGTCGCCGTGATTTTGCGAAGCGTTACTCTAATTTGTGGTTTTGGTGTAAGCGGAACCCGCTCATTGACCGTATCCATCACCTGCCTGAAAACCGTTACCGGTTCGTAAAAGGTTCTGGATTCGCCGACGGGTACTTCTGCCCGAGACTTACAGACGCCGTCTTCGTCGGGAGATAGGCATACCCACGAGGGTAAATCTTTTGTGCCACTCCACCGACTGTAATACTTCCACTCTACAGTTACTGCGTTCTTTGCTTCGATATTGACGAAGCTCAAAACGCAGAGAATCGCTAAAAACACTGTAAACTTGTTGCGTTTCAAAGAAACACCTCCATGTATATTCTATCACAAAAATAGGGAAAATGCAACTATAATATTTTGACTTTCTATTGTAGTCTAAATTTACTCAAATGGATTGGAAAAAATACATATATACATTTGTGATTACGGCGGTGGTCTTTGCCACGGCGATTTTGGCTAGCAACTTTTTTAGCCAAAA
>CAZLFM010000032.1:0-7220 GCA_964558845.1 uncultured Candidatus Saccharibacteria bacterium
AATCGCGCTCGTCGTGTGCGGGGACGGCCATCACAGCGCCGGTGCCATAATTACCTAGCACATAGTCAGCCACCCAGATTGGTAATTCCTCACCTGTTGCCGGATGGATGGCCTTCAGACCTTTGAGTTCGACTCCCGTTTTTTCTTTTTTGGCATCAGTCCTTTCTATTTCGGTTTTTTGTTTAGTCTCATTTATATAGTTTTGGACTTCGTCCCAATTTTCAATTTTCAACCCGCCCGAATCGCTCTCGCCATCGAGGCGGGCGGGTTTACAATTTTCAATTTCGGGATGTTCTGGCGCGAGCACAATATAAGTTACTCCAAAAAGAGTGTCGGCACGTGTGGTAAACACCGGTATCACCCCCGCCTCGGAAGCCTCGGCACCCCCTCTTACAGTAAGAGGGGGCTTGGGGGTGATACGAAATTCAATTTCTGCCCCTTCGCTGCGACCGATCCAATTGCGCTGGCTTTCTTTGATTGCCTCGGGCCACTTGTCGAGATATTTCAAATCTTCAAGTAAACGGTCGGCATAATCGGTAATCTTGAGCACCCACTGGCGCATTGGTTTCTTTTCGACTACACTGCCGCACCTTTCACATTTTCCATCCTCGAGATCTTCGTTGGCAAGACCGGTCTGGCAAGAAGGACACCAATTGATTGGTTCGTATGATTCATAAGCCAGACCTTTTTCGAGAAGTTTGAGGAATATCCACTGGGTCCACTTATAAAATTCTGGATCAGTAGTGTTGATTTCGCGTGACCAATCATAATCAAGCCCGATGATTGAGAGTTGTTCTTTGAATCGGGCTACATTTTTCTCAACTGCTTGGCGCGGATGAATTTTGTTTTTGATGGCATAATTTTCTGCCGGCAAACCAAAGGCATCCCAACCCATCGGGTGGAGCACTGCTTTGCCTTGCATACGCTTGGTGCGCGAGATTACATCGGTCGCGATGTAGCCCTTGGGGTGACCGACGTGCAGACCATCGCCCGATGGATAAGGAAACATGTCGAGCACATAATACTTTGGTTTGTCAGTCTGGTCGGGAGTTTTGTAAATCCCCTTCTCTCCCCAGTCCTTTTGCCATTTGGCTTCTAGGTCTTTGTGATCGTAGTTGTCTTGCATCTATAAAATATACAATATAAATTGTTTTTTACAAAATCAGTCACTCCCTCTGGCCTTCGGCCACCTCCCTCTTAGTAAGAGGGAGGGCCTCCGATTTCAATGCCTGCATAATTGTCTGAAGTACGAGCTCTAGGGAGTTTTGTATTTGACTATTTGTAAACCGTAAAACTCGAATGTTTGCACCTTGAGTAAATTTGTCTCGGACATAATCGTATTCTTTTGCTTCAATGGTATTGTGAACTTCGCCATCCACTTCTATCGCCAATTTATTTTTTGGGCAATAAAAATCAAGAATGTATCCTCCAATACCAAATTGCCTCCGAAATCGCACTCCCAACTGATCGTTCCTTATATAATGCCAAAGGATCTTTTCTTGGGGTGTCTGATTTTTTCTTAATTCTCTTCTACGATCGCGCAAACTACTTATATTGTAAATTTTCGTCATAGTTTAGGAGTGGGGGCTTCCTCTTACTAAGAGGAAGCTGTCCGCAGGACTGAAGGAGTGCCCTATCCCCTTACCTTTGTCGGATAAAGAGCTGGGTCGATTTGGCGTTCGAAGCATTGGTAGCCTGATTCGTGATTCCACGGTCCACTGCCGGCAAACATCATTTTATCCTCCCAAGTTGGGCTCGGCGCGGTCATCATTTGTCTCCAAGCAGGATTTGTTGCTTGTGCAGAATTTGAAAGATTGAAATTGGCGCAGATCTCAAAAGAAAGATTACCAGTTTTTTTGTAAGTGTAATCCTCTAGATTTTTTGAGAGGTAAATATTTTGAGGCATCTTTTCTGGGACCAAACCATTTGTGACCCAATAGTCTATGACGCTCTGTTCAATGCTGTAGAGATCATTTATGGTCAAGTTGTCTTCGCGCAAAAATCTTTGGGTTCTAGGCGAGCCGATAACTGAGAAGCCGAGAACAATCGAAACCAAAATGAGCAAGGCCACAACGACGGCCCAGACCTTTCTTTGTTTGCTCGAAATGCGCTCACGGATATCTTGAAGGTAAAAACCAAAGACGGCTCCCGAGACTACAAAGACGGTCAGAGCCTTGAGCAAGAAGCCACTCGTTAGATCTTGTCCGTCTAGGAATTTGTAGAGCACGGTGACCAAATCCCCGGCCAAAAATATGCCGGCAAAAAAGAGCGTGACATAGGTTAGCCACTTGCGCACCGCTAGACCTTTTTTCTCAACATTTTGATTATAGGTTTTGTGGATTAACCAAGAGAGAAGCACAAAAATCGGAAAGACCACGATGAGCGTGGCAACCGGAAAACTTATTTCCAAACCTTGTGCAGAGTAGTAGGCGTTGGTGACCATAGCTGGAAAGGCTTTGTCTATTATTCGAAAAAGTAGATTGACAAAGTTGCCGACGACCACATAAAGGGCGACGATTGAGCCCAAATGCAAAAAGAAATCCAACGCGCTGGTTTTGGCTCCATTTGGGTTGGTTGTAAAATTTGGTTCCATAATTTTCGTGTTAGCTTATAAAGTTATCAAACTTTTTTGCAATTATAACATAAAACTAAGTTCGTCAGATTATACACTTTTTCACGACCGTGAAATTCTGTATAAATCAAATTTTGAATTCAATAATTTCCCCATCTTGGACAATGTAGGTCTTGCCTTCTGTGCGGAGGAGGCCGCGTTCGCGGGCGCTAGCATAAGAGCCCGCTTCGATAAGCTTGTCCCACTCGATCACTTCGGCGCGGATGAATTTGTCTTTGAAATCAGTGTGGATCGCGGTGCCCGCTTCGGGCGCGGTACTACCTCTTTTTATGGTCCAGCCCCTTGTCTCGTCTTCACCGGTTGTAAAATACGTAATGAGGTCGAGCGTCTCGTAAGCTTTTTGGATTAAGTTTTCCAAACCTTTGCCGAATATAGGATCGACTTCGACATAAGGCTTGTCCAATTTTTCTAAAATATCTCTCCTATTCTCCGCAATTTCGGAAGTATTCAAAACATACAAAACTGGCTTCATAGTGAGCAATTGCATATTGCGCACAAAGGGCTCCTCTTTCGGATCGAGCTCCCCCAAAACACTTCGCGCAAATTTTTCGGCTTCAAGAGCTGTCGCAACTTTTTTGAGCCCACTCTCTTCGAGTACGGCTTCTTTTTTGCCAGATTTCAATTCCTTTTGCAGACTGCCCAATCTTTTTGTCACTGTCTGCAAATCGGCAAGGATGAGCTCGAGATTGATGGTTGTAATGTCGGAAAGCGGGTCAACCTTACCTTCAACGTGCAAAATATCCGGATCGTCAAAAATTCGCACCACTTCGGCAATTGCATCGCATTCTCTGATATGTTGCAAAAAGTCATTGCCCTTGCCCTCACCTTTGCTTGCTCCGCGCACCAGCCCAGCAATGTCGACAAACTCCACCACGGCTGGCACCTTTTTTTTCGATTTTGAAAAGTCATTCAATTTTTCCAACCGTTCATCGGGTACGGGGATAATGCCTACACTTGGGTCAATGGTACAAAAAGGATAGTTCTCGGCCGGCACACTTTTTTTGGTCAGTGCGTTAAAGAGCGTGCTTTTGCCCACGTTGGGTAACCCGACAATGCCGATTGATAAGCTCATATCTACAATCTACTTTATTTCTTGACTCTTTTCCACCTTATCTTCAGTCTTCCAGTTTATTTCAAAAGAGAATGACTATGATTAATTAGTGTTGAAATTGAAGGATTTCAACATTTGTTCTGCAATTTTTACCCCTTCGGGATAAGTAGTACTATCAATTAAGTAATGAATCACTATTTTTTGACCAGCCAAGTTTTCAGTAATTACATAATTGTAAGTCTGGCCGTCTCCAAGAGTATATCCCCCAGTTGAATGTGTAAAACCATCTGTAAGAGAAAATGTATAAGCTGTTCTACCAGCAAGTGTAATTTCTTTCATTTCTCCAACTTCAGGATTCAGATATGGATCAGGAATTGTCTGCAAGCCTCTTGTGTTTTCAGCGTAAGACTTGAGGTCTTGCGAGAAGAGCTCTTTTTTAGCCACCATCAGTTGCTCTACTTGTGGACCATCCTTTTTTATATTTTTCTCTACTTCAGGACCAAAGTAATCTATGTCTATGCTGAAGAGAGTAGTTTTACCTGGGACTCTAAAATTTATGTTCTCCTCATCGGATAGGTCAGCTCCACTGTATTGGTTTCTTGAATCTGGTTCTGTGATTAGTGATGGGTATGAAATAGAATATCCGTATACCTTATTTTCAAAATTTTGCCACTCCAAATTAGGCTGTGGCCATAGTTTCCAAATGGCCAAGCCGGCTACAATAACCAAAATGAGAATAATAAATTTTTTCATAGCTGCATATTACTTAAAATTTCCATAAAAAGAAAGTCGCTCGGAGGCGACTTCCCACAGCAGACTATTCATTAAATAAGTCTGCTGGTCATCAGATAACAGCGTTAAAACGAATTGGCACTCCCCAAACCTCGTGATAAGAGAGTCTGGATGGATTCTCTCCAGACAGGACTTTTTTCCGTCCTGCCCGCTTTGACCCACGCGTCGTAATGTCGCTGCTCATCCCGGGAAAGAGTGATCCTGTGCTTCTCTTTGAGTGGCACCACGACATACTGTGTCGTCAGGGCGTGGATATGCGTCTCTATGTCCAAACTGATCCCGTCTTTCCTGTTCGGAATGAGTTCAGTCAGATGATCTCGCTCGTGCATAACGATGTATATAATGCGAGAGCGATTTCCGGCCCAATTGTCCATGATGGCCGGAACATAGAGTGTAATTTCCGGGTTACCTTTTTCGTTGACTCGTGATGACCCAGCAACGAACTTGCTAACACGCGTGTAGACCGTTTGAAGCACCACGTTGTTGGTAGGCTTACCTTTGAATCTTCGCGATATAAGCGCGGTCTGTTTGTTGACCCGGTCATTCACTTCTGGATAAGGCGTGGTAGCGCCCATAACCATCTGAACCACGGGAATCAGTTCGTTATTAGCAAACTGGGTCACTTGTGCTTGAGTATATGGGACTGATTGGGCACTCAACGTACCTAGAGTAACCAAAAAAGCGCATAGAATTACAATCATCTGCATTGAAACCTCCTTTCTTATTTAACCATATTTTACTTAAACTTGCAAGATAGAATATGGAAGGGGTATTTTATCTAAAAAATGGAATTTATTTCACTCATCCTCCTTTTTTGGAGGATGATTGCTTGTATTTTATCGCACCTATTTATCTTCAGTCTTCCAATTTATCTCAAAAGAGATCGAGGTTATTTTTTGGAAATTAAGTTTAGGATAAGTTTTATGATTTTTTCTTTGTGTTCTGGATTGCTCTCAGCGACCATGATGGTAAGTGCGGTCAAAGCCGAAGGAGTGAGTTTTGAAGTGTCCAAAATTTTGGCTTGCTCCAAGAACCACACGAAAGCGAAAGCCCCACTGCGTTTGTTGCCATCGATGAAGGGATGATTTTTTATTATAAAATACAAAAGATGCGCCGCTTTTTCTTCGGCGGTTGGATATAGCTCTTTGCCCCCAAATGATTGCATTACATTGCCGACAATTCCGGCGATACTTCCAGCACTTCTTTCGGTACCAAAAATTTCAGTTGCAGTAGAATTTTTTAGAAGATCTTTTTTTAGACCAGCTAAACTTTTTGAAATTTTTTCTGCAGTGAGATCGACTTTCTTCTTGGTTAGTTTGCCTTTGGGTAAAAGTTCTTTGTCGTAAGCATCGAGCGAGAGCCAAGTATCGGCAAAGAGAGAGACCAGTTCGACCACATCTTTTGATTCTGTTGGGGAGCCAGCGGGTAGGAATTTTTTGATATCTTCAACCACACTCAAAAACCCCGCATAATTTTTTGCGATTCTGTTTTTGTTGATTGCGTAACCATCTACTATATAACTGCGGAGAGTTTTGGTGGCCCAAATACGAAAATTTGTTCCTGTTACAGAGTTTATCCTATAGCCCACAGCAATAATTGCATCTAAATTATAGAACTTAGTTTTTCTTTCTACTCTTCTTTTTCCTTCGGTTTGAACTTGTAAGTATTCCTTACAAGTTGCTTCTTCATTAAGTTCTTTTTCTTTAAAAATTTTACTAAGATGCAGGGTGACGTTTTGAGGTGTGACATCAAATAATTTAGCGATCTGCGCTTGAGTAGCCCAGATGGTTTCTTTGCCCAAGTCGCCCCTAAGCTCAATCGCTCCGGATTTGGCTTGGTAGATAACAACCTCCTTTATTTTTTTCTCTTTCTTTTTCACCCCATAATTATAACACGAAATCAACACATTTCAGATTTTTATTATGAAATTTTGGACAAAAAGAAAGTTCAGCATCGTGGTAGATGCTGAACTTCGGTTGGTTTACTTCTTGCTTACTTAAGAATGCAAAAGTCTGACAAGGGCAATGAGCACGATTGATCCAAAGATAGCGACAAAGAAGCTATACAAATTGAAGCCACTGACTCCGCCATAACCCACAAGGCTCATAATCCAACCACCGATTATTGCACCCACAATTCCGATAACTATATCCACTATCACGCCATAGCCGCTCCCCATAATCGCCGAAGCAATCCAGCCGACTAAAGCACCAAACACAATCCAAATAATTATTCCCATATATTTAACTTATCTATTAATTAAAAAGTATTCCGAATCATTTTACAGAGCGCCAAAAATACTTGTTTAAAGTATTGTAATTTTTTAGATCATTCATGTTCGGCGCTTACTATCAAGGCCGAGCTAAATCAAGAATGATTACAAAAACGCCAGCTTGCAAAGTGGCTAAAAATCGGTTAAAATATGAGTAGTTCTTTGAGGCAAGCCCGCCTGAAGTAAAGACTTCAAGTCGGGTAGACATAAGGAAAGCCTCCGGGGAGTGGGCCGAAAGTTTCGGCGCGTTCTCCGGAGGGAGGAGGGCATTATTAACCCCTCTGACAAACCTGTCGGTTTGTCACATAATCCCCCTTCGAACATATTATTATGATTCGAAGAGCCATAGGATTTGGGTTGATGCTTCTCATCCTCAAGTTCCTTATGTCCAAGGTTTTCGTTGCGGGACAGGATACTGCTGTCTCACTCCTTAATACTGCCAATGTGCTTTTTAGCAACATCGGCAATATGGA
>CAZLFM010000033.1:0-6599 GCA_964558845.1 uncultured Candidatus Saccharibacteria bacterium
GTTAGTTTGTTGCCCATATTTTCTTTCATATACTCCATAAAGCGGTCAATGGCTTCGATCCAAGTCTCTCTCCTACCTAGTTCATCGCGCCACCTAGCGTAGAACTGATAAAATATAAATTCTTGATAAGAAGACTTGAAGTATTTGCTACTTTCTTCGATTTTCTTTTTTACTTCAACTGGCACGGCTACACTTTGTTCGCGCACTTTGGTGCGTTCTTGTCGGTACAAAATGTAGTTCTTGGCGGTGTTTACATAGTCGGAAAGCATAAGTTCCTTCTCTACTGTGTCTTGAATGCCTTCGACACTCGGCATAAAGTCTTTGTACTTCTTGGATATACGCACCAAGTCGGCTAGCACTTTGTGAGCTACCATCCTGGCTTCCGCCTCAGAGCCTTCGGTAGAGGCCTTCATAGCCTTATTTATGGCTGTAACTATCCTCTCGAAATCAAACGGCACGATAGATCTATCACGCTTTTGAACCTTTTTTATAAAATCCTCCATTGCTGACTTTTTTGCCGTTTTTTTCGAGTTTTTTGCCATATTTTTGTAAAAAATTATAAATTTTAATAAATTTTGTTGAAATTTTTCATTTCAACGTTTGTCTATTTTACAATTTTTTTGAAACAAAAACTTGTGGATAAGGGTATAAAATCACCATCACAAAATACAAAACTCAGGCTGTAAAATTTTCTGCTCAAAAGCCTTTCATTTCTAACGTTTGACCAATCTCTATTTTATTTTTTTCAAAAAATCCAGAGTTGACTTCGAGCACATAGAGCGCATCTAGGGTAGGATAAAAAACTTTTGGATAAGTTTCTGGCAAAACTTCTTTTTCTATATGTATGATTTTTTTGTTTGCATCGAGCCAAGCGATATCGATGGCAAAATTCATATCTTTCATCCAAAAGCCATATCGACTTGGAGTTTCGAAGACAAAAAACAGGCCGGCATTTTCGGCCAAATCCGTTCTGTCAGAAAGGCCTTTAACCCTCTCTCTTTCTGTATCGGCTATTTCTATATTTATCAAAGTATTACCAATAAAACCTTGTTTTGGGTCGTCTTTTGGGTAGGCCGAGCCAAGCCAAGCCAAGGAAAGCAAGATGATTGAGAGTCCTAAAATTTTTCTCTTTGTCATTGCTCCAATTTTATCACAAACCAAATATGTCAAGGGCGCCCCTTGGCTTTTTTTGGTGTGGTGTAATTTTAGTTTGAGCAAATCAAAAACTGCTGGCGTGAGCCAGCAGTTTTTGATTTGAGAAACAGATTGGATTATCTGCGGAATTCTCTGCGAGGACCTCTTGAGGCACCCTCTTCTCTTGGACGAGCTTCATTTACGGTGATAGCTCTGCCCATGATTTCCTTACCGTTTAGACCTTCGATAGCGGCGTTTGCTTCTGAGTCATTATCCATGACTACGAAAGCAAAACCTCGAGATCTACCGGTTTCCCTATCCTTGACGACTGATGCTTCAGAGACTGCTCCAAATTGAGCGAAAGCGTCTTTGATGTCATTATCAGTAGCATCCCAAGATAGGTTTCCTACGAAAATTTTCATTGTGCTTTTTATTTGCCTTTATAAACGACCAGAGCTCGTTTTTCTAGTGGCCGGTCGCCTTTTGATGGGCAAACGCAAACACGAAGACTTAGAAACTCTTGAGGACAAGTATATCAAACTTGAGCGAATAAAGCAAGTCCTGATTGTGGATTTACTCTGACCTGGTTGCGCTGAGTTCTAAGTCTATTTGGACTGCGTCTCTAATAGCCTTATCGCCCAAACCTTCGAAGAAGCTGGTTGATCCATATTTTACGTCCCAATCGGCTCGGTTGATGGCAAACGAAGAAGACGAATTAATTTCTGTGTCTGTAGTACTTATTGTGGCTAGGAAAGAAATTGGTTTGGTAATACCCTTTACAGTGAGGTTGCCACCAACTACATACCTACCCGAGACAGCCGTCTGTTCGTTGACTGGAGCAAAAGAAGTAATCTCGAACTTTGCGGTTGGGTAAGTGGCTACGGAGAAAAAGTCGTCTGACCTTAGGTGTTGGATCAGCTTTTCTTTATTTTCGTTATCTGCAATTGTTTCCATATCAATTTCAAAAGAACCAGAGGTTATGAGACCACCTTCTACGACCACCTCGCCGGATTTGATTTTTATAGTACCTTCTTCTTTAGTAAGACCCGTAACAAATTCACCCGTCCATTTTAGGACGCTAGTGTCTGTATTTACTGAATAATTGCCATCAGTCATAGCACCGACCACAGCTTGATTCTTGGTCGAAACCTCTGTCGGAGCATCGGTTTTCCTGCTGGCAAAAACAAAAGCGATTATAGCCACAAGCACAATCGCACCGGCTATAAGATAGGAATTTTTCATAGTATTCATTCTTGTTGAATTTAATCTTTTAAAGTGCTATCATAGCAAACGTCTTGCTCTGGAACAAGTTTTGGAACGAGACACTAGATTTATTAACAAAATTCTCTCGAAGCCTAACCCTCCGTCCCCGACTAGAATGATTTTGGGCGGAAAAGCTTGAGGTTTTTTAATTTATTATGAAAAAAGAGAAAGAATTAGAAGAAAAACAAGAAGAATCGGCCGAGGCCAAGAACAATCCCAAAAAAGATTCACCGATGGTAAAGATGGTGAATGATTCGAGCCTGCCTCCAGCCAAAGAAAGTATCGTCGAGGGCACGGTCATCGATATGGACAAAAATGCAGTTTACGTAGACCTACCACCTTGGGGCACAGGTATTATTTTCGGTAGAGAATTTATAAACGCCCGCGATCTTATAAAAAAGATCAACAAAGGCGACAAAATTACCGGCAAAGTCGTTGGCACCGAAAACTCAGAAGGTTATATCGAGATTTCTCTCAAAGAAGCTAAACAGGCTCTTATCTGGACCGAGGCCGAAGACGCAATCAGAGACAAGAAGGTCTTTGAACTACCAATACTTGAGGCCAATAAGGGTGGACTCATGCTCGCTTGGCAAGGTATTTCTGGATTTTTGCCCGCTTCCCAACTCAAAACCGAACATTACCCAAGAGTTGGTGATGGCGACAAAGATAAAATCCTTGATGAATTGCGCAAATTGGTTGGGCAGAAGATTTCTGTCTCCATAATTGCGGCGAGCGCCAAGGAAGGCAAGCTTATCTTCTCCGAAAAGGATATGCGCGAGGGCAGCGAGACTAGCCAAATCATCGACAAATACACTCTGGGAGACGAACTAACAGGCGAGGTGACCGGTATTGTCGATTTCGGTATATTCGTAAAAATTGAAGACGGACTCGAAGGTTTGGTCCATATTTCAGAAATCGATTGGGGCTTGGTAGACGATCCTCGCAAATTTGCCAAGGTGGGAGACAAAGTAAAAGTCAAAGTGATTGAAATCAAAGATGGCAAAATTTCTCTCTCAATCAAAGCTCTCAAGGAAAATCCTTGGGTAGAAGCTGGAAGAAAATACAAGAAAGACGATTCTGTAACTGGGGTCGTAATCAAATACAACAAACACGGCGCTCTGGCCTCAATCGAAGAAGGCGTAGCTGGATTGGTACACGTTTCTGAATTTGGTGGCGAAGACAAATTGCGCGAAAAGCTCGAGCTCGGCAAAACCTACAACTTCAAGATTAGCCTCTTTGACCCCAAGGATCAAAAGATGGCGCTGACGTTTGTGGAGAAGTAGAAGGTTAGTTAAAAACATTCATCGCCTTTTCTCTACTCTCTTCGACGATTGTGGTAATCGCTTCGCTCACAGTCTTGAAAACCTTCTTGAGGATTTCTTTTTGGCTGGTCGAAAAGTTACCCAAGATAAAATCGAGAACCTTCTGCTCGCCTTCAGGTTTTTTGACCTTACCTTTTGGAGTGGTCGGCGAAATGCCAATTCTAATTCTGGTAAACTCTCTAGTTTTTACCGCTTTGATTATCGATTCTAGCCCGCGGTGACCGCCACTGCCTTTGTCGTAAGAAATTTTGATTGTGCCGAGCCCGAGATCAATATCGTCATAAACCACAATCAGATTTTCGGCCATCTTTTTGGATTTGATAATTTTGGCCACCGCCTTACCCGAATTGTTCATAAATTCCGGCGATTCAATAATTTTGAGATTTGAATTTTGAGATTTGAGATTTGCAATAGCTTGCCGTCCGGCATTGTGCCGGCTGTCTTTGTACTCTTCACCTGGATTGCCCAAACCAATGATATAAAACATAAAATTTTGAGTTATTACTCAAGTATAATATAATGCCCATAAATATAAAGAGAACACAAAGAATTATGGAAGAAACAAAGGTAGAAGAAAAGAAAGATTCGGGATTTTGGGAACTAATAAAATATGCTGTTTTGGCCATATTGATTGTAGTGCCTTTTCGGATTTTTGTGGCTCAACCATACGTTGTAAACGGTTCTTCGATGGATCCGACTTTTCACGATGGCGACTACCTAATTGTCGACCAGATTTCCAAAAGATTTGAAGTGCCAGACAGAGGTTCAGTGGTTATAATCCGCTATCCAAAAGATCTTTCCAAATTTTTCATAAAGCGCCTTATCGCCTACCCGGGTGAACAAGTAGATATACGTGGCGGAGTCGTTTATGTCATAAACGAACAAAACCCAGAAGGTTTGAAGCTCGACGATTCCTATGTGGAATTCAAGAAAAACGAAAACTTTTCTATAACCCTCAAAGAAGATCAATATTTTGTAATGGGCGACAATCGAGCCGGTAGCTCCGATTCTCGTATCTGGGGACCAATAAACAAGAAAAATATTGTCGGCGAACCAATAGTGCGCTTATTGCCGTTACAAAAGATTGATCTTCTACCAGGCGCAAAATAAAACAAAATGGACAACAAAAACATTCCGATACAGAGTCGGCTTATAAAAGAATATAATGAGGCAAGCAGTATTGCTCGATTTTATGGTTTCTTGCACTTTGCCCCTCCGGAAGTCCACAAAACCGACCTCGACAGCACCAAAACTTACAATCCAGCTTTTTATCCCGAAGAAATATCGGCACTGCTACGGATGTATTTTGAAGAAAAGGGTTTGGCTATGCCCCAACCACTTCTGCTTTGGCTAGAACGGCCTTTCAAGGGCGGACGAGCCAAAAAGCGCCCAAATAGGCTTGAATCAAAACTGGTCAGTATGGGCTCCGGCAAAACCATCACCGACTGTTTAGCCCTCAGAACCTGCATTTCGATTTTGAATTCTTTGGGTTTCAAAGATTTGGAAATTCGCCTCAATTCAGTTGGCGACAAAGAATCGGCGAGCGAATTTGAGCGCAAGATGAATGCTTATGTAAAGAAGAATTACAACGCCTTTCCAGCTGATTTGCGTCAAAGAATCAAAAAAGATATTTTTACCTTAATACGAGAAGTGCATCCGGAATGGCAAACTTTCCAAGCCGAATGTCCAAAATCAATCGATTTTCTTTCCGAATCCAGCCGAAACCACTTCAAAGAAGTTTTGGAGTTTTTGGAAATTATGAATTTGAATTATACAATCGACTTTACACTGGTCGGTGATCCACACCTCTGCTCGGAAACAATCTTTTCTCTCGTTTCCGAAAAGAATCCCAAAGAGACTCTGGCCACCGGCATCAGAGTAAACAAACTCTCCAAAAAATTGGGCCACAAAAAAGATATTTCGATGGTTGTTTTTGATTTTGCGGCCAAACTCAAAAAACCTTTGCATAAAGTACGAGCTAAGAGCGAGACCGCCGAATTTTATCTCATTCAGTTTGGCCCGGAAGCCAAACTCAAAAGCCTACTCATCATCGAAGAATTGCGCAAAGCTGGCAAAAGCTTGGAGCACAGCGTGGCCAAAGACAAACTTGGTAGCCAAATCGGCATTGCCGAAAATTCTGGCGCCAAATATATTCTACTTTTGGGCCAAAAAGAAGCTTTGGATAATTCTGTCGTCTTGCGCCACAATTCAACCCGCGCCCAAGAAATCATCCCCATCCCCGAACTCGCTAATCGCCTCAAAAACCTCTAACCCGCAAAAGGGACAAGGGTCACCCTTGTCCCTTTTGCGAATTTTGCATTGGAAAAGGCTTTGTGTTAATATAGCAAACGTTATGGCAGTAAACGTAGAAGTAGTAAAAACCGGCTCGGAAAACAATTTGAGCCTCATCAGGAAATTTACCAAAAGAGTCCAAGGCTCTGGCGTTTTGCCGCGACTCCGCAAAATTCGTTACAGCTCTAGAAAGCAATCAGAATATGTCAAAAAGAAGATGACCTTGAAGCGCCTTACCGCTCACAAAGAAATGCAAGAACTTATCAAAATGGGTAAAGCTCCGGTCCGAGAAGCTAGACGAAGCTAAGCAAGCACTACGCGGGTGAAAACCTCAAAACTAATTGAAGAAATAAAGACCGAGATTTTGGGAGAGAGTTATGATCTCTCTTTTGCTTTTGTAAACAAAAAGAGGATACAAGAAGTAAATGCAAAATATCGAGGCAAGGACGAACCGACCGACGTGCTCTCCTTTACCCTATCAAAAGAAAGTGGCGAGATTTTGATTTGCAAAGAAATTGCAAAATTAAAATCCAAAAATTTCAATATGGAACCGTCGGAATACCTTATTTTCTTAGTTATCCACGGAAT
>CAZLFM010000034.1:0-5797 GCA_964558845.1 uncultured Candidatus Saccharibacteria bacterium
GCCATCGCGGAGCCGGCGGTAAATCTCGACATAAGCGTCTCCGGCGGTTTTGACGTGGTCTTTGGCCAGAGTCTTTTCTATATATTCTTTGTATTCTGGCTTAGTTTTGAAAAGTTCTAGGATTTCGGTATCGGTTTCTGCGCCGAAGGCTCGCAAAAGAGCGGTTACGGCAAACTTTCTCTTGCGGTCGATGCGGACATACAAAGTCTTATCTAAATCGGTTTCGATTTCGATCCAGGCTCCGCGCGAAGGAATTATTTTGGCGCCAAAAAGTTTTTGGCCTTTAGCCTCGAGCGAGGTAAAGAATACTCCGAACGAACGGGCGAGCTGGGGCACGATAACTCTTTCGACACCGCTTGTGATGAAGGTGCCGTGAGGCGTCATCATTGGGAATTCGGTCATAAAGATTTCTTGCTCCTTTTCGGTGCCCAAAATTTTGTTGGTCAGCTTGACCCGAGCTTTGAGCGAAGCTTCATAAGAGAGTTTCTTTTCCTTGGCATAGTATTCATCATACTTTGGCTTCTCAAGTTCGAAGCCCAAAAATTCAAACTTAAACTTTTTGCCAGTAAAGTCGTTGATTACCGCAAACTCGCTACGCACTTCTTCGAGGCCCTTTTCGACCAACCATTTGAATGAGTCGAGCTGGTCCTTGACCAAGCTCGGCACGCCAATTAGAGGCTCCTTGAACTTGCTGAAATATTTCTTGGGTAATAGTGTTTGCATATTTTTTTAATTTTTAATCAAAACTCTAAAATAATCCCTCCGCTCTCTTGTCCTCGTCGTAAGAAACGACTGCGGATGTTCGCTCCGGCATTATTTTCTCGTTTTGTCACTTTACAAATTAAACACAAAAACGCACCCGAAAAGCATCGGGGCCTTTTTCTTTTCCCTTCTTTAGCTATTTTCGTTTGATTTATTCAAAACGAGAAGGTTGGTTGGCTATTAAAATACGGCTGTAAATAAGCACTCTCTAGCTATTCACAGCACCTTGCTTGACATTCATAACTCAATCGTAAGTTCTATTATAACCGCATAAAAATTCTTGTCAACTTTGCAAGCCTCCCCTGTGGATAACCAATTAATAGACCTGATTATGGTCACCGATATCTATAAAACAAACCATATCTTTTTCTAGCACGAACACTATCCTGTATTCGTAAGAAATGCTTGATCCGTAACACTCTTTAAGGTGCCCATTTAGTTTATGAGTTTTAAGAGATTGGTGTCTGTGGTTGGATGCAACCAACTTCATAATCCTGTTTATCTTTGAGATAAAATCAGGATGTTTAATACTGAAGATTTTTAATTTTCTTTCAAATCTGGGCGTTGTAAATATTTCTCTCATACGATTCCCAATTTTTTGAAAAGTTCATCGACTGAGTCGTGTCGCCTGATTTTACCGGATTTGTATTCAATCAAACTCAAAAAAGTCTGGAGTTCATTGCTCTTCTTGATCGCTTTTTGGGCAAACTCACTACTCTCTTTTGCCAGCCTCTCTATTTTTTTGATTTGCAAACTAGTCATAAAAGTATTATAGCACATTTTACGAAGAGATTCTATTTTTCGAGTATAAATGGGTTGTAACTTATACCCTTGTCGTACACGTCAATTCCCTCCGCCTTTTTTAGTTTATTTACTATGATGTAGGTAAATGGAGTAGCAACTACCTCATAAATAACCTTAAATAGGTAGATAGAGCCAACAATTACTGCCATTTCTTTTACTGGTACAGATCCAGAGAAAGCGACGGCGATGAAAACAATGCTGTCTACCCCCTCTCCAACCATGGTCGAGCCGATGGTGCGCATCCACAATTTTTTTCCGTTCATCCAGACTTTCATTCTCGACATTACGAAAGAGTTACTAAATTCTCCACAGAAATAAGCCGTAATAGAGGCCAAAGTTATCCGAGGTACCGAACTTAATATGGTTTCGTAAGCTTCTTGATTTAACCAAAATGAGGCTGGTTCAAGCTTACCTATAAGCCAGTAAAAGAAAGACATTAGAATCAATGCTCCAAATCCAGACCAAATAATCTTTCTGGAGGCTTTGTATCCATATACTTCAGTTAATACATCACCAAAGATGTAACTTATCGGAAAGACAACAATTGCACCAGAAACAACAAAGGGACCAATTTCAATTAACTTGCCGGCTGTCGTGTTCGAAATCATCAAAACGGCGACAAACAAAACCGCAATATAAAGAAAATAGGTGCTATGATGCGAAACATCTGTGTTTGGTCTAGTTTCCATGTTTTATATTCCCATTTAATAAATAATGAGTGCAATTATACACTAAAATCGTTATAATCAAGTTATGTCACTGAATAACTATGATGAGCGTTTATCGAAAGATTTTCAAAAATCTGATATAAAACCAGATAAGCAGTATTCGTTTACCCCTACTATATTGGGTATTTTTGGTGATTTGACTGGGAAAGTGGTGTTGGATTTGGGTTGTGGCGACGGATTTTTTACAAGAGCATTGGCAAATGCTGGTGCAAAAGAAGTAATAGGCATAGATAATTCTGAAGAGCAAATAAGACTAGCAAAAGAAAAATATAATTCCCCGAATATTTCTTATCAGCTCGGTGATATTTTTCGAGATTTATTACCAAAAAGTGATCTAATACTAGTCCCCTTTGTTTTGAATTATGCAGAATCTTTAGATGACCTAAATTTTTTGATAAAAAATATTTATCAAAGTCTGAATTTCGGTGGTAAAGCACTTTTTGTGGTTGATTTACCAAAAGGTAAAGATTTGAAAAAGTTCGGCTCGGTAAAGACTCTACTGGGAGGTTACAATGATGGAAGCAAAATAAAAATTGATCTTTATAATGGTGATGAATTTATTTGTACGCTTTATTCTTATTACTATTTACCCCAAACCATTCAAAAAATTTCAACTGATTGTGGATTCAAAAGTATAAAATGGCATAAACCGATAGTTTCGTTGGAGGGTATGGAAAAATTGGGTAAAGACTTCTGGTGCAATTTCACCGAGGATTCAGAATTGGGTTATCTAAGTGTTGAAAAATAAGTTATTTCCCTACCTGCAATAGAGCGATGACGAAGAGCGATTCAGCCCAGGCTAATGGTGTATTATCATTGGGTTTGGGCGAGTCGGAGTAGTAGAGCTCGGGGATTTGGTCGTTGTAAATTGTTTCAATGGCTTTTTGTAAATAGTAGTGAGCTTTGTCGCGATCTGTTCCCTCCCCTTGGGGGAGGGTTAGGGAGGGGCTTCCCTTCTCTTGATTATAAGAGAAGGGTCTACTCGCCTCCGGCGAGAGGGGATGAGTTATTGCAAACTGATTATAAATAATCGCAAGCCAAGGAAAGCCAAAGCACCATTCGGCCTCTTCGCTATAACCGTCCTCATTCTTATTATAGTATCGGTCGTTCTTGTATCTGATGACTCCGCGCTCGCGGGTTAGAAAGTATTCAACCTTGCGCACAATCTGACGAGCGATGCGTTCATCAACTACGTTAAACGGATAGATAAGTGAAAGCAAAGCCAAATCGCTAAATTTGCTGTTGGATTCGCGGGGTAGGAATTTGCGCAAAGTCTCCTCGCCTCTCTCGATCATATACTCGGGCACATTGATGCCTCCGATAGCACGAATTTTTTTGAGGCCGGCCACACATGCGCCAACCGAAGACATATGGAGTTCTTCGTATTCTTCCCACACACCGTTGTCGGGGTCGTGCCAGTATTCGATTGATTCTAGATAGTCGACGAGTATCTGCACCACAAACTTTTCTTCGGCCGTTTCTAATATCTTAATCCCTTTTTCCTCCAGTTCCCCTAGTTTAAAGAGGATGGCGCCGACTGCGTCGTTTTGTTTGTTGCCCCACTCGGTCCAAAATTCTTCGAATGTCTCTGGATTGTAGCGCGCGTGGATGTATTGGTAGGTAGCGTAGGGCTTATTTTTTCTGGCCCAATCAATCTTATCTTTGTGTTTTATAAAAATCTGCAAAATCGCTTTCCACACTTGGCGCACGGTATCCCAATCTTCCACTTCTTCAAAAGCTAAGCAAGTATAAAAGTTGTCGCGCAGCCAAGCTTTGTTGTAGCCGGTCGAAACGTCGCTCCGACTAGCCATAAAGAGCCCGGTCGGGGCTTGCAAGGCACGAATGTTATCCAAATGCTGCTCAATGATATCGTTGTTAATGATCATAAAATTCTAAATTTGAATATCGAAATCCGAAACAAATTATAATTTTTTAAGTTTCAAAATTTTAAACATTTGGATTTTGATATTGTTTTGTATTTGATGCTTCGTGCTTCGAATTTATTTTTCTATCAGACTCTTCTCATACAACTTGCGCGATTCTTCGAGTAGCTGTTTGAGGTAAGGCCTCTTATTCTCCATCAGCTCGGCCATTATGGGGTAGCTTTCTTTGGCTTCGGCATAAAGCGTTATTACCTTTTCTTCTTGTTTGAAAAAGTCGAGCATTTTGGTCGCCATCTTTTCTTCATAATATTTATCCGCCGAAGAGGCGGATGCGCTCGAATCGGCTTGTCCGTTGGAGTCTTGTTTTAGTCTTATACTCTCTACTATTTCTTTGGCGATATCGGTTTCAAGCTGGGCTTGAGCGACCATAAAATCGAGCGGGCTTTTGACTGGTTTTTTCATATACGAAAATTATGCGAAAAATTACGAAATGTTACGAATAAAATAAATAAATAATCAAGATCTTTCTGAAAAATCTCTTACTCCGTGGTTCATCACTTTTTCTATCATTCTAACTTCACCTCCTACTGTCATCTCCTCACCAAACATTCCTGCCACTTTCATCTGTGCTCTTTTCATAAAATCTTCTCTGCTCAGCACGTCCATTTTTGTTTCTCCTGTATTTTCTTTCTTAATCTCTGCCTCCTCGGCAGACAAGTTTCCATCTTTGAATGTTTCCATCTTTTCATTATTTAAACCTTCCATTTTTTTAAAATTATTTTATAAAGCCACGAGGATTGCTCCGCCTAGAATCATCATTCCGCCCAGGGCGATCTTCCAAGTCAAGATTTCACCAAGGAAAAGTGTGGCGAGCACAATCGCAAAGACAACCGAAGTACGATCGATTGCTACAACTCCGCTGACGGGCCCGTTTTTGATGGCAAAAAAGTAAAAGAGCCAAGAAAGTGCTCCGGCGATACCAGAAAAAATAATAAAGGTGATGGCTTTGCCCGGCAGATTGGAGATGCCACCAAATTTACCAAAAGAAAGAGAGACGATTATAAGAAACACCGCCATGACCATCGAGCGAAGTGTGGTCGCGAGTGTCGAGTCTATACCCTTGAGCCCAATCTTACCAAATATGGCAACAAGCGAAGCAAAAACTGCCGACCCGACTGCATAAAATATCCATGTCATATTTATATTCTAACCTTTCCTCCTCCCTTTTTCACCTAAAATAGTGGAAAACAAAATGCCCGGCACGAAGAGTGCCGGGCGTCAGGTCTGTGTCCGCATACTAATCCCCCTTGAAGTATGTAAATCGCAGACCGGAATAAACATTTGGAGCGTGGCGTTTGCCGTCCCAAACGACGGCGAGGCGGATGCTCGGGGTCCATCCACCGAACGACTTAAGCCGTCGTTCGACGCGCGGGCCGTGTCCGAGGAATGCTTGATGGTGACTACCGACGCTCCACTTTTTTCCGATTCTTCGATCGGTTTGGACGTAGTACCAGTAGCCCGTCTTTGCAAAATCTTCGTAGATTGCAAACACGTGATACTGGCCTTTCGCTGCGAAAGCGAAGGACCGAATGAAACGGTATGCCACCCGGTTCCTGCGAA
>CAZLFM010000034.1:5807-6584 GCA_964558845.1 uncultured Candidatus Saccharibacteria bacterium
GCCGATTTTCTTTCCGAAGTCTTGTTGCACCCAGATTGTATTGGTCTGGAACGCACCAGGTTTGAAAGTCCGATAGGTTTCGGAAAAAACGAATGTCTCCGCGCCAAGTCGGCAGGAAGACAAAAACATCAAAAACAGCAGTGTAAAGATCATATGGCTCCTCCAAGTATAACACCTTTTGAATAAAAAAGCAAGCGATTGAATTTCTTTATTTTTCGTGGCATACACTTTTCCGCGGCCGCGGAATTCTGTATAATCTAATAACAAACAAGGGAACGATTGGTGTGATTGTGGCTATCCCCATTTGGAGTTGAGGAATTTTGTGATAAGATGATGGAGGCTCAGTTCTTTACTGAACCAAAAGAGAAGGTCATCCGAACAGCAATGTTCAAACGAATTTCTCCTTTGGCTCAACTAAATATGAACGCAAAAATTGACGCGTCTTTTTTTGTGTCCAAAAGTTGAGGAAGCAAAAATCCGCCGAGGGGCGGATTTTTGCTATGTTCGGTTCCCCTCTCCTGTTTATAGGAGGGGGGTTAGGGGTGAGGTTTTTTTCTTCCACTCCTCTATTTTCTTATGATTGCCAGAAAGCAAAACTTTAGGAACTTTATAACTTTTACCTTTCCATTCAATTACTTCTGGCCGTGTATAAACCTCGCTACTTGCTACCCTATTTTCTTCTACTGATTCGATTTTGCCGAGCACACCAGGAATTCGCCTGGCCACTGTATCCAAAATTATCATTGCGGGTAACTCTCCCCCGGTTACGACGTATGG
>CAZLFM010000035.1:0-6402 GCA_964558845.1 uncultured Candidatus Saccharibacteria bacterium
AAAATCAAAGCAGTTTGATTTTCTCCACAGTCTCACTCACTTTGTTCGTGAGCCACTTGTCAGGCTTGAACTGACGACCTGCCGTTTACAAAACGGCTGCTCTACCAACTGAGCTAAGGCGGCAAATTTAATTTTTATCTAGCCTTTATAAAACCGTCTTTTAAAACCTTTTCTATATAATCTTTTCTCTTCAACTTTTTAAGTCTCAACTCCACTCTTCGAGCTTCTTCTAGGGTACCAAATTTTTGGGAAAACACCAACTTCAATCCTTTCATTCTTGCTGTTGTATGTGTATGACCGCTAAGATGCTGCTTCATTCTTCGCTCGATATTATCGGTGCTTCCTACATAAAATTTATGCTTCAAATCTTCTAGGATGTATACAAATCCATTCATGATTTTATGATCTACCAAAGCCGACGTGCTTTGCAGTCGGCTCCCCGACCTCTGAATTTGCTTTGCATTCAGAGCGTCGGGGCTGAGCTATTCTGGCAATTTTACAAGCTATCGTTTATCTCGCCTTTGTGGCCGTTGCGCTTTGTCTCGTCAATTTTTTTGAGAAAGAAAGATACGGCACCTCGATTGTGAATTTCTTTTTGGCCCAAAATTAGATTGCGCTGGATTTCTAATTTTTTATTGATTTTTTCTTTGTATTTACCTGCTTCATCTTCGATAAACTTGGGCAGATAAACCAAAAAGATGTAGCGCACCGATTGGATAATTTGCAAAATCAGAAACTTGGTCGACTCTGTTAGTTTGTCAGCTTTTGGATCGAGCAGGCCAAGTTGCGACAGCAAAAAACCTTCCTCACCCTTTTTCAAGGATCGTGCTTTTAGAAGCAATAAAATCAATGCTAAAGCCAAAGAAAGACCGAATATGACAATAGTTGCCATAGAATCTATTTTATAGAAAATCGAGCAAACTGTCCAATGCCAGTGCGTTCGCCAAATTTTTGAGTAGCTTGATCTAGGACACCTTTGATTGTTATCGACGGATCTTTTATGAATTCCTGAGAGAGAAGCTCGTCAACTGTTTCTGGGCTCATGGCAGCGATATGCATAGCAATATCTTTGCCAACGGCCTTAAACTCTTCGTTGCGGGCCACAAAGTCAGTCTCACAAAGGACTTCCAAAAGCACTCCGACTGCGCCACCATTGTGAATATAAGAGACCACTACCCCACCACCCAGCTCGCGGCCAGCCTTCTTTTCGGCTGATTTTTGGCTAATTTTCTGGAGCACCTCTTTGGCCTTCTCCATATCTCCACCTGCTTCTTCGAGTGCACTTCGGCACTGCATCACAGAGACGCCAGTTTCGTCTCTAAGCTTTTTTATTTGTTCTGTTGTTATCATATGCGTTTTTAATTCTATCTACAAAATATTCGATTGATTTGCGATTGCTGTCGTTGCCCGGAATCGGATAGTTTATTTTAGCAAAATCATTGTCAGTTCCGCAAAGGGCAATTATGGGTAAACCGAGGATAAGAGCTTCGCGCATAGCTGTCTCTTCGCGACGAGGGTCGATTATAAACAAAGCTTTTGGAATGTTTGTCATGTTGGCAATGCCACCAAACATCTTCTGTAGCTTTTCTATATCGCGACCAATAAGCAAACGTTCCTTTTTGGTATATTTGCCAAGCTCACCTTTTTCTCTTTGGTTTATAAGGTCAAGCATTGTATCAACTCTTTTGCGTATTTGAGGAAAGTTAGTCAAAGTGCCACCGATCCATCTGCTGGCAACATAAGGCATACCGATTTTTTGGGCAGCTGGGGCTACTATCTCTTTGGCTTCGTTCTTGCCACCGACAAAAAGCAAAACACCGTTGGTTGAGGCCAAGCCAGCCACAAACTCTTCGGCTTTTTTGAGAGCGTCTTCAGTTTTTTCGAGGTCAAAAATGTCGACTCTGTTTTTTGAGCCGAATATAAACTTCTCAGCGGAAGGGTGTCTACGGCTTTTGCTAAAGCCATAATGTGCCCCCGCCTCAAACAGGTTATCTAATTTGGTTTCTGCTGTGTTGTTTGCCATAGGCTGATATCTTAACAGACTATTATACGCTTTGCAAATCGGCCAGAAGCTCTTCAATGTTGCCCTTCATTATGTTTTCTATATTGTGCCAATTTTTCTTGATACGGTGGTCAGTGATACGGTCTTGCAGGACATTGTAAGTGCGGATCTTTTCGCTCCTATCCACATTGCCAATTTGGTTTTTACGTTCGTGGGCATACTTCTTTTCCTCTTCTTCGCGCTTCATTTCGTCTAGTTTGGCCTCCAAAATCGACATTGCTTTGTCTCGGTTGGCCTGTTGGCTACGTTCGGCCCGACAACTGATAACTATACCGGTTGGTTTGTGGGTCAGACGCACAGCTGTTTCCACCTTATTCACATTTTGACCACCCTTACCGCCAGCACGCGAAAAGGTGACTTCCAAATCGCTCGGATTTATTTCAACCTTAGTTTTTTTGCGGATTGGCAGAATAGCTACCGATGCGGTCGAAGTATGTACTCGGCCAGATTTTTCAGTAGCTGGCACTCTTTGAATACGGTGCACTCCCGTTTCGAAGCGCAAGGCTTCATAAACTCCTCGCCCACGTATCTCGAAGCTCGCTTCTTTGTAGCCACCAAGGGGCGAATCGGCTTCGTCGAGCACCCGGACCGACCAACCCTTTATCTCGGCATATTTGCGATACATATTGGCGAGTTCCTCAGCAAAAAGGGCGGCTTCTTCGCCACCTACACCCGCTCGCACTTCGAGCACTATTTCGTTCGGCATTTCTTCTTCTAGCTCCTCTTCTTTCAAAATATTCTCCATTTGGGCCAGAAGCGCGTCTTTTTGAGTCTTGATATTTGCTAGGTCAGTCCCGGCCAATTCGGCCATACCGTCTTGTTTTTGCAATTCCAAAACTTCTTGTTCTTCTTTGAGCAAGCGTTCGTATTCGGAAGCAAGATAGCGAGTCTTGTCGTTTTGTTTGTATTTATCTAAATGCATAGGCTTTATCTCCCCCTTAATGTAAGGGGGATTAAGGGGGTTATTTTGTAAGTTCTATAACTCTCCCCTAACCCCTCTCTTACAATCAAGAGAGGGGGAACCAAAAATTTAAACTTTCGTTTTTTTCTTTTTGACAGTGTTGGTTGCCGCAGCTCTCTTGGCTTTGAATCTTTCTACTCGGCCAGCGGCGTCAACAATCTTTTCGGTGCCAGTATAAAATGGGTGACAGCTACTACAAATTTCCACCTGAATTTCTTTTTGAGTTGCACCAACAGTAAAGCTATTGCCACAGGAGCAACTAACTTTGGCTTTCTCGAAGTATTCTGGATGTATATCAGTTTTCATAGTTTTGTATCATAACAATTTTAGTTATTTTTCGCAAGGTTTCGCATAGTTTTCGTATCAAAATCCTTCAAGTGGGTCGATCATAGTTAGTTGAATATTTTGGGCATGCCTCAAAACACTGCTTGCGTAGCCTTGGCCCGAGGTTTTCCAATTGCCACCGGCATAATACTTGGCCGCAGCAGTGTGTTCGGCAGTGTAGCCACCATTCGAAGCTCCCAAATCAGCAAGGAGCGACGCCGAGGCCAAAAAGGCGTGACGCGGGTTCCAAGGGTCGGGGTTGACGCCAAGAATTTGCTTCAAGCGATTGATGTAGCTTTTCCAAGTCGAAGGAATAAATTGGGCTGGACCCATAGCTCCACCATAACCAATAGAAAGTGGACAAGAAACTCTGGTCGACTTTGGATCTCGACCAAGGTCGCCCAAAATATCTTGTAGGGTCGGCAAATCTCGGGTTGGGTGGATACCGTTTTTATAAATTGTGCCAGAGTTTATGTTTTGAGTAGAACCACTTTCGAGATCAGTAATAACACAGGAACCAACATTCTTGCCGATACTACTTTCTTGCTGGAAGATGCCAAGTAGAAAGGCCGGTCTGACTCCGGTAAGAGTGTAGGCTTCGTTCGCATATTTGAGAGCGTCACCGAAAGGAATACCGTTGCCATCGGTGTCTCTAAGAGCAAAGAGGGCGGCTCTGATTTGAGCAGCTTTTTTGGCCTTTTCGGCGATGACCTGTTCGTAAGTTTTCTCTTGAGTTTTATTGATATTGATTAGCTTGCGCTTTTCGGCTTCATCTCTTTCGACGGCCTTTTTTTGGGACTCGATTTCAGCTTTTTTGTCAGCCTCAGCTGTGCGTTTTTGGTCGAGCGCTTTTCGTTCCTCATCAGTTTTGGCCTGCAAACCTCTTATTTCATCAAACTGCTCCTCAAGTGATTTGTTTATGACAGAATAGGCATCGCTATCCACAAAAAAAGCTGACAAGTCTTTGTTGGAGAGCATAATTTCAACCAAAGAATTTTCGTCCAAAACATTGGTACTCCTTATAATCGAGGCCATCGATTCTTTACCTCGATTTATCTTGGCTTCGAGTTCGGCAATGGTTTTGTTTTTGAGCCCGATGTCTCTGGTCAGCTGTTCTATTTGGATTTGTCTTTGTCGAATAAAAGCCTTGGCTTCGTTGATTTTGGCCTGCAAAGCTTTGGCGTCACGTTCCAAAGAAGCCGTGCCTTGTTTGGTTTGCTTTAACACCGACTCCCACTCGGCTATTTCTTTTTCGGTTTGCTCGAGTTCTTTGCGCCATTTGGCTTCTTGCTCTTGTATCTGAGCTTCGGTTAATTGGGCCTCAGCAGTTGTTGCAAGAAAAGGTAAGTTAAATCCAAAAAATAAAACAAACAAAACAATAAAACCGTAATGATGGTATTTCATACGGCTTTATTATATCAAAAATTATTCTGATTTTGTAGCTTCTTCTGGGGCTGCGTCCTCTTCTTTCTTGCCCTTCTTCTCTACTTCGATTTGAGTTAGATCGATTGGTGCAACCTCTTCTTCTTTCTCTTCTTTTGGTTCCGCCACTGTAGCTACAATTTCTTCTGGGTTTTCTTCTAGTTCTACACCTTTTGGTAATTGCAAATCCCCCGCAGTAATAGAATCGCCAAATTCAACCAAAGGCGAAATATCCACATCGATTTGGTGAGGCAAATTGGCCGGTTCGGCTTTGATTTTGAGTTCGTGCATAATTTTCATAAGGACAGCACCCTTTTCTTTGACTGCCAAGGACACGCCAACAAATTCTATTGGCACAGAAATCTCAACTTTGTGACCCTTTTCGAATACATAAAAGTCCGCGTGTTCTGGTTCGTTGCTTATTGGGTTGAGGCTGATATCTTTGATCAAAGCTTCTACGTCACCCTCACTTGAATGGAGGGTAATAACAGTCGATTCGCCAGCTTCCTTCCAAACTTTTAGAAAGTCAGTCTTTTTCATTTGTATAGGTGTCGCCTCTTCTTTGCGTCCATAATAAACGCCAGGCAAAACACCACTCTTTACGAGCGACTTGGTTTTACCCATCTTTGTTCTTTTTTCGACATTCAATTTAATTGTCATAGAAAAGTATGATAGCAGAATATAGAAATAAAACAACCTTACTTCCTCGCCAGATGGCCAACCATATATTCGACACTGCCGGGGCCTTCTTTTTGAGCTACGGGCACCTTTTTGCCCGGATTGAAGATTGTAAGCGGGTCAAAGATTTTTTTGGTTTCGGTAAAGAGAGTCAAAATTTTTGGCGAGAACATCATCCCAAGGTATGGGGTGCGCACCAATCCATCGTTGTGCTCGGCGGTTATAGAACCGCCATATTCTTTGACTAGCGTATAGACTTTTTCTGACAAATAAGGGATTAAGGCGCGATTTTTGTTATCACCCATATCCATGAGTGGAATAATATGGAAGTTGCCATTGCCAGCGTGACCAGCGATGGTATAAACAAACTTGGCCTCGTCAAGAATCTTACGCAATTTGGGCAAAAATTCTGGCAAATATTTAGGCTCGACACAGATATCATCGATAAAAGGTGCAGTGCGCTTACCGCGAATGTGTTTGCGAAGCAGGTTGAAGCTTTCTCGCCGAATCGTCCAATATTTTTCGGCATCACTCGAATTTCTGGTTATTCTCGATTTGAAGCCCAGTTTATCTACTTCCAGTTTTAAATTTTCTAATTTTTCTTGAATTTCTGTTTCTGATTCTCCGGCGATTTCTGTGAGCAAGACCAACTTTGGTATACCACTCCTCAAAATCATAAAGGCTTCGGGCAAAAAGCTCCACATTATTTTTATAAGTTTGGATTTCATTAGCCCAAGCATTTCGGGGAAATACCGCACGGCAAGCTTCATAGTCGAATCGTCATAAGATTCGACGCTTTCGGGGCCATATTGCAAAATAGTATTGACCAAATCACCTAGCCCATTTAGATCTTTCATAAAGACAACCAAGAGCTTTGATTTGGGTTTAGTTTTGACCAGTCGAATTTTGGCCTTGGTGATGATGCCGAGAGTGCCTTGCGAGCCGACTAAGATTT
>CAZLFM010000036.1:0-2006 GCA_964558845.1 uncultured Candidatus Saccharibacteria bacterium
TTTTTTCTCTTTGTTCGGCGACTGCTTCCAGTTGTTTTGGTGTTTTGCCAGCTGCATTATCCAAAACCTTTTGGATTTCATCTTTGTCGCTCAAAAGTTTGGAGAGGTCAACTTCTTGACCTGGTTCTACCCTAATCCCAAAGTGTTCATCTGGTGTAAAGTCATATAGCTTTGGATTACCCATAACCTTGTTCACAAAATAATTCACCACGATGTCTTTTTGAGCCTGTAAAAATTTCCTAAACATTTCGCTTTGCTCAAAAGCTTTTTCTATGATCTTCCAATTTGAATCAACATCTCCTTCAACTTTGATGTGGGTCAGCTCTTCTGGATTATCAAAAACTCCTTCGGCTACTTTATCAGTCGTTGCAACAGACTCTTGCGTCACAGAATTTTCAGCCTCTATCGCATCAGAAGCTTCCTGTGGATTTTCTTCCAAATCAGGCATACGGGCTCTTTCAGCACCTCTAACCACAACATCTTCACCAGCAGGAACACTAGGCGCCGGGCTACTACCTGCATCAGCCACGCTTTCTGCAGCTTTACCGCTGCCCATACCCGCCCACATACCAGCTCCAGCTACTCCAAAGGCACTAGCAACCTTGGCACCTTTGACCCATTCCTGGATACGATCGTATCTTTCATTTATTGCTCTGGTTGTTCTTATCGTTTCCAGTTCATCCAAATTCTGTTCTGAAAGATCTTTAAGTAGTTCTTTTCTTTTTTCTTCGAGCTTTTCACCTCCTTTGTGTATCGTTCCCCGTAAAACCGAACCGCCAGCAATGGTTAGCGCGCCTCTCGCCATTCTGGCTCCGGCAAAACCAGCAGCCGAAGTCACAGTTGTGCCGACAGCGGCCATACCCAAACCATAGCCAGCTAAAGTAAAGAGCAGAGTGGTTGCTGGAATTCTGTAATACCATTTTATTCCCAAATAGCCTTTGACCACCTTGTTGCTCAAAACTTTGGCATAAGCTTCTTTGGCCGAATTCAATATTCCGCCTTCTTTCTTTTCTTTGCCGTAATCTTCTTGGGCCTGTCTGAAAGCTTTAGCCTCGCCAAGATAAATCTCTTCCATTATTTTGAGCTTCACACCAGAATCAAATTTCTTTTTCTCCTCTGGACTCAAATTGTCATAATTAACACCAAAAAGTTGTTCTCTTATTTTTTGTTCAACTGCTTTTCGACTTTGCCCATAAGCCAATACCGCTTCGTTAGAGATATTTTGCAATCTTGATTTTTCTTCTTCACTCGCGTCCGAACTCAAAGCTTTTTCATATTCCGCCTTGCATGCAACAGCTTTATTTCTGGCTTCAGCCATCGCTTGCCACTCTGGCCCTTTGCGCCATTCGGGGACAGAAGCTTGTTCTGGATTGGCAACAGGCTGCTCAGTTTGTGGTGCGCCATCTTTTACAAGTGAGAGTTCGCTTGCGGATATTTCTACCTGTGGGTCATTCGGACCGACATCTATATGGACAAAAATTTGTTCTGATGGTTCCCTTTTTTCAAAAGAAACTATCTTCCCAGCCCCAACAATCCCACTGCCTTTGTCCCAACTGACATTCGCTCCTTCAGTCAACAGACCATTTTTACCACTTACAATTTCAATTTTTTCAGGCAAGGTTTCGGGCAAAACAGGATTTAGTATTTCTTCTGGTTTTTGATCAAGAGATTCTACCCCTTCTAAATTGGCTTCAGAACCAATCTTTTTATAGTGAGGAAGATTCGGATTTATATCCGGATTTACAAGATTTGGATTTATAAAAGTGTTGCCTTCGGTCATTGCCTCAAATTATAACGTGCTTAATTGAAAACAACAATTTGACAGCTGTTTCCAATTGTGTATAATAGGGCTCAATACTGAAAGACTGATACTCCGCTCACCCGCGGATTTTTTGTTGGTTTGCAGTATACTTTAAGAACTTTTAACTTTATAAACTTTTAACTAAAAGATATGTTTGACCTCAAAGTAATCAATTCGGTGCTCGATCAATTGCAAGAAGAGCGCG
>CAZLFM010000036.1:2106-4895 GCA_964558845.1 uncultured Candidatus Saccharibacteria bacterium
ATGTTTGACCTCAAAGTAATCAATTCGGTGCTCGATCAATTGCAAGAAGAGCGCGGGATACCAAAAGAAAAAGTGCTCGAAGCCATCGAGATGGCCTTGGCCACCGCTTACAAAAAGGAATACGGCAAGCGCGGACAAATTATCCGTGCCAGATTTGATATAAATTCGGGCGGTGTCGAGATGGAACAGGTCAAAATGGTCGTCGATGAAAACCAAGTCTTTATGGACAAAGAGTCGCTAACCGAAGCGCTAGAAAAAGCCGAGGAAACCGACGACGAGCGTGTGCTTTTCAATCCAGAACATCACATTCTTTTGGCCGATGCCAAGAAAATAAAAAGAGATGCTCAGCTCGGCGACGAAATCGTCTTTCCAATCGAATCCAAGGGCGATTATGGCCGAATCGCTAGTCAGACTGCCAAACAAGTCATCATCCAAAAGATCCGCGAAGCTGAAAGATCATCGGTACTCAAAGAATTCGGTGCTCGTGAGGGCGACATCATTACCGGTTCGGTCCAAAGAATCGAGCGGGGCAACATCTTTGTCGATGTCGGTCGGGCTGTCGGTATTTTGTCCTACGAAGAGCAGATTCCTGGCGAAAGATACAGCCAAGGCGAACGCGTGCGGGCTTATCTTTATCGCGTCGAAGACGGACCAAAGGGTGTAACCTTGCGCCTTTCGCGCTCTCACCCTAGATTTTTGGCCAAACTTTTTGAAACCGAAGCGCCCGAGCTTGCAAATGGCACCATCCAAATACAAGCCATTGCGCGCGAAGCAGGCAGTCGTTCCAAAGTAGCTGTGGCTACAAACGATCCTTATATCGACCCGGTTGGTTCGCTCGTCGGCCAGCGCGGTGTGCGAGTAGCAACAGTTACTAGCGAACTCGGAGGCGAAAAAATCGACGTCATCGAATGGTCCGAGGACCCAAAGACCTTCATCGAGGATGCACTTTCTCCAGCCAAAATAGTTTCTGTCGAAATCAATGAAGAAAATCGTCAGGCCAAAGTAGTAGTCGCCGAAGACCAACAATCACTCGCGATTGGTAAAGGTGGCCAAAACGTCCGCCTCGCCGCCAAACTAACCGGCTGGCGCATCGACATCAGCTCAATCAAAGGTGAAGATTTGGGCAGCGCCGAAAGCGATAGCGCAGAATTGAGCTAAACACCCAAAATAAAGCACCAAAAAACCAAACCCCGCCAAAATAAACTGGCGGGGTTTGGTTTTTGCTTTTTATCAAAAAATCTTTTATACTTTAAGAACTTTACAAACTTTTTAACTCAACAAAATGAACCTATGGCACGAAATAGAGCCCGGCACTAAGAGCAAGATGAATGTCATCATCGAAATCAACAAAGGCTCCAAAAATAAATATGAGGTAGACAAAGCGACCGGCCTCATCGCGCTCGACCGAGCAATGCACACATCGCAAGATTTTCCTTTCGATTATGGCTTTGTGCCTCAAAGTTTGTGGCACGACAATGATCCCTTAGACGTAATCGTGCTCACCACTTTCCCACTTTTGCCGGGAGTGCTGGTTCGTGCTAGGCCAGTAGGCATTATGAATATGATAGACGGCGGTGAGGGAGATGATAAAATAATATCAGTCCCTTGCGACGACCCTCGTTGGGATGATGTCAAAGACCTTGGAGATATAAACAAACACACCCTAAAAGAAATCGAGCATTTCTACTCTACTTACAAAAAACTCCAGAACAAAGAAGTCGAAGTCACTGGGTTTAAGGGCAGAGAAGAAGCCGAAAAGGCTTTTGGTGAAGGTTTGGATCTATACAAGGCCAAATTTACAAAATAATTTCAAAATTATGAACAAGAAAAAGTTTTTGGCAGGCAGTCTGGTTTTATTCGGCCTCTTGCCAATGTTTGCTTTTGCAACCTTAAATGAATCGGAAGAAATCGAAGCGATGAAATCAAGCTCAGATGTCGAGACCAGAAATCGAGGTATACAATTAGAGGCCGAACTAAAATTGAAAGCTGAACGCGAAGCTCGTGAAGCAAACAGAGAAGGACGAGAAGAACAGAAAAACACCATCAAGGCCAATATCGAGGCCAAAAGAGAAGCTGTGCAGGAAGCCGTCAAAGAAAGAAGAGAGGCTGTGGCCAAACAGGTTCTAGAGAGATTAGAAAAGTTTATTTCTACCGTTGTCACTCGATTCGAGTCAGCAGTAGAAAGATTGGATACTCTTTCAGCCCGAATCCAATCAAGAATAGACAAATTGGCCGAAGCCGGAATCGATGTCAGTGAATCACAAAAATCACTAGACGAAGCTAAAACAAAAATACAGTTAGCCAAAGATGAAGTAGCCAAAATAAAGCCTAAGGCCGACGAGGTGGTAGGCGGCGACGCCAGAGCCCTTTATCCAGAGCTCAAAGAAGTAGTCGGCAAAGCCAAAGAAGCAATCAAAGAGGCTCATTCTGCTCTGATTGAAGTCGTAAAAGGCTTGAAACCAGGCCAACAAAAATTGGAGGCAAAGGTAAAGACAGAAGTAGAAAGCGAAACCAAAATTGAGGACCAGAATTCCTAAATCTTAAAATTAAAAACCTAAGTATAAAGAAATGGAAAACGTAAATATGAACCAAATGCCTCCAGTCGTTCAGGCTCCAAAAAAGAGTCTGACTCCCATGATCTTGGTGGTCTTGCTACTTGCGGTCATTATCATCGGTGGTCTTTATCTCATAAAGAGCAGATCAAACAACGCTCCTTATGTTCCAAACCAGACAGACACCGTAACCGAATCAATCCAGACCCAAGGCAATTCTGACGACCTAAACTCAAT
>CAZLFM010000036.1:4995-6132 GCA_964558845.1 uncultured Candidatus Saccharibacteria bacterium
CAAAATAAAAACTTTGCCCAAGTCAGAAGTTGAAATAGAAGCTTCGATACCTAAAGAAGAGCTAGACAGCGCACACAGCAAAGCCATAAAGAAATTTTCCGAAACTATCCAAATAGACGGTTTTCGCAAAGGCAATGTGCCCGAAAAAATAGTCTTGGAAAAGCTTGGTGCCAGAGCTATTTTAGAAGAAGCCAGCGAAATATTGCTCAGCGAGCACTACCCTAAAATACTAGCGGAAGCCAAACTCGACACTATCGGCCGACCAGAAATTTCGATAACCAAACTCGCTCTCGGCAATCCAGTTGAATTTAAGGTCAAGACAGCCGTAATGCCAGAGTTCAAACTTCCGGAATACAAAAAAATAGCTACAGAGATTAAAGCAAAGCAGAAAAACAAAGATGAAAAAATTGAGGCGGACGAGAAAGAAGTGAACGATGTGCTTTTGCAAATCAGGAAAAACAAAGCCCATCTAGATTGGCATAAAGCTAATCCCGACCATAAAGATCACGATCATCCAGACCTAGAAAAAGAAGAAAATTTGCCTGCACTCGACGATGAGCTAGCCAAAGAAGCTGGCAATTTTGCCAACCTAGAAGAGCTCAAGGCCAAAATAAAAGAAAATATAGTGACAGACAAAAAGAATCGAGAAATCGAAAAAAGACGCGCCGAAATGATTGACGAATTAATCAAAGCCACTCCAATCGAGGTCCCCGCAATATTGATCGAAAATGAAACCGAAAAGTCGCTAGCTCAATTCAAAGACGATATTCAAAGGATGGGCGGTAAATGGGAAGATTATTTGGCACACGCTAAGAAGACTGAGGCAGAAATCAAAAAAGATATGCAGGGCAACAGCGAGAAGCGTGCCAAAATCCAACTCATTTTCAACAAAATTGCTGAAACGGAAAAGCTAGAACCAAACAAAGAAATCCTCGAGCACGAGGTCAAACAAATTTTGAACTATCACAAAGACGCAAACGAGATGAGCGTTAGAATTTATGTCACCACAATGCTCCTCAACCAAGAAGTTTTGAAACTTTTAGAAAATAATTAGGGCTTTCCGAATATTCCCAAAGCCACCACTGCGGCCGTTTCGGCTCGCAAAGTTAATTTGCCAAGTGAAAATATTTCAGCATT
>CAZLFM010000037.1:0-5956 GCA_964558845.1 uncultured Candidatus Saccharibacteria bacterium
GGGCCCCAAGCGCAAGACTCATTGAGGATTTTTGTAAGCTTTGCGAAACAAAAAGCCCAATGAGTGGACAGTCCCTGTAAGGGAAGTAGCTAGGCGCCAAAACATAGTATTAAACTAATTTGTTATAAACGGTCCCGCCCTACAGGTGCTGTACGCCTTCCGACAAATCTGACGGCCGTCAGATTTGTCGGAAGTTGGTGATGCCTAACCAACACTAAACAAAATATTCATTCTGCTCTATAATTAAGCATATGGATGAAGCAAGCGATTGGGCCAGTCGCAGAAAAAATATTTATTTAGGTGGAGCAGTCGTTCTAATCAGCGCCCTGTGTTTTTTTATTTTTTGGAAATTTTGGTACACCGCGCCCACTTGTTCCGACAATATTCGCAATGGCGACGAAACCGGTGTTGATTGTGGTGGTGCTTGTTCGCACATTTGTTCGAGTGAAGCCAGGCTACCAATTGTTAGATGGGATCCGCGTCTATTCGAGCCTCTGTCTGGGGTTTGGAGCGCCATAGTTTATGTCGAAAACCCAAATACAAATGTTGATGCAGTGTATGCCCCATACAAATTTACTATCTACGGGAACAACAACCAAGTTTTATACGAAAGAACTGGGGCGACCGTCTTGCCCAAAAACAAAACCGTCGGAGTGTTTGAAGGCTCAATCGTTTTACCGGATGGGGTTAGGCCAAGTAGGGCACTTTTTGAATTCGAGGATGGTCGTATTGTCTGGCGCAAAAATGAAAGCGCAGAAAAAGTTATAGCTATTTCGCATACTCCGATTTTGCGAATGGAAAGCACCCCGAGAGTCGAAGCTTTGGTTGAAAATTTGAGTTTAGCCGAAGTAAATAATATCGAACTCGTGGCCGTTATTTTTGATGGGCGCGACAACGCCATTGCCGCTTCAAGAACTTTTATAAATAGACTGAAGAAAGACGACAGCGCCCAAATATTTTTTACTTGGCCCCAACCTTTTGAGCTTGGCACCAGAGCTTGTAGTCGAAAGTCAAACACGGCGCTTCTACTCGACCGTTCTGGCTCGATGGCCTCTCTTGGCAACAATCCACCAGAACCTTTGACTAGTGCCAAAAATGCAGCTATTTCTTTTGTGGATCGACTGAAAGTTGGGGATCGAATCGCAGTTGTCTCTTTTGCTACCGAATCTTCACAACCTTACGATTTGGTTTTGACCGAAGATTTTGATTCGGCTCGGAGCGCTATAAACGCCATAAATATAGGCAAGGGCGAGACTCAGTTTACTAATATTTATGACGCTTTGCATCAAGGTTTTAATGCGTTAGTATCGGGTGGAGAGGACGCGGAGCGCGCCAGTGTAGCAGTGCTTCTAACAGATGGGGTGGCCAATATACCCAAAGACCCAAATGGTAGGACTGAAGCCGAAGATATTGTTTTTGCCGAAAAATCAGCTCTGACCGAGGCTGGTCTGATGAAAAAAGATGGTATCGAAATCTACACCATTGGCCTTGGGACAAGTGTCAACAAAAACTTTTTGGCTGAGGTTGCCTCTAGACCACAAAACTTTTTCTTTGCTCCTTCGGCCGAAGATTTGGAATCAATCTACAAAGACATCTCCTCCGATATTTGTCAGGAAGTGCCAGCGCGCATAGAGATTACCTACAAAATAATTGATGCATAAAATCAGAAAAATACTCGAATCGATTGATTGGCTTTTGCTCGGATCCGCTATCTTTATAACTCTGGCGGGGGTTTTGACTATGAATTCTTTTACTACCAATTTGACCGATCTAAGTGGGGAGAGATTTTTCTACCGCCAAATAATCTGGCTGGGTGTTGCGGTTTTTGTTTTTTTTGTTGCTAGCCGAATCGATTGGCGTTTTTTGCGTAGGACTGGAGTTATTGCTTTTGCTTTCTTTTTTTCTTGTCTTATTTTGCTGATGCTTTTTGCTGTGCCTCCAACCAAAGGCGCTCGAAGTTGGTTTGATCTGGGGCTCTTCGCTTTTCAGCCGGTTGATTTCGTCAAATTAGTTTTGATACTGCTTCTTTCGAAATATTTTAGTCGTAGGCATATAGAAATTGCAAACATACGACACATAATAATATCGGGAGTTTATGCTTTTATATTTTTCTTTTTGGTTTTTCTTCAGCCGGATTTTGGTTCAGCCATAATTCTGTTTTCGATTTGGTTTGGTATGGTCTTGGTTTCGGGTATATCAAAAAAGCATCTTACCGCAGTTTTTTTGATTGGTCTTTCTGTTTTTAGCGGCTTATGGTTCTTTGTTTTCCAAGATTATCAAAAGGCCAGAATTACTTCCTTTATTCATCCGCTCGCTGATTTGCGGGGCGCTGGCTACAATGCTTACCAATCGACCATTGCTGTTGGTTCGGGCGAGATTTTGGGTAAGGGGGTAGGGTATGGCAGTCAATCCAAACTAAAGTTTTTGCCCGAATATCAAACCGACTTCATCTTTGCCGCTTTTAGCGAAGAATGGGGTTTTGTTGGCGACGTGGTGCTCCTTGGCCTTTTTGGTGTGTTGTTTTGGCGCGTGCTCGATATTTCTCAAAAAGGTGAGAGTAATTTCGAAATTCTTTTTGGTTTGGGGCTCGCAATTTTATTTTTATCGCACTCGGTTATTCATATAGGTATGAATATCGGTCTTTTGCCGGTTACAGGTATAACGATGCCATTTATGAGTTATGGTGGTTCGCACTTGATAGCCGAATTTTTGGGCCTGGGTATTTTGGTCGGGATGAGTCGGTATGCTCGGCCGGCGCACAAAGGCATTGCCGACAATGAAATAATAGGGGTGGTGTGAGGCAATTCCAGAAGTAAAGATTGAAAGATGGAAAGATTAAAAATCTGAATAGATAGCTATTGTTTCGAATAGCATTTTTTCTAAGCTGAAGGAATCTTTTATGGTTTTTTGAATTTCTCGGCCAAACTCTTTTTGCTTTTCCGGATGATTCAAAAGATGGGTGATAGCTTCTAGAACCTCTTTTTTGTTGTCCTTGTGGATTAAGATTCCGTTTTGCATATCTTTGATTATTTCTGGAATGCCGCCGACGCTCGTTGCTATAATCGGCAAGCCAGCATAGCCAGCTTCTAATATGGCAAAGGGTAAATTTTCATTACGCGATGGAAACAAAAAAACATCGGCTCCCGATAAAAGTTTTTTGGCATCATCCACAAAACCCAAAAAACAAACCGAATCTTTGATTCCGAGTTTCTCTACCAAATTTTCAAGACGTTCTCTTTCTTCGCCGCTACCGGCGATATAATAAATAATTTTTTCTTTTATTTCACTTGGCAACTCGGCGATGCCCTGAAGCGCTGTGTCCAGGCCCTTGTTCCAATGCAATTCAGAAAGAGTAAAGAAGACTACTTGTTTATCATTTTTCTTTACCAATATTTGCTCTGCCTCTGCTCTTGGTAGTAGGTCAAAGTGCTCCAAACCGTTGTGTACAACTTTTATTTTGTGTTCAACAAAAGGCATAGAGCCGATATCGCGCTTCGTTTTTCTTGAAACTGCAATGGTCGAGTGAGAGAGGAGAATCGTAATCCAATGCAAACAAAGAATGATAAATTTGGAAAGGCTACTGCGGTTTTCGTTGAAAGCCCAGCCGTGAGCGGTGAAGATGATTTTTGGCACTCCGGCCAGTCTGCCGGCAAGAGCGCCGAGTCCACCAGCTTTGGAACTATTGACGTGTAAAATGTCGGGCCTTTCTTGGTCTATGATTTTCTTTATCTCAAAAAAAGCTTTTATATCCTTGATGATGTTTATGTCTCGCTGTGATGACAAGAGTTCTACTACTCTGATGTTTTTTTCTTTTAATTTGTTGCGCAAAGATGTGCCTTCACCGCAGGCGACTACCGATTCAAATTGATCCTTTGGCAAATTGGTGGCTAAATCAAAAACATATCTCTGAGCGCCACCGAAATTGCCTTTGGTGACCATGAAGAGTATTTTTTTGGTCTGTTTTTCCATATAAGCTAAAATCATCTCATAAATTGACTATTTATTCAACCAAATGTATTATATTGATTTATAATGAGCATTTCACGCAAAAAGGAAACCTGGGTTTTGTTTTTGGTGGACGTGGGGCTACTCTATGCTTCTTTGTGGCTGACTTTGTTTTTGCGTTATGGTAGTGTGCCGAGCGAATTTACTCTCGGTCTGCATTCGTGGCCGTTTACTTTGATTATTGGAGTTTGGCTTTTTGTTTATTTTATATCGGGTCTTTACGAAAAACATACTTTGCTGATCAAAAGTCGTTTACCTTCGACAGTCTTTAATGCACAGCTCGTGAGCAGCTTCATTGCAGTGCTCTTCTTTTATTTTATTCCATACTTTGGCATTACTCCTAAAACCAATCTATTTGTCTACCTGGTCATCTCTTTTGCTCTGGTGCTCCTCTGGCGAATTTATGGTGATAGATTTTTTCGGGCCGAGAAGCGTGAGCGAGGCATTCTGATCGGTAGTGGGGAAGAGATGAAAGAATTGCTCGAGGAAGTCAACTACAATCAACGTTACAATATAGAATTTGTTTCTTCGGTTGACCTCGATAAAATCGAGGGAGTTGATTTTCAGGGTGAAATCCTAAAGCGTATTTATGCCGAAGAAATTCAGATTATTGCGATTGATCTCAAAAATGAAAAAGTCGAACCGATTTTGCCTCATCTCTACAATTTGATTTTCTCTAAGGTCAAGTTTATCGATATGTATAAAATTTATGAAGACATTTTTGATCGGGTGCCACTCTCGCTTGTGAGATACAACTGGTTTTTGGAAAATGTCTCGACCGAAACCCGTCTGACTTACGATGGCACCAAAAGACTGATGGATATCGTGCTTTCTTTGGGGCTATTTGTGCTTTCTTTGCCGATTTATCCTTTTGTTTGGCTCGCGATTAAAGCGGAAGATCGTGGGGCGGTTTTCTTTGGTCAAGAGCGGATGGGCAAGAACAACAAAATCATCAAAGTCAAAAAATTTCGCAGTATGAAAGAGGACGGCTCAAATCAGATTACTCGAGTTGGTCGGTTTATTCGCTCCACTCGTATTGATGAGTTGCCCCAGCTTTGGAATGTGCTAATTGGTGATATGTCGATGATTGGTCCGCGCCCCGAGATTCCAAGTTTGGTCAAGCAGTATGAAGAACAGATTCATTATTACAATATTCGCCACCTAATCAAACCCGGACTTTCTGGTTGGGCTCAGCTCTACCACACCGATCCGCCCAAGGTGACGGTGGACGCTCTAAAGACACGTCGCAAACTCTCTTATGACCTTTATTACATCAAAAACCGTTCGTTTATGCTGGATGTAAAGATTGCCCTCAAGACCTTGAAAGCCCTTTTGTCGCGGAGTGGAGTGTGATAGAATCGGAAACAATGGCAAAATATAGATTTTGGTCAATACTCATTATTGCGGGGGCTGTTTGGGCCGGATTTTTCATTTGGCAAGGTCAGAAGTCTAGAAATCCGGAAGATAAATTTAGGCTTGGCCTCGACTTGTCTGGCGGCACACATTTGGTCTACAAAGCCGATATTTCTGAATTAGCCCCAGCTGATGTTCCAGATGCTATGCAATCTTTGCGCGACACAATTGAACGTCGGGTCAATCTTTTCGGGGTGGCCGAGCCAATCGTGCAAGTTGAACAGGGTGGGGTTTTTGGTGATAGCAAAGATCAAAGGCTTATAGTCGAGCTTCCGGGTGTTACCGATGTTGATGAGGCGGTCAAAAAAATAGGTGAGACACCAATTTTGGAGTTCAAACTTTTGAATAAAGAGAGCGAGAATTTTGTTGCAACTGGTTTGTCGGGCCGTCAGCTCAAAAAGGCTGAAGTAAAGTTTGATTCTAATTTCCAAAGCAAACCTTCAGTTGGTCTTTTGTTCGACGAAGAAGGAGACAAGCTTTTTGCAAAAATCACCAGAGAAAATGTAGGTGAGGTTTTGGGTATATTTTTGGATGGACA
>CAZLFM010000038.1:0-5928 GCA_964558845.1 uncultured Candidatus Saccharibacteria bacterium
TCCCCACTTTATTTGACATATTTCACACGTGTGATAGACTTTAAGTACTAGAAGTAAGACCTCTTGCGTTGGGTCACCGAATGGTGGCGCGTTAAAGCAAGGGGCTTTCTTTTATTTATTTTTTACAGAAACTGAATAGTACTGAAGTTTCTCCCCTACGATCTTATTTTTGATAATTTTATAATATTCCTCATCTCCTTTTTCGTACTTTTGGTATATTGCCCAAGAAATAAAATCTACAGCTTGGAGTGATTTATTATTGTGAGACGAATCTAGAACAATAGAGAAATGAGCCGTTCTTTTTATTTTTATTGATTCAGTTAAAAGTGAGATAAAATTTTCTCTAACTGTCTTTTTTGTATCCTTTCTATCGATGCAGATGTGTAGAGGTTCATCATTCTTTAAAATTTCCTTGTGTTCGTGTAGCATTTCTAAAAGTACATTAGCAGTGGAGTTGTATAAATAATGTTTTTGATTTTGTAAATCTACATAGACTTTTTCTTTGTTTAAAATGACAGAAAATATTTTCAGATCCTCAATTTCGGATAAGATTTTTAATAATCTTTTTCGAGTAATTTCTTCTTGGTGAGAAGCATGTAATTCGCCAAGTTTTTTGTGTTTTTTCTTCAATGGTCTCCAGACTTTTCTTACTGCCTTTTCTAACAATCTTGGATTAGAAGTTAAGGCTACAGTAAATAAAAACCATTTGCTAGATTTTTTACTGAACCCTAACTCTCCACTTTCGTCTAAAAATACATAGGCCATTTTACAAATTATTGAAAAGGCGGAGTTTCTTTTCGGCCACTTTTTGCATTTCTTGCAGAGCGGGTTTGAGGTATTTGTAAGGCGCAAGTTCGTCAGGATTTTCGGAGAGAGACTTGACCAAACCTTGCCTATAGGCCAAGCGCAGTTCGGTATTGATGTGGATGATTGAAATACCGGCCTCGATGGCATTACGAATTTCTTCGTCGGTATTGCCCGAAGCGCCGTGCAAAACGAGTGGAATTTTGACAGCCTCGGCGATTGATTTTATAAGTTCGATGTCGAGCTTTGGTTCTCGCCCTCCTCGCACAATACCGTGCACGTTGCCCACGGCCGGAGCAAAAAGGTCAACTCCGGTATTTGAAACAAAATGTTCAGCCTCTTCCTTTGTAATTTTGCCGACACCCTCGGGCACTTCGTCTAGCATCTTGGAAGATTTGCCGATAAAACCAAGCTCTGCTTCTACCAGAATGTTTTGGTTTTTGGCTTTTGCAAACTCGACTGCCTCTTTTGTGATGGCTAGGTTTTCTTCCAAACCCTTTTCCGCTTCGTCGATGATGACTGCATCAAAGCCAGCGTTTATAACTTCTTTTACTCTATCAAGCGAATAAGTGTGGTCAGCATTCAGAAAGACCGGCCGGCCTTCAGCTTTGAGCGTATCCACCAGAGCTTTGACTTGATGTATGCCTAAAAAATCTCTCTCGCCTTCCGAAACGCCGATGATGACGGGCACATTCAAATTTTGGGCCGCGTTGGTGACGGCCCAGAAGCCCACGATGTCGGAAATATTGAAGTGACCAATCGCAATCTTTTTTTCTCTAGCCTCGTTTATGTATTCTTTTAGACTTTTCATACCCAAATTATACACAAATTTTTTGTTTAGGCATTCTATTGCGTGTATAATAATTTGTATAGTGAATCTATTTCATCACAATAAAGATTTTGATTTTGTTTCAATCGGCGACATTACGACCGATGCCTTTATCAAAATCAAAGAAGCCGAAGTTATACACGACGATTTGCGCGATAAAGACAAATTGGTGATGGCCTTTGGTGACAAAGTGCCTTACGAGTTTGTCGAGGTGGTGAGTGCGGTTGGCAACTCAGCCAATGCCGCTGTCGCCGCTCGTAGGCTCGGCCTTTCGTCGGCCATGGTGACCAATGTTGGCGATGACGGCAACGGTGCCGAGTGTATTGCCACTCTACGCAAAAATGGCGTCGAGACCGATTTTGTCAAAGTGCACAAAGACAAGGAGACCAATTACCATTATGTGCTTTGGTTCAAAGAAGAGCGCACTATTTTGGTCAAACATCACGAATATGACTACGCTCTGCCCGACTTCGGCACGCCAAAATGGATTTATCTTTCTTCGATTGGCGAAAATACACTCAATTATCACAAAGAATTAATAGAATATTTGCGCAAAAATTCTAGTATCAAACTTGCGTTCCAACCTGGTACCTTTCAGATGAAAATGGGTCTCGATGAGCTCGCCGAGCTTTATGCTCGTACCGACATCTTTTTCTGCAATACCGACGAAGCGCGCAGAGTTTTGAACAAGCCCGAAGAAAAAGATATCAAAAATTTGTTGCGCGAGATGCACGACGTTGGGCCAAACGTAGTAGTTATTACCGACGGACCACGAGGGGCATACGCTTACGATGGCTACGAAGCCTACTTTATGCCACCTTTCCCTGATTCCAAGCCGCCATACGAACGCACTGGGGCGGGAGACGCCTTCTCTTCGACCTTTACTTCGGCAATTGCGCTTGGGCGTTCACTTTTTGACGCTCTGCTTTGGGCACCTATCAATTCTATGTCGGTCGTCCAACAAATCGGTGCTCAAAAAGGTCTTCTAACCCAAGAAGAAATTTTGCAATGGCTAACCAAAGCTCCAGATAACTACAAACCGGAAAAGATAATCTAGTTAATTATTATATAAAAATTTAGGGCGTCGCGATGGTTACGGCGCGACGCCCACAGACACACTCGGTCCCTCTCTATTAAAAAAACAAAACCCTCAGGATCACCTCCCCTCTGGGACCGTATGTCTATAATCAAAATATCACTACAAAAACATTTGTAAAGTAAAAAGTGGATTACTTTCTTTTTAGGACTTTGTCAATAGCTTGTTCAATCCCAGCTACTCCAAGGCCGTAATGTTCCAAAAGTTCCTGCATGGTGCCCGACTGGCCAAACAAATCGTGTACACCAACAAACTCAATCGGCACGGGGAAGTTGAGTGCGAGCACTTCAGCTACAGCCGAGCCAAGCCCGCCGGCTATCTGGTGCTCTTCGACTGTCACTATCGCGCCTGCTTCGCGTGCCAAGCTTATAATCTTTTCGTTATCAAGCGGCTTGATTGTATGAATATTCAAAACTTTGACCGCAATCCCCTTCTCGGCCATTGCTTTGGCCACCAGCAGGGCTTTGTGCACCAGAGCGCCAGTTGCGACTATGCCAACCTTGGCATTCATCGGCGGTGCAAAAAGAACTTGAGCTTTGCCGATTTCAAACGGCGTTTCCTCAGTGGTGATGACGGGAGTCTTTTCACGCCCGAGCCGGAGATAAGTCGGTTCTTTGGTTTTGCTAATTGCGATTGTAGCTTTCCTTGCTTCGATTGCATCGCAAGGTGAGATGACTTGCATATTTGGAATGACGCGCATCAGCGCAATATCCTCAATCGCTTGGTGGGTGCCACCGTCGGGTCCAACCGAAATACCGCCGTGACTGCCGACAATTACAACTTTGCGATCGTTGTAGCAAATGGTGGTGCGGATTTGCTCCCAATTGCGCCCAGGGCTAAACATTGCATATGAAGAGCAAAAAGCAATTTTGCCCATTGCAGCCATACCGCTCGCTACAGTGACCAAATTTTGTTCTGCCACTCCCACTTGTACAAAGCGTTCTGGATATTTGCGCGCAAACAAATGCATCTGAGTACTTTCGGTCAAGTCGGCACAAAGCCCTACGACATTTGGATTTTGATCGCCGGCAATTACCAAACCTTCACCAAATCCTTTGCGGATGGCTACCATCTCTACATCTTCATCAAAAACTTTTGGATTTAGTTTTAATTTTTGGTTGATCATTTTATACTAAAATTATGCGAAAGGTTACGAAATATACGAAAATTAATTGTGTTCACTTTGTATTTTACCACCTAGAGTTCGTAACTCTGCTAGCGCCTTCTTACCTTCTGCATAACTCGGCGGTTTGCCGTGCCAAGAATACTCTCTTTCCATAAACGAAACGCCTTTACCTGGAATGGTGTTGGCAATAATCACACTTGGCCGACTGAATTCGGCGTGCGCCTGCCCCACCGCCTCTACAATCGAGCTGAAGTTGTGTCCATCGATTGTTTGCACGTGCCAACCAAAGGCTCGCCACTTGTCGGCCAAAGGCTCAAGAGGCAAAATGTCTTCGGTATAGCCTTCGATCTGAATGTTGTTGCGGTCAATTATAGCTGTCAGATTTTGCAGTTTTTCTTTGTTTGCAAGCATCACCGCTTCCCAAGTATTGCCCTCACCTAGCTCCCCGTCGCTCATTAGGCAATAGAACTGCCGGCCCGAACTGCGTCCGCGATCGATTTGGTCGGCCAGGCACATACCCACCGCTTGCGAAAGTCCACTACCCAAAGGTCCCGAAGAATTTTCGAGCGCGGGCAAATATTCGCGATGCGGGTGACCTTGGAGTTTGGTACCAAATTTGCGCAAAGTCTTGAGCTCTTCAACGGGTAAATACCCCGCGTGAGCCATGGTGGCATAAAGCACTGGTGCAATGTGGCCATTACTCAAAACAAGTCTATCGCGCTCTTCCCACTGCGGATTGTTAGGGTCGTGGCGAAGTATATGAAAATAAAGTGCGGTAAAGATATCAGTCATACCCAAAGGCCCAGCCGAGTGGCCACTGCCAGCTTCTACCAGAGCTTCAATAATTGATTTTCTGATTTCGTTGGCCTTCTCTGTCAGAAATTTTATTTTTTCATCATCGAGTTCTCGCACCATCGCTCTATTATAAAACTAAAAACACAAAGCGAAAAGAAAAAAACTGCAAAACTACTTCACAATCAATTTTAATCCCAGTCCGGCTGTGACTTTTTTGAGAAATTCAAGCCCTGGGTCAACTCGGCCAGATTCAAAACGGGCAAGAGCAGATTGAGTGATGCCTATTTTTGCCGCCAGCTTTCTTTGGGTCATACCCTTTTTCATACGCGCCAAAGCGAGAGCTCGAATAATCTGGAATTCTGGTCCCAATTCTTCATAAGCCTCGCGAAACCCAGGTTTTTTGAACAAATCTTTTTTTAAATCGGTAAGTGTTTTCATATCTACAATGATAGCAGATTTGGTATCAAAGTACAAGCCTCGATCTGTGCATAGCAATTTGTAGTTCGTTTTTTGGAATTTTTTGAGTTTTCTTTACAAATCCATGAAGTACATAGATCAAATCATTTTTGAAACAGCAAAATATTCTAACCTGAATTTTACCGCTAACCCTCAATTCATAAATTTCTTGGGTAACCTTTTTTAGTTTAGTAGGGTCTAAATATATCCCCACTTCATCGAGCACTTCTAGCATTCTGAGTATTTTTGCTGAAATTTTGTTATCGAGAGACTTTATAAAATCGTAGGTATCATCTTTTACAAAACGAATTCTTTGCATAATTATTCTGTGAATTCACGATACGATTAATTCGATTCTAGAATTGTGAAGAAAGAATAGCATTGTGGGGCGCCCTTACCAACCTGAACTTTCTTTTTTAGTGTAAGGTTTAGGGGATTGGTTTTGTTTGAATTGACAATTTTATTTTTGACACCAATATCAAGCTCGTTCAATTCAATCTGTATTACCAAGTTACCATTGGAATCAATATTATTTATACTATTACCCTCAAGAACCATATCTTTAAAATAATCAATAATATATTTTTCTCCATTTGTGACCACGAAAGCATCACATAAATATGGGGTTCCTTCATCGTACCAATAATTTTCTTTCTTAAGATAAAACCCCTCAAATTTTGCAATATTTTCTGTGTCACTATTTATAATCAAAGTTGAAGTAGAAATAAATTTGAAAGTTGATAATACCTGACTCTCTGGAATCATATTTTGAATTTCAATAATTTTATCTCCGTAAGGAAGAACAAGATAATTAGTCAAAAC
>CAZLFM010000039.1:0-5770 GCA_964558845.1 uncultured Candidatus Saccharibacteria bacterium
ATTTTTAGATTTTTATTAATGCCTAAATACTAACAAAACCATAAAATATGTAAATGGAAAGGCCCGGGAATGCGTCTGCACCCCGAGCCTTCTGCCTCACCCCTTCTTCGGGGGCGAGGGTTTTTGGACAGGCTTCCGAATCTTCGGATAAAGCCCGCCCTTGGAACCGAACTGGCCCATCTGTACCACCTCCTTTCTTACAACGCCGACGTTTCTTAGACCGCCGCGGGTTCCAAACCCTGCCATAGGGCGTCACCTCCTGTGGTATTATAACACAACTTTTAACAAAATACAGCTATTCTGAATTGTCGATATTTTTTGTAAATGATAAAGGATGAATGATAAGGGATAACCCCGCACTACTCCCCCAAATACGCCTCAACTACATCATGGCGAGCAAGGACTTCTGCGGGGCTGCCTTCGGCCAGGAGTTTACCGGCGTCGAGGACGTAGACATGGTCGCAGAGCTCGCGAATTAGATCCATATTGTGTTCGACCAAAATAACGGTCTTGCCCTTCTCGCGCAATTCTTTGATAACCGAGGCGACTAGTTTGACCATCTCGGGAAAGAGGCCCGCAAACGGCTCGTCGAAGAAAAATATTTCCGAGCCGCCCGTTGGTGAGTGCACCATGGCGAGCACTCGCGCTATTTCCAAAAGCTTTCTTTGTCCGTAGGAAAGGCCCGCAGCGAGCTCCTCCTTTTTGCCCCAGAGCCCCACGCGCTCCAGCACTTCTTGGGCCTGTTCGAGGTGAAAGAGTTTGTGCCTCTCAAAAAAGGCACCTGCAACATTGCGCTCGGTCAAAACCAAAAGAATATTGTCGAGCACCGTCATCTGCTCGAAAAGACGAACGTCTTGGAAGGTGCGGGTCATTTCGTAGCTCGGTATTTCCCAAGGCAAAATTTTGGATAGGCTGGTTTTCTCCCCCACCAAAATCTGCCCGCCATCCATTGAGTGCAGGCCGGTCAGTGTATTGATAAAGGTCGATTTGCCACTACCATTGGGGCCAATAAGGCCAGTCACCTGACCGGGTACAAAATGCAAACTCAAGCGATCAACCGCGCTGACCCCCTCAAACCGCTTCTCTAAATTTTTGGTTGCAAGTATCGGCATTAATTCTTTAGAGAATACCCCAATAATTTTTGTTTTAATTCTGGAATATCATACTGTGTTGTATCCCACACCACATCTACTTTTATATCGAAATAATTATGAACAGCCCGATCTCTAAATCCAGCTATATTTTTCCATGGGAGATCAACTTTGTTCTTAACATCATCAGAAATTTTCTTTGATAATTCTCCTATTAAAGTTAGTTGCATCAAGATTGCGCTTTGCGTTTTTTCGTCACCAACAAACTTACTTTTATCATAACCCGCAATGTATGTTTCTATCTTTCTTACAGAATCTAAAATAAAATCAATATTTGTTTTATCTTCCTTCATATATTTTTTTTAAATCTGGCCTAATATATGGTTCAAAATATTTTATAACATTCCCTTCAGTCACCAAATCAACCTTTTTACCTAAAATTTCTTCCAGTCTTTCTATGAGTTCCATGTACCTAAACATACCCATTGGTCCTGGTCCCAATTCTACCAACAAATCAACGTCGCTATCTGGTCGATCATCCCCCCTTGAAACCGAGCCAAAAACAGACGCTTTTTTGACGCCATATTCCATCAAAATAGGAGTTATTTTTTCTTTTATTTCCTCAATACTCATAACCCCTGTATTATACCACAAACCCCCTCAAATCGTTTCTCTAAATTTTTGGTAGCAAGTACCGGTATTATGGTAATGATTGTAACCTACTTACCTTCCCATTATTAAGGACGAACAGAGCTAATGGTAAATGACTTTTACCATCAGAGGTTATATTAAGTTCCCCAGAGACTCCTTGATACTTTTTGAAATTCTTCATTTCAGATAAAATGTCTTCTTTGTTCTGACTCTTTTTAAGTATCGAGTAAATCGCTTTTACAGTGTCGTAGGATTGCCCAGCTGGCATACCAGGAGCAATATTAAATCTAGTTTTGAATTTATTTATAAATTCTTCTGAATAATAATCAGGAGCTATAAATTTTAGTCCATTCGACCAAGAAGCAGTTTCTCCAGCCAAGTAGTCGTCAATCTCTATTCCATAAAGTTCACCTTTATATCCTTGGTTGCTTATCTCCTTTATTGAATTAACGAATTGATAATAGGTTCCAAGATAGATAGCCTCTGGTTTTGACGCCACCACCTTTGTTGCGGGTAACTTCATATCTTCTGCAGTAGGTTGAACTATCTCCAAATCTGTAATGGTTCCACCAAGAGCTTTAAACTTATTCACAAATCCCATAGTAACTGTATTCTCCCAAGCATCCTGTGTACCAATAACACCCACTTTTCTAACTCCTTTTTCGTAGATATGTTGAGCTAAAAGAGCTGATTCACTTTCAGCGTCAGTCCAAACAAATATAGGGTTGTTAATATCCTTTCTATCCTGGAGAGGTAAAAACCCTGGGATAAATGTTGGTATCTCGTCTTTATTAATTAGTGATATAACTGATGCAGTCTCCGTTTGATTTAATGGGCCTATGAGAGCCACAGGGTCTTCTGTTGCCATAAGATGTTGGTAAGCAGATACACTTTGTTTGGGGTCGCTTGCAGTATCTTCATAGACTACCTCTATTTCTCTGCCATTAATTCCTCCTTCTTTATTAATCTCTTCAACGGCAAGCATGATACCTTTTTGGGCATTTTCTCCCCACGCTGAAGCACCCCCCGTTAAACTAAGGAGTGCCCCTATTTTTATAGGGCCAGCACCATTTTCGTTAGGCTTTTTATTAAATAAGAAATAACCTCCAACTATAACAACTGCGATTATTAAGATTGAGAGGATTTTTTTCATATTATTTTTGTACCTCAACAAATTCTCCATTTTCGACCTTATATAAATACTCTAGTTTCTCTGAATACTGCCTTCCATCAAAATTGATTTTGCGATCTAAGCCACGTATATCAACTTTACGCATTGCATCAGATACCGAAATGCCATCTTTTCTGCTAATTCTTACAGCTTCAATAAGTGTCTTGACGCCATCGTATCCAAAAGAAACAAAAGTCATATCACCCTTTTCTCCAAATTTAGCTTCATACTTTGATTCTAAATCTTTAGTATTTTCCGCATAAAGATTTGTAAAGTACATATTTTCAGCACTGCTTCCCGCCTGAGCAACTTCATCAAGAGAAATGCTGTCTCCTGTCATGAGTATTCCGCTTATACCAAGTTCACGAGCTTGTTTTGCAAAAGGGGCGATTGTATTAGGTAAAAATGGGAAATAAATTCCATCTACTCCCGCAGTTTTAATTTTAGCCAAAACAGTACGAAAATCTTTTTGACTTGGGTTTACTCTTTCGCTGACCACAACCGAACCGCCCAGCTCCTTAAATTTCTTTTCGAAGCTACTTGCTATAAGAGAGGACCAATCATCTTCTTGGGCTATTACTGCCACCTTAGAAAGTTTGAGGTTATTTTTGGCATACGTTGCCATCTTTTGCCCTGCCCCTTCAGTAGAAAATCCTATGGTAAATATATCTTTACCGGCAGACTTGATGTAATCATTACTATCCCACGTTGCAATAAGCGGAATCCCAGCGGACAGAAATATAGGTGCAACCGGTTTTACTTCTTGAACTGTTGCCGTGATTGCTCCGTCAATTTTGTCCGTCTTTATGAGTTTATTAGCGGCGTTCGTGCTTCCAACAGCGGTCGAATGATCGTCTTCGCTAATGTACTGAATATCAATACCTTGAGCTTTTGCCTCGTCTATTGCAAGCAGTGCCCCTTTGTTTATAGCTTCGCCAAACACAGCGAAATCACCGCTCATTGGCAGTATGGCCCCAATCTTGATTGTTTCTCCCGTAAGTTCAGTATTTTGACGGGATTGATTCATCCACACCGCTCCCCCAACTACCACTACCGCCACAACTATCCAAATAATTTTGCTTTTCATTTGATTTTTACTAATCAACTTTATTTTAATGTATTGATGAGCCAATCACCTTCCGAAATATCACCATTTGCATCAAATCGATACCTTCCTACAAAGCCTTTATAATCAGTTTTGCCACTCAAATATTCATTCAGTGACATTTCACCTTTATTTTGAATCGCTTCTACTAGGAGCATCAAACTATCGTAGGCCCTATCAGAATATGCTCCTGGAAGCTCACCGAACTTAGCCTGATATCGATCCTGAAATTCTTTGGAGGATTCAGGCGCGATGATATACAACTTGCTCAATTTACTTATATCAACCTTTTCTTCTTTGATTATACGATTAATGCTGGTGGTTACAGACATAATTTCAGCTGGGATATTTTGCTCTTGGATTTTCTTCAACATCACCACAATTCCTAATTGATCATCGATTTCTGTAAACACCAAATCACTTTCAACATTTTTAAGTTTAGAAATTATAGTTGGCATTGTATCAACTTCGGAACCGAAAGGAATTCTCTCCTCAAAAACTACTTGCCCGCCAGAATTTTGTACTGATTTTATGACTGTATTTGTGACAGTATCGTACCAAGCACCTTGGTTACTTATTATCGCAACTCGTTTTTTGTTGTTCTTCTTGAGCCATTCTGTAAGCAAAGGTTCTATATTGCCCACCTTTGGAGATGTGAAGAAGGCATAGGGAGTTTTTACACCCACATACTCAGAAGTATTTGCCGGCATTACCGCTGTTATCCCAAGTCTTTCCGCTGTTGGCAAACCCGCATCAGCCAAATAGCTCCATGTTGGCCCTATCATTGCTTCTACGTCTTGGGTAGCCATCAAATTAATTGCACTAACTGTGTTTTTAGGATCTGTTTTGTCATCTTGATAAATTAGATCAACGGCTACACCTTTTGCAGCCAAATCAGCTTTGGCCAATTCCAATCCATTCATAATATTTTCGCCGTCTTGAGCCGCATCACCGCTAAGAGAGAGGACGGCCCCAATCTTGATTACCTCCCCCGAGGTAGCAGGACCCTTAGCTTTGTTCATCCACACCAGTCCCCCGACCACTACCATCGCCACAACTATCCAAATAATTTTGCTTTTCATATAATCAATTTTATATTTTTAATAATTTTTTTATTTGTTGGTTAACAAGCTTAAGATCGGATTTACTCAAAGAACCAATTTTATTTTTCAATCTTTTAACATCTATCGCTCTTATTTGAAAAACTAGAGCAATCGAATCAACATCAAGATTATTCGTCTTTGAGGAACGGAGTTCTATTGTAAAAGGATATTTTAGAGCTTTGGAATTTGTGGTACAAGGAATCACAATGACCGTAGATCCAACCACATCAGAAACAACAACAGCTGGTCTGACCCCGAACTGTTCGTGACCATCTGAAACTCCAGCATCAACAATCCAAATTTCTCCTCTTTTCATCGTCGTGAGTTATAGCCGAGTAGATAGCCAAGCTTCATCACTTAGACGATCCCAAAAATCAAATTCTTTTTTAAGATCAATTTCACTTCTAACAGCGTTTGAAAAAAAAGATACCGCCCTTTCCAAAACCGCCTCTTCTGGAATATCGAGGGCATTAGAAACTTCTCGCATATCTAGTCTTGTTTTTTTGCTTAGAATATTCATGAGTATTTATGACGTAAATTTAGCACAAATTTGACCAAATTACAACTTATATTCTCCTAACAACCCCTGCGGTCTATAGAGCATAAGTATAACCAAGAGGGCGCCGTAAACAAGCACTCTCATTTGGGC
>CAZLFM010000040.1:0-5763 GCA_964558845.1 uncultured Candidatus Saccharibacteria bacterium
CCGGTAGAGATAAAGAAGCTCGCGGGTATTTTGGGTGCAAATGAAGGCGAGGTTAGGCAAGGACTCCAAAATTTGCAAACATCGCTCGATGGTAGGGGAATCTGCCTTATTTTGACCGACGGGGAAGCCAGTCTCGCAACCGCCCCTCAAATGTCAACGCTTATCGAGCAAATGGCCAAAGACGAAATGAGCAAAGAGATAGGCAAAGCTGGGCTCGAAACCTTGGCGATTATCCTTTATAATAAGGAGGGTGTGAGCAGAAGACGAATTGATTTTATTCGCGGAGTCAATTCTTCTTTCATCCTTCGCAACTTGCTAACCCGAGGGCTAGTCGAAAGAGCGCAATCAAAAGACGATCAAAGGGGCTTTATTTACAAGCCCACAGCTCTGCTTTTGGCCCACATCGGTATCGACGACCTATCCAAATTGCCAGAATTTGAGAGTTTGGAAAAGGAGCTCGGACAAGCCTTTGACCTACTCGAAACAGAAGAAAACGAACAAAACCAAACATAGCAAAATTTATGAACGAAGAATTTACAAACAACCAATTGCTAGCGACGGACAACCAAATCCAAAAAAGAACAAAATATTTTGTTCGAGCTTTATTTTTGCTTTCAATCTTTTCGATAATAATTTTTGGCATCCTCGTAAGTGGCGAGAAAAACAGAGTTACCGCCAAAGAAGTAGCAACGAAACCAAATTATTTTGAAGATATCACTCTCGAATCCAAAGCCGTCTTGGTTTGGGACGTAGTCAACAGACAAGAAATTTTTTCCAAAAATCCAGACATCGCCTTGCCTCTCGCTTCTTTGACCAAAGTAATGACCGCAATCACCGCGAGCCAAGTCTTGAGTCCAAATGATCCAATCGTCATCACCCAAGAAGATTTGGCACCAGAAGGCGATTCCAATTTGGTGGTTGGTGAAAGGTGGCAAGCTCACGACCTTATAGATTTTGTATTGATTACTTCTTCCAACGATGGCGCACATGCTCTAGCGCGAGCCTCAGAACAAAAGATGGGTGGCACAATGTCGGACTTTATATCAAAGATGAATGAGACAGCAGGCTTTATCGGCGCCGAAAACAGCCACTTTTGGAACGAACACGGCCTAGACCGAGATGCGGACAAGGGCGGAGCTTACGGCTCGGCACGAGACGTCGGGCTAATGTTTGAATACGCCATAAAGCAATTCCCCAAATTGCTCGAGGCCACTCGTTACAACAACATCTCAATCAAAAGTTCGGCCAGCGTCTACAACGCAATGAATACCAATTCAAAAGTCGACCAAATACCAGGGCTCCTTGCTTCCAAAACTGGTTATACCAATCTAGCTGGTGGCAACTTAGTCATTGCTTTCGACACAGGTCTAAACCGGCCAATCATCATCGCCGTTTTGGGCTCTTCGCAAGAGGGCCGATTTGAAGATACACTAAAGCTGGTCGATGCGGCTCGAAAACAAATTCAAAATTAAAAATCAGAATTTAAAATTTTAATATGATTATCGATATCGTCAAAGTATTTTTGCCTTCCGTCCTGGCTTTCATATTTGGCATACTCATCACGCCACCTCTGACCGACTTTCTTTATAAGCACAAGATGTGGAAGAAGACGAGCGTCAAAAAAACCATAGACGGTGAGGAAGCCACCATCTCTGCTTCTCTACACAAAGACGAGGTCAAAAAGACGCCCAGAATGGGCGGTATCGTAGTTTGGGGCTCGACCTTTATCACGGTTTCAATCATTTGGCTTTTGGCCGAATTTGTAAGTAGCGAAACCCTAATCAACCTCGACTTTCTCTCCCGCAACCAAACCTGGATACCCCTTGCAACCCTTCTCCTCGGTGGGCTCATCGGACTCATCGATGATTACCTAGTCACGCGCGAAATTCCCGAAGGTGGTTATATTGGTGGGGGACTGTCTTTGACCAAAAGACTTCTGACCGTAGGGCTCATCGCTCTTTTGTGCGCCCTCTGGTTTTATTACAAGCTCGATGTTCATACTCTGGGTATGCCCCAGGTATTTGGGTCGCTCGATCTCGGCATTTTCTTTATTCCATTTTTTATCATTGTCATCATCGCTATTTATGCTGGCGGAGTAATCGACGGCATCGACGGACTTTCGGGCGGAGTGTTTGCTGCAATTTTTGGAGCCTATGGCGGTATCGCTTTTTATCAACAGCAATACGACCTCGCCGCTTTTTGTGCCACCGTGCTCGGTGGTATCTTGGCTTTTCTTTGGTTCAATATTCCGCCTGCCAGATATTATATGTCGGACACCGGTATGATGGGGCTGACCATCACTCTTGGTATCGTCGCCTTTATGACCGACGCCCTTGGCGATGGTTATGGAATCTTGGTTTTGCCAATCATTGCTCTGCCCCTCGTTATTACTGTCGCCTCCGACATTATTCAAGTCTTGTCCAAAAAAATCCGAGGCAAAAAGGTTTTTTTGGTCGCTCCGGTGCATCACCACTTCGAAGCCATCGGTTGGCCAGCTTACAAAGTTACAATGCGCTATTGGATTTTTGGCTTCGTCTCGGCCATTCTCGGTATAATCCTGGCTCTAATAGGCTAGCATTGTGCTAAAATAGCTTTATGCAAAAGGGATTGGGCAAAATAAACAGACCTTTTATGTTGTGGACCATCATCCTCGCCGTTGGTGGCTTTTTTATTTTCAGTTCTGCTTCGCTCGGTATCTTGGCCCAAAATCCGCTCAAGTTTTCTAGCGTAGCTTTTAGCCAGCTTTTTCTTGGGCTTTTCTTGGGTTCTATCGCTTGCGTCTTGACCGCCCGAATTGATTATCGAATTTGGAAAAAGTTTTCTATCTTTATTTTCATATTTTCCATTCTGCTGACTCTACTTGTTTTTATTCCCCAAATAAGCCTGCCTCACGGCGGAGCAAGTCGATGGATTGACCTAGGGTTTATAACCCTCCAACCATCAGAGCTTCTAAAACTCGGATTTGTTATTTATTTTTCGGCTTGGGCCTCTGCTTTCAAACAAAAAATGGCTACCTTTCGTTGGGGACTTTTGCCATTTTTAGTGCTAACCGCCATAGTCGGAGTCATCCTGCTTGCTCAACCCGACACGGATACATTTGCGGTCATCGTATTTTCTGCTCTGGCTATGTATATTGCAGCTGGTGCCAAATGGAATCACGTTCTTTCTATACTTATAATCGGCGCAGTTTGTCTCGCTTCTCTTGCCTTTATGCGACCATATGTAATGCAACGCATCACCTCAATGCTCAGGCCGGCCGAAAACACTCTGACCACCAGCTACCAATTGCGTCAATCACTTATTGCTATCGGCTCGGGCGAAGTCTGGGGTAGGGGCTTTGGCCAGAGTGTCCAAAAGTTCCAATATCTACCAGAACCAGTCGGCGACTCGGTCTTTGCCGTGGCAGCCGAAGAATTTGGCTTCGCTGGCGGACTTTTTATAATTTTGGCCTTCGTTCTTTTTGGTCTGTATGGACTCAAAATAGCTTCGGGCGCGCCGGATGAATTTGGTAGACTTCTCTCTATCGGCATTGTTATACTTATTGTGTCTCAAGCATTCGTTAATATCGGCGGAATGATTGGTGTATTGCCCCTGACCGGCATACCTCTGCCTTTTATTAGCCATGGTGGGACAGCGCTCTTCATCACACTACTCGAAGTCGGCATCGTGATGAACATTTCTAGGCAAACAAAAATAATCAAACAAAAATGAAAATCGTATTTACAGGCGGAGGCACCGGCGGACACTTTTATCCGATTATTGCCATTGTCGAGTCGATCAAAAAAATAGCCAAAGAGAAAAAGATTCTGACACCCAAGATGTATTTTTTCTCTGTTTCCCCCTACAACCAAGGCCTCCTCTACGACCATGATATCGAATTCAAAAAGGTCACCGCCGGCAAAATGCGTCGCTACTTTTCAATCAAAAACTTCTTCGATTTGTTCAAAACCGGTTGGGGCGTAATTTCTACTTTCTTTGATTTGTTCGACGTTTTCCCCGACGTGGTTTTTGGCAAAGGCGGCTATGCCAGCTTCCCAACGCTTCTCGCAGCTCGAATTTTGCGCATACCAGTTTTTATTCACGAATCAGACTCAGCGCCTGGCCGAGTCAACAAATGGGCCGGCGGTTTCGCCAAAAGAATCGCCGTCTCTTACAAACAAGCGATTGCCTTTTTTCCCGAAAACAAAGTTGCTCACACCGGACAGCCAATCTTGGCCGAAAAGCTGATACCACTAACCTCTGGGGCCTTTGAATTTTTTGATTTCAACGAAAGCCTGCCGACCATTTTTGTAATGGGCGGGTCCCAAGGTTCAGAAACCATCAACAACATTGTGATGGATTCTCTGCCCGAGCTGGTCAAACATTTTCAAATTATTCATCAGACTGGCGAGAATAACCTAGAAATAATCAAAGAATCAGCCGACGCGATTTTGCTCGACAATCCATTCAAAAAGCGCTACAAACCTTTCGGCTATATGAATTCGCTCGAGATGGGTATGGCCGCGGGCTCAGCCTCAATAATCGTTAGCAGAGCTGGTTCGACCATTTTCGAAATTGCTTCGTGGGGCAAGCCTTCAATCATCATCCCAATACCCGAGGCAACTAGCCACGACCAAACCAAGAATGCTTACGCATATTCTTCAAGCGGCGCTTCGTCGGTTATAGAAGAAGAAAATCTCAAACCCAATATTTTCGTTTCCGAAATTCGCCGAATTATCGAAAACAAAGAGCTTTACCAAAAGATGTCCGACTCGGCCAAAGCCTTTTTCAAACCAGATGCCGCGGACAAAATCGCGACCGAATTACTTTCGATGGCCTTGGGGCATGAGGAGGGATAAGTATCACCCCCTAGCCCCCTCTTAATGTAAGAGGGGGTACCGAAAACCAAAATGAACGACGGCTTTATTTTTCAAAACAGCATCCTAAGAGATCGTAGAAAGGAACTCCGAAAAAATGCAACCGAGGCCGAAAAAATTCTTTGGCAATTTCTCAAAGGTAGCAAACTCGGAGGATTGAAATTTACTAGGCAATACAGTGTTGGTCCATATATCCTTGATTTTTATTGTCCAAAAGTCCGGCTAGCGATTGAGCTCGATGGCGAACAGCACAAAAATCCGGAGGCTAGGATTTACGACAAAGACCGGGATGATTATTTGAGAAACGCAAATATCCAAACCATTCGTTTTTGGAATAATGAAATAATTTCAAACCCCGAAGGCGCACTAAAATCAATTCTAACCACAGCCTCCGAAGGCCAACCCCCCGCTTAATTTAAGAGGGGGGCAGGGGGGTGATAGGTATAAAATGAGCCAATTTCTGCTATAATAGCCCTATGTCAACAAACAAAGGCATTATAGTCCGCTTTCCGCCAAGCCCGACAGGTCTTATGCATATGGGTAGCGTGCGAACCGCTCTGTATAATTATATTTTTGCCAAACAAAACAACGGTCATTTTTTGTTGCGTATGGAAGATACAGACAAAGAGCGGAGTAAAAAAGAATACGAGGATGATATTTATGACTCACTCAAGTGGCTTGGGTTTGCACACGAAGGTCCAATATTGAAACAAAGTGAACGAACTGAGATTTACAAAAACAAAATTCAAGAATTAATTAGTAAGGGTTCAGCTTATATTTCCGAAGAAACCGAAGGTGAAAATAGGGAAGTAGTGCGCTTTCGCAATCCTGGTGGCAAAATTAAATTCACTGATTTGATTCGCGGAGAAGTCGAGATCGATGTAAGCGACCTCAAAGATTTTATTAT
>CAZLFM010000041.1:0-5490 GCA_964558845.1 uncultured Candidatus Saccharibacteria bacterium
ATCAACTATCTTATCTACGATTGGAAAAGTGGTCGGACCAAAACCCATTTTCTTAATCGCCTCTGACGTATATGGACCATAATTGTTCCACCATTCTCTTATCTCGACTTTTTTTGGATTATCGATAACTTGGATTTTTAGATTATTGACTGGTTCATTCTTTATATTCTTATCTTTGGGTTGAATAACGAGAATTGTGTTTGGGATATCAATATATACCTCATATTGAGGTGGATACTTAAACTCGAATCCATACTGCTCATTGCGATAGGTTTTATAATCGGCGAATTCATCTTGTGTTTGAGCAGTGAAGTTGAGAGTATTGGGCCCAGATTTTTGCGACTTAATTTTGGCTGACCAAAGTGAAAGGCCAATGGCTACAACCAAAAGCACAAGCCCTAAGACAATGAATTTCAATCCACGCTTCTTTTTATTTGGCTGTGGACTCTCATTTGGTTTAATGACCGGAGAAGTCTGATTTTGAAATTGTTGAAATTGTGGAGGCATTGATTAATTCTACTTCACAATCAATTTTAATCCAAGTCCAACTTTCAACACTCCGACCTTTTGATTATTAAACACGCTAACGGTATACTTCTTTTAAGCTGGTTCAAAGAGCTTCCCTGAAGCCTCTGAGAATCTACACGCTTAAGGGCATCGGCGGGTAACTGGTGCCCTTTTCCCTTTTTCAATTTAGTCACCTTACAAATTTGCCAGGCGGGCGATGTTTTGTTTTATGTTGTCGCCTTCAAAGATTGCCGAGCCGGAGATAAGGCGAGTAACTCCGGCGTTGACTAGTTTGGGTGCGGTCTCAAAATTGACGCCGATGTCAACTTGAATCGGCACCGAAGGGTGCATCCGGTGGAACTCTTCGATTATAGGCAAAAGTTTTGGATCAAGCTCGACGCCATTAAAGCCTACTCGGTCATTGCCCATAAACTGGACGAAATTAGTCAGGGGTAAAAATTTGAGCAATTCTTCCATTTTACCCGATGGTTTGATACCAAGGCCTGCTTCGCAACCAGCGTTTTTGATTGTCTCGAGACAAACCTTGACGTGATCAGTCGAATCGAGGTGGACCACAAAACTTTTGGCACCAATCGAAAGAAAATCAGAAAGATACTCGACCGGATGCAAAACCAGCATATCTATTTCAAAATCAAAATCATTTATAAAAGGAAATCTTTCTTCACCCCTGACCATCTGCAAAAGCTCTTCCATTTGGCCCGGGCCAAACGGCCAAGTTGTAACCGGAGCATAATGACCATCAACTACATCCATCTGCACTTTTTTGCAGAGGCCCAAAACTTTGGAAAAGGTTTCTCTGACTACATTCAAATTTGGCGGTATGACCGCAGGTATAACTTCAATCATAAATTAGGGGTTTTTATAGAGCGATTCTTCCATCTCATCTATTTCTTTGAGACGTCTGATGTGTCGACTTTCTTTGGAAAATGGAGTTTTGAGCCAAAGCTCGATGGCGCTCTTCGCCTCATCAATAGACAAAAATCTGGCTCCCAAAGACAAGACATTGGCATCATTGTGCTCGCGCGAAAGTTTGATGATCTCTTCCTCACCACCATAATAGACAGCGGCGCGGACATTGGGAAAGCGGTTGGCCACTATGGCTTCGCCTTGGCCCGAGCCGCCAATTATAATCGCTCTCGAACTACCTGGATTGTTATAGACCTCGAGCGCCGCCTTTTCGATAAAGATAGGGTAATCATCTGCCTTGTCGAGTTCGGAAGCACCAAAGTCAAAAGCTTCGTGACCCAAACTTTTCACAAAAGGCAAAAGCGCATTTTTCATTTCAAATCCTGCATGATCTGAGGCAAAGTAGATTGTCATAAATTGTTCTAATTATACTAAGTACTCTAATTATTCTAAATAATTCTCAATTTTTAAATTTGGTCATTGGGTATTTTTTAGGTCAATTAGGTTAATTAGAATAATTAGGTTAATTTAAATACTTTCCCATTTTTAGGACATGTTTGATGAGAGTCGCGGTGTAGCCCATCTCGTTGTCATACCAAGCGCAGACTTTGACTAGGTTGCCACCGATAACTCGCGTGAGCCCAAGGTCAGCAATCGAGCCATAGAGAGCGCCAATCACATCAGAAGAAACGATCGGGTCTTCGGTCACTGCAAAAATCCCACTCCAATGCTCACTCCCTGCCGCTTCTTTCAAAATATTGTTAATCTCTTCGACAGTTGTATCTCTCTTGGCAACGAAAGTCACATCGACAATAGAGCCAGCCACAATCGGCACACGCATCGAAAGTCCGTCAAACTTACCTTCTAGCTCTTTGATAACTTTGGTCACTGCAATCGCGGCGCCGGTCGTGGTCGGGATAATATTTTGAGCGCCAGCTCTGCCCTCTTTCCAATCCCCGCCCGAATGACCGGATTCATTCGGTCGGGCGGGCTTCTTTACTGGTCCATCCACGATTGACTGACTGGCAGTGTAGCCATGCACCGTGTTGAGCACCGCCTTTTCTATACCGATCTTTTCATTCAAAATTTGGATAAGTGGAGAACCTGCATTGGTGGTACAAGACGCGTTGGAAGTTATGGTGAGTTTGCCTTCTTTGAGTAGATCACAATTAACACCCATCAGAATCGTCGCTTGACTGTCGTCGGCCGGAGCGTCTTTGACCGGTGCGGTAATAACCACTTTTTTTGCTCCGGCGGTGATATGAGCCTTGGCTTTTTCAAAAGTTGTAAAGGCGCCCGTCGATTCGATTACAATGTCCACATTCATCGCACCCCAAGGTAAGTTGGTTGGATCTTTCTCGGAAAGGAAAGTTATTTCCTTTCCGTCCCGCGTAGCCAAGGCGGAGTGGGGCGATACAATGAGTTTTTTCTTATCCTGACTTACTGATATTTGAAACTGAGCGGGTCCATATGCCGTATCGTATTTCATCAGGTAAGCAATGTTGTCTATATCACCAAGGTCATTCACGGCTACCACTTCAATTTCTGGATTGTTTTGAGCCAAGCGGAAAAATGCTCGCCCGATTCGCCCCATACCATTTATACCGACACGAATAGTTTTGTTCTCCATACCCACAATTATACCAAACTAAATTCCAAAAATGTAAACTCTTGAGTGAATTACTAATCCACTCAAAAAGTATCAAACCTTCGATTTACGACTTTTATGCGATCGCACAAATCTCGTAATTTTGTATACTATTGAAAATTAGATTATTTTTCTAGGGTTTTATAACCAGTTAGCACCCGCCGGCTTACGCCTGCGGGTGCTCTTCCTCCTCTCTTTCAGCTCTTACCACTCCCTCTCGGTCGAAAATCTGTCGGAGGATTGGGAATACCTCCTCGGGTTTCAAATCAACGGCTGAGAGACTGCCTTTGGGCCAGTCTTCCCTTTGAAAACTGGCGAAGTCTGATAGCGAAAAGATCCCGTTCCTTTCGGCTACTGCGAAATAGATAAACTCTGGGGAAGTTTTGTCGGGGCCAACCTTTTGGCTCGCAAACAAAAGCCGGCTCGTTCTTCCCACCCAAAAGCATACTTGCGGGTAGTTGCGACGAAGGATCGCAATGAGTATCTTGAACCCGAAAGCCATTTAACACCTCCACCAGCTTTATACTCTAATTAGAACAGAAAAACAAGTCAGTTCAGTTTGTGGGCAGACGTATAGGTTTAGGCACTAGCAGAAACTTGAGGCACGACATCGATTTCGCAGACTCCGCCGACGCAGGCCAGCTCTTTGGCACCAATGGTTTGGTCGTGCTTTTCGTAAGAGAGAAGTTTGGAGAAGTCGATATGCTTGAGCGATTTGGAGCGCTTCTCGTATTCTTCTTTGGTTATTTCTTCATATGGCGCGAGTTGATAGACGTGATTGTCGCGTGGCAAGAAGGAAAGACCGCCCACGATTTCCCAATTTTTGTAAATGAAGTTGGCCACCTGTATCCATTCATCATCACCGACATAAATAGTGACTGATGGATTGTGCTCGGTAAAGTGCACTTTGAGACGCCTCCATTCCTCGAGCATTTCGAGCGCGGTCACATCCTTATTGACCAGCGCGCCCTCTGGAGCTTTGCAAGGGAATTCGAGGACCATAGTCGAAGCGTTGGAAGTGGAGTAACCAACTTCTGGATGGACTGGCACACCTTGGTCTTTGGCGAGTTGCAAAAGCGGATCAGTAACAGAGATTCGAACTCGGCGAATGTAATATTTGGCATACCAAGTGTGCATACCCGAACCGACTCCGAGAAGTTGGCCAGAGTTGCCGTGAGGTTTGACACAGGTAATGGCGGTCGATTCGTTGGCGCCAAAGCGCTTGGCGTATTTTTTGTTGGCCTTGATGGCTTCTTCGCGCAAGCTAGCTAGATTTTTGTCATCTCGCACAAGCTTGTTGTCGTAATAACCGGTAATCGAAACACCGAGCAATTGCTCACGATCGCAATTCTCTTTCCAATCTTTTGAAAGATACTCGAAGTTGGTCAAAGTGGCTTGATAGGTGCCGACCAAAGTCGCCAATCGCATTTTGCGCTTTAGATTTTCCATATCATCGTTTGGTCGCACTACAATGGAAGTCAGGTTGCAGAATTGCTTGGATTGCAAGTAAATTTCGCCACAAGGATTGACGCCGATTTGCTTTTCGTTCTTCAAGAGCTCCCAACGCCTTTTTGGCATTTGATTTTCCAAACCACCACGATTGAAGATGCCTCTTTCGCCAGAACCAGAAGTTACGAGCGAAGTCCATTCTTGCAAAAATTCTCCGGCTGTTGGTTTGACTTCGTAGACAGCCGAGTTGTTGGCCATCGAGCGTTGACCCTCGGTTTGCCAGAAGGCACCCTTTTTGGCATCACGGATTTCGGTGTCGTCGAGCGAAGAGAGCGAAATCAAAGCCGAACGGCGCACGCCACCTGCAACCACAATCAAACCAATTTGACAGATAATGTCGTGCAAATCGAGAGTAGTTAGTCTGCGACCCTGCCTAGCGAGCATCTTGCGTCTAGTAAATCGCATCAATTCTTGCAAAGGTTCTGGACCGGAAGCTCGGCCCCCCATAGTAGCCAGTTTGGCTCCAGCTGGTCTGACCAAAGAATAATCGATTTCGACGTCAAAACCTTTTTCCCAAGCTTCGCAAGCAGCAACAAAAGCTTTGCACCAACCCACCTTGTCATCTTCGACGACAATTTTTGGAGCCATTTTGCCAGTTTGTTTTTGAATCTGAGGGAATTTGCCAACATTTTCGGGCTCAACCGAGAAGCCACAACCCGCGCCACACATCGAAACATACATTATTTCAGAAAGATCACGCCAAGTAGTTGGAGCTATGTAAGCACAGTTGTACGAGCAGACGTTGGTCTTTTTGCAAGCTCTGCCTGCCGACCAGAGCAAGCGCATTGAAGGGCAAATTTCTTGGTTCAAGATTGCTTCGCGAACTTCGGAGTATTCTAGGGCGGTTAGTTTGTTGCCCATATTTTCTTTCATATACTCCATAAAGCGGTCAATGGCTT
>CAZLFM010000042.1:0-4865 GCA_964558845.1 uncultured Candidatus Saccharibacteria bacterium
TCGCCGACAACGGCCGAGGTATCCCAGTCGACACTCACAAACAAACCAAGGTCTCGGCACTTGAGACGATTCTGACCACTCTCCACGCCGGAGGCAAATTCGGTGGCGATGGTTACAAAGTATCGGGCGGCCTGCACGGCGTCGGCGCCTCAGTCGTCAACGCACTTTCTGTCTATATGCGAGCAGAGGTCCACAAAGACGGCGGAATTTTCGTCCAAGAATATTCAAAAGGTAAGAAAAAGGCGGCGGTCAAGAAAATCGGCTCTTCCAAACTCAACGGCACCATCATCACTTTCGAACCAGATGCCGAAATATTCAAAGAAGGTATAGAGTTTGATTTCAACAAAGTAGTTCAGCACCTGCGCCAGCAAGCCTACTTGGTCAAAGGCCTTCGAATTAGCGTGCTTGATTTGCGCGAGTCTAAAGTCAAAGTGAGTGATACCGAGTGCTTTTACCTGCGTGAGCTTGGGCTTGATGCTCCGAGTATGAGCTTTTATTTTGAAGGCGGGCTGGTGTCGCTGATTACATTTTACAATCACACCCAAAAGCCAATTCACAAAAATATTTTCTACGTTGAAAAACGCAACGAAAATTTCGAATCAGTCGAGGTGGCCTTACAATATGTCGACGACATTTCGGCCCGCATAATGCCTTTTGCCAACAATATTTACAACGTCGAAGGCGGCACCCACATCACCGGTTTCAAAACCGCTCTGACCCGAAGTTTGAATACTTATGGCAAGAAAAACAATCTGATCAAAGATGGCGATGATAGCTTTACAGGAGATGATGTACTCGAGGGATTGACCGCCGTCATTTCTATCAAATTGCGCGAAATCCAATTCGAGGGCCAAACCAAAGCTAAATTAGGCAGTGTGGAAGCCCGTGGCATGGTAGAAGAGACATTTGGCTCAGCTTTTGCCGAATTTCTAGAAGAAAATCCAGACGATGCCAAAGCTATCATTGGCAAAGTGGTGCTGGCTTTGCGTGCGCGCAAAGCGGCCAAAGCGGCCAAAGATTCGATTTTGCGCAAGGGTGCTCTTGAGGGTATGACACTTCCAGGTAAACTAGCCGACTGCCAATCCAAAAATGCCGATGAGTCTGAGGTGTTTATTGTGGAAGGAGACTCAGCCGGAGGCACCGCCAAAGCTGGTCGCGACAGACGCACTCAAGCAATTTTGCCACTTAGAGGCAAAATCTTAAATATCGAACGAGCTCGCCTCGACCGAATGCTTGCGAGCGAACAAATCAAAAATTTGGTTGTAGCTCTCGGCACCGCAATCGGCGACACATTTGATATCAGCAAACTGCGCTATCACAAAATTATCATCGCGACCGATGCCGACGTTGACGGTGCTCACATTCGCACTCTTATCCTGACTCTTCTTTATCGATATTTCCGTCCAATTATCGATGGGGGCTTTGCTTACATCGCCCAACCGCCACTTTATAAAATCAAAAAAGGCAAAGAGATTCATTACGCCTATAGCGACGACGAAAAGGCCAAGGTTTTGAAGAAACTTGGAGCCAGCGTTTCTGTTGACGAAGTAGAAACCTTGGAGGTTGAAGAAATCACAGAAAATTCTGAAGAACAAGAAGAAATCGAGGAAGAGACTAAACTCTCAGCTAAAACCTCTAAAATTGCAGTTCAACGCTACAAGGGTCTCGGCGAAATGAATGCCGAAGAATTGTGGGAGACCACAATGGATCCGAAACGTCGCATCCTAAAACAAGTTATGGTCGAAGACGCGCAAGAAGCCGACCGCATCTTCGATATTTTGATGGGCACCGACGTCCCTTCTAGAAAAAGTTTTATTCAGAGCAATGCAAAACTTGCCACCATTGATATATAAAGCCCTCTTTGCTATTCTACGGATCGTTGAGGCAGTAACGGCGACCACGAGAACTCCACAGGAGGTACGGACTGGTCGCCGTTTTATTTTTGCCAATTATTTCTTCTCCTTGATTTCGGTGAGCAAACGTTCGAGAAAATTTGCGACAGTGAGCGAGCCGATTTTTTCACCTTCGCCGTCTTGGCCTCGCGCTTCGACTGTCACTTCCTTGGCTTCAACTTCTTTGTCGCCTAGAACTATCCAATAGGGGATTTTGTCATTTTTGGCCGCGCGCACTTTTTTGCCCAGATTTTCATCAGCCAAATCCGCTTCGGCTCGAATGCCAGCATCTTTCAAAGTCTTAAGAACTTCTTCCGCGTATCCATTGTGTGTCTCTCGCACCGGTATTACCTTGACCTGCACTGGCGAGAGCCAAAGAGGGAAAGCCCCAGCATAGTGTTCTATAAGTATTCCAAAAAATCTTTCAAATGAACCGAAAATAGCTACATGCAAAACAACTACTCGATGTTTCTTGCCATCGTCACCTACATAATCCATTTCAAAATTTTCAGGCTGATTGAAGTCAAGCTGGATTGTCGTTAGCTGCCAATCTCGTCCAATTGAGTCTTTTATCCTAATGTCTATTTTTGGTCCATAAAACGCAGCCTCACCTTCTTCAACGCTGTATCCAACACCCCATTTTTTAACCGCTTCTATCAAAATTGATTCTGCTTTTTCCCAAACTTTATCCTCACCAAAATAATTATCTTTATTTTTTGGATCTCGCACTGATATTTCTACTTTGTAATCATTAAAACCAAAAATACTATAAACTTTTTTCATCAAACCCAAAATCATCTCTATTTCAGATTCAATTTGATCCTGCCTAATAATGTGATGAGTGTCATCCTGACACAGACCCTTTACGCGGAGCAGACCAGATAACTCTCCGCTTTTCTCGTTTCGATATACGACCGTGTTTTCTGCAATACGAAATGGTAAATCTTTATATGAATGTTGCTCTGCGTTGTACAATTCAAAATGATGCGGACAATTCATAGCCTTCAAAACAAATTCCTCTCCGTTATTATCGGTCATTATCGGCATCATGGCATCGTATTTTCCTAGATGTCCACTACGGATATAAAGCTCTTTTTTGGCAATGTGTGGAATTGTTACAAACGAATATCCTAGCTTCTCTTTTTCATTGCGAATAAAATTCTCTAATTCTGTACGGATAATATTTCCTTTTGGAAGATACATGGGTAAACCCTTACCGACAAGCTCTGAGATGGTGAAGAGTCTCATTTCCTTACCAATTTTTTTATGATCTCTTTTTTCAGCTTCCATTCTTTGTATTTCATACTTCTCGAGCTCTTCTTTGGATTCAAAAGCTAAACCGTAAATGCGAGTGAGCATCTTTTTCTTCTCATCCCCGCGCCAGTAGGCACCGGCGATTTTGTCGAGTTTGAAAGAATCAATCGAAATTTGGTCAGCCGGATTTTCGATATGTCCGCCCCGACAAAGGTCGGTAAAATCGCCACTCGTATAAAATGTTATTTTTTCGCCCTTCTCAACAAGTTCGTCTATCAGTTCTAGTTTGTATTCGTTATTTTTCCAATACTCCTTGGCGTCTAGCGGAGTGACTTCTCGGCCTTTAAAATCCTGCCACTTGGGCAAGATCGCCTTCATCTTCTGTTCGATTTTTGGTAGGTCGCTATCGGAAATAGGAGTAGGGAAGTCGAAATCATAATAAAAGCCGTTATCGATAGCCGGGCCAATTGTCGCCTTGGCATCCGGATAAAGCTCCTTCACCGCCGCCGCTAATAGGTGGGCCAAAGAATGTCTTTGTTGTTCCAATTTATTTAGTTCATTCATAAAACAAATGTTACAACTTCTTAGCTTTTTCGGCAATGATGGTTTTTTCGTCCCCGCCTGCCACGCTAGCCGAGCCTTGCGAGGCATTGCGGGCAGGATTACGGATAGAAACTTTGCCTTTGACTGCAATGCAGGTATCCGGCTCGAATATGCTGGCAAACTCAGTGAGCACGCGCGGAAAGACCACCAGCTCAATTGAATCAGAAAGATCAGTGAGCTTAACGAAAAGCATCTTTTCTCCAGTCTTGGTCAGTATGCCCTTTATTTCTTCCAAAAATCCGCCGACCACAACCACCTCGCCTTCTTTACCCGTCTCTTTTATTTTCTTTATATTTGATTTTTGCGCGGCTAACTTTTCTTTGTATTGTTCGAGAGGATGACCAGAGACATAGAGACCAAGCAACTCCTTTTCCCAAGACAAGCGTTCTTTCATCGAAACTGGTTCTGTTTTGGCCAGATTGAGTGCAGAAAAAGAAGATTCAGCCGAAGCGCCAGAAAAAAGTGAATCTTGAGATTTGTTGCCCTGCGATTCTTTATTGTATTCAAGAAGTATATCCATACTTGCGAGCATTTGAGCCCTCTCGCCAAACCTATCCATCGCACCAGACTTGATCAAAGCTTCAAGAGATTTTTTGTTCAAATTGCGATCGTGAACCCGCGACAAAAAATCTTCGAGATTTTTGAAATGTCCATTTTGCTTTCGCTCGGCGGTAATAACCCCCGCAATACCTTCACCGAAATTTTTGATTGTGGTCAGTCCAAAGCGAATAGTTTGGTGAGCAGAATTTGGCACCAGAGTAAAGTCGCTGAAGCTTTCGTTGATATCGGGCGGCAAAACTTCAAGCCCAATGCGCTTGCATTCGGCGACCGTCTCGGCCACCTTTTCTACTTCACCCGATTCCGAAGAAAGCACCGCGCGCATATATTCGCCAGGGTAATTCGCCTTAAGATAGGCAGTCTGATAAGCCACGCGCCCATAAGAAACTGAGTGAGCCTTGTTGAAACCATAGGCAGCAAAGGGTTCAATCCACGCCCAAACTTCTTTGGCCTTCTTTTCGCTCCAACCACTGTGCTCGATGCAACCTTTGATAAACTTCTGTTTCTGCTCAGCCATCTCCTCGGGAATCTTTTTGCCCACCGCTTTACGAAATTTAT
>CAZLFM010000043.1:0-4757 GCA_964558845.1 uncultured Candidatus Saccharibacteria bacterium
ATCCACAAAGTATCTGTCGTGACTCACGACAATCAAGGTTCCTTTATATTTTGCTAGCCCATTTTCCAATTCTTCTAGTGCTTCGAGGTCCAAATGGTTGCTTGGCTCATCCAGAATAATACAATTTGGTTTTAATGCCACAAGTTCAGCTATTACAAATCTAGAATATTCTCCAGGACTAATCGCAGAAACTTTTTTATGTATATCCTCTGTGGTTATTCGAAATCTATTCAATATTTTGCGTGCATTTGTTTGGCTGGTCTCGGTTCTACTCACAAATTCATCTATCACGGTCTGGTCTGTTTTGTTTGCCCACCTCTCTTGCGAGATATAACCGATTTTTACGTTTTCTCCTTTTTCGACTAGGCCACTATCGACGGCAATTTCTCCGAGTAAGATTTTTATCAATGTTGTTTTGCCGGTGCCGTTTTTACCGATTATATGAAGTCTATCTCTATACTGGATAGAAAGATTTACCGGGCCTATTATTCGCTTACCCATCTTCTTTCCTACATCTTTCAAGACAAAAACTTTTGTACTGCCATGTTCGGTGTCGAATGTAATTTTTAGAGGCAAGGAATGTGCTGGTTTTACTATGTCTTCTGTTTTTTCCACAAATTTTTCCAACCGGTCTCTCATAATTCTGGCCCGTCTACCTGCTTTGGCTTCTTTGTCGCGCAAATAAGCTGCGGCTGGCTTCTCTTTTTCGTGTATGGCTAATTTTCTGATGCCCATTCTCTCGCTTTCTATTTCTTTAACCCACGATAGTCTTTGTTTTACCGAGGCGCCAAGTTTGTCGAGCTTTTCTGATTTGTCCGCAAACTCTTTCCATTCCCTTTCAATCCTTGCTTCTCTAAACTTTATATAATCGGAATAATTTCCGTCGTGAATAAACAATTTTTTTACAACTGGATCAATCTCGATGATTCTGTCGACGGTCCTATCCAAGAATGCTCTGTCGTGCGAGACAATCAAAAATGCTTTATCGCTCTTCATTACAAAATTTTCAAGCATTATTAGACCATCCAAATCAAGATTGTTCGTTGGTTCATCGAGGATAAAAAGGTTGGCGCCCGAAGATATTATAGGAGCAAGCACTTTTTTGGCGATTTCTCCACCACTCAGATTTTTATTTTCAAAGTGTATTTGAGGAAAGTATTCGATTTTTGTATTTTTCGAGTAAGTAATTATACCCTCGTCCTTTTCCAAAAGGCCAGCAATTATTTTGAGCAAGGTGCTTTTGCCCGAGCCGTTTGGTCCGACTAATCCTACTCGCTCGCCTTTGCTAATGGCAAAACTTACATCGTTCAAAATTTCCAAAATACCAAAGTGTTTGGTGAGGTGGTTGCAGGACAAAATTACCGATTGAGAATTGTTTTTGGTATGTAGAGGTAATTTTGCTTTGGTTTTCATAAAAATTAGTGGTGGTGCGAATGAGAATGATTGTGTTTAGATTTGTAATCTTTCAGATAAAATACTGCGAGCAATGTGACAATTGGTACGGTAAGAATTAGTCCGATACTACCGACGATTGTCCGCACGATTTCTGTGGCAAATATTTCGGAATTGACTGTGGCGCCAAAGCTTGCTGGAGAAAGATAAAAATAAAGTAAGAGTGGCAGTGATGCACCTGTGTAAGCCAGGACGAGAGTGTTGACTAGTGCGCTGACGTGCTCGCGCCCAACCCTGATTGCCCTGGTGTAAACTTCGCGTCTGCTCATATTTGGGTTACTGCTATAAAGTTCGGTAACGACTGCAGCTTGGGTGATGGCGATATCATCGAGAACACCGAGAACGCCAATGATGATTGCCCCAAGTAACAAAGAGGTAAAATCGATTGAACCTCGCGTATTAAAATTCAGATAAATTGATTCATCTGATGCAAAACCAGACAAATCGGTGCCGTTTACGGCGAGTATCGCAAGAATACCGGTTATAAGAACGGCAACCATAGTGCCTCCGTAAGCAACGGCGGATTCACGATTGAAGCCGTGAGTAAAAAATATAGCCACAAAAAGAATACCAGAAGCCACCAAAAAGCTTGCAAGCAGTGGATTCCAACCATGCAAAAGTCCTGGCAATAAAATATAAAATATAGCAAAAAAGCTACCGACAAGAGCGAGCAATGAACGCACGCCTTGTTTGCCACCAAAAACTATTACTGTGAGGATAAACAAAGCGACCAAAATAAATAACGAGTCTCGACGATCGATGTTTATAATTCCATAAGATTTTACACCATCGATATCAATATTGTAGTTAAAATAAAATTTATCTCCTTTGTCGAGTTCCAAGTAATCATTTTCTGTGGTTATGATTTCGCCAGTCTTTGGACCGTCCAATACTTCGGCTTTTATGGTTTGAAACAGGTGTTCGGTATTGGTGCCTGGAATTTCGCGCATTTTCTCGTCCAAAACCTCCAACACTTTGCCCCTGTAAGTACCTTGATAGTCATCGTGTAGCTCCTGAGCCGAAACAAATGTTGGTAAAAGTGATGCTAGAGCTAATGCAAATAAGATCAGTTTTGATTTTGTAGTAGTCATATAACTTTATTCTACCGCGAGCAAAAGCACCATCGATAGTACGCCGATTACAACCATAATGAATTGCCAGACCGAATCTTTCATACCCTTGGTCTTGTGCATTTCTGGGATTAGGTCGCTCATGGCAACATAGATAAACCCGCCGGCTGACAGAGGTATGAGCCACAAAGCTAGGGCTTCAATTTTTGCTCCGACAGTCAGGGCAATTACGGTGCCGAGTATTGCGATAAGCGCCGAAAGAAAGTTGAGCCACAAAGCCTTGGCAGCTGAATAGCCAGAATGCAAAAGAATACCGAAGTCGCCGATTTCTTGGGGTATTTCGTGCAAGAAGATGGCGATGGTGGTGGCGATGCCGACTTCGATGCCGACTAGATAACTCGCGCCAATAATCAAACCATCAATAAAATTATGGACCCCGTCGGAGACGAGTATCATCGGCCCAATCGGCTGAATCTGATTTGCTTCCTCGGTCTCGGTATGGTGATGATGCCAATGCAGAAGCTTTTCTAGAACAAAAAATATTAGAATGCCGACAATAATTGCGATGGACAAATGGGTGGTATTGGGAATTTTTTCAAAAGCTTCGGGCAGAAGGTGCAAAAACGCGTCGCCCAAAAGAGCGCCGACCGCTAGGCTAACCAGAATAAAGATGTATTTGCGGAGCAACTGCGCCTTGAGTGAAAGGGTAAAGACGCCAAAAAGCGACACCAAGCTCACAATGCCGACACTCACAAGGGCGTATGTGGAAACGGTAAACATTCCCCTTATCATACAAAACCCTCAAAAAATTACGAGCGTTTACTACTTACTCACAATTTGTTTTGACTTTTTCCTTAAATTTGCTATATTGTGTATGGCGTTTGGAGGGTTCGCCCTCTCACGGCTTACAAGCTGTAGCCAAACGCTAACAAAGAACCCGCCTATTAGGCGGATTTTTTGTCTTTAATCTTCCTCTGGAATGCCGTCGTGAAGAATCCGAGTCATTGTCTCTGTGTTCATGCCCCAGAAAGGTACGATACTCCAGAAAAATTTCTGGCCACTATCGATTTGTTTAATAATTATTCGTACTCTATTCCTCTTTATAACGGCAATAAATTCGTAATAGGTCACGAGCTTCAATACGGTATCAGTTCTACTATGGACGCGTATGCGCTCAAACTTCTTTGTCTCGAATACTCCCTGTAGTGTGTGAGAAGCTTTCAATATTTCTGGGGCTAAATGTAACAACTTAAATCTCATATATTGGTCCTTATCTAGACGGGCTTTTTCTCGACGTTTAAACTTCAAATGTTCAAGTCCGTGAGCGCCAAAAGAAATTTTTTCTTTGAAATATGGACAATAAACCTCACTAATAGTTTTGTAAAATTTTTCACCTTTTTCCTTTACTTCTTTATATTGTGCTTCCGTAAAATCAATCATTCTATTTTGTGAGGTTATACATTTTCCAAAATTACGAGCCGATCTTTCCGTGCAACTTTAAATAATTATAGATAACTATCGAACCAAATAGCATGGCAGGTGTAGCCATGAGGATTTTTTTGAAGATAATCCTGGTGGTATTCTTCGGCTTTATAAAAAACATCAAGAGGCTCAAGAGTTGTCACCACAGGATCTTTCCAACGTTTTGATTTGTTCACAATATCTATAAAATCTTTGGCCTCTTGTTTTTCTGATTCGTTGGCATAAAAAATCGCCGAACGATAAGAGGTGCCGACATCGTTGCCCTGTTGGTTGAGTGTTGTCGGATTGTGAATTTGAAAAAAGAAATCCAAAAGTTTTTTGTAGGATGTTCGAGTAGGGTCGTATTCAATCAAAACAGCTTCGGCATGGCCGGGGTGATTTTCGTAAGTTGGATTTTTGTTTTTGCCGCCTGTGTAGCCGACCTCGGTATTGATTACCCCTTCTTGCTTTCTGATCAAATCCTCGAGTCCCCAAAAGCAACCACCAGCCAATACAATTTTTTTACTTCCGTTATTCATTTTGTGGTTCATCAAAATTTTCAAAACAGACTGAGTTCATACAATATCTTTTGCCTGTTTTCGTCGGGCCATCGTCAAATACGTGTCCAAGATGAGAGTTGCAAACCGCACAAACTGTTTCGACCCTCTGCATCCCATGAGAGTTATCTTCGATATTTTTGACCGCGCCGGGCAGAGCTTCATCAAAGCTGGGCCAGCCAGTGCCAGATTCGAACTTGGCTTCGGCAGAAAAAAG
>CAZLFM010000044.1:0-4543 GCA_964558845.1 uncultured Candidatus Saccharibacteria bacterium
AAGTTGCGGCGGCTATTACTGCTAAAAAATGAGAATAAGGTAGCAAAAAAGGAATATTCGAAGAGAAAAATAGATAGACCGGATTTTCCCACGGGCATATAAAATCTAAACTCATATAATTTGAAGATTAAATGATTCAAAACCGCCCCCATAATTATAATTGATTCTGATGTTTACGGGTGTTTTGTCCTGGACTGCTATTTCTGGTATTGGTACGACCACTTTGCCATTTAGTGCACTCGTCTCCCACAGACTGTTATCTTTGTCTAGACAGCTTTCGCTTTCCAAAAGTATGGCGTTTGCTGTTTTGTTTTGGTTTGATTCTAAGGTGATTTGCTTATCAAAACTATTTCTAGAATCATTGATGAAATTAAAACTATCTATCAGTTTGGTATCTGAAAGTTTTTCAATTTTGACTTCAGGACTCTTGTGGATATCCCAAGAGTGAATGATCATTGGGAATTTTAGACCATAAAAGTCAAAGTTGTAGTTAATCAGTGTGGCGTAAGTGTTTTGTTGAAATGGAATATAAGCAACATTTGAAGAAAGACATCCTTGATTATTAAGATTATTGATGGCTGGCACTTGAAATTCATCAATCATTCCGGTAGTGATGAGTTCCATAAGAACAACATCAATTTTTTTATCAAAAGATTCTAGGCTATTAAAATCGAAAGTGCGAGCATCGGCTCTTACAAGAGTTATTTTGTCTGTCATTTTATTAACAGAAAAATTATTTTGGGCTATGTCTGCAATAAATGGGTCAAGCTCGATTGCATATACATGTCTTGCTCCGGCTTTAGAGGCGAGCATTGCAAGTACACCAGAGCCAGTTCCAACATCGACGACAATAGAATCCTTTGTCACGTTCGCATCTATCGCTTTTTTGAAAGCGTTGGTTCTATTTGTATCAAGTAGGCATTGGCCAACTAAATCTATTGAGCTAAAAGCTTTGTTGGGAGAGAGGTAGTTATTCATATACTGATGTTGAGCTATCATATCTTTCATAATCTTTGTCAATAACATATCGACGATAAGTGGTAAATACAGAAACAACTACCAATACAACAAAAACCGCCAACCATATTTTATATAGCCTATTCATGTAATTATAGTTTATAATATATTTGTAATCTAAACAATTCATTATGTGGTTTTTGATAGCACTTTTACCCCCGATATTTTCATCCGCAGGTAATATTTTAGATAAAAACTTAATCAAAAAAGTGGGGTCTTTTTCCTCTTTGATTGTGGTATTCCTTTCTGGTTTTGTCGGTTTGTTTTTTGTAGGCGGGATGATCATTTTTTCAGATATACAAAAGGTGTCTATTTTTGATGTTCCTCTTATACTTATTAGTGGAGCCTTATCTTCACTTTCGGTGTATTTGTATTTGGAAGCGTTGAAATCAGACAGTGTTTTATCTGTTGCCCCGGCTTTGCAAATGATTCCGGTGCTCGGCTATTTGATGGATACATTTGTTTTTGAAGAGGTTTTCTCGGTCTTTAGTTTGATGGGTTGTGCAGCTGTAATTGTAGGCTCTCTTTTGCTGACTTTGAAAATTGAAAAAGTTGATAAAATTGACAAATTTAATTTTAAAATTTTTGCTCTGACAACCTTCTCGTCTGCTGTTTTGGTTGCTTCTGGTACTCTATTTAAATTTTATGCCCAAAATTATGGTTATTGGACAGTTCAATTGTATGAATATGTCGGTATTGTTTTTGTGGCCCTATTATTATTTATTTTTTCTTTTTCTGTTAGAAAAAAATTGTACGACATAGTAAATCGCGACAAAGTATTCAAAACATTCTTGTTGCTATACATATTTACAGAGGTTTTAATGGTCTTTTCGGATTTGACTTTAAATTATGCCTCTCTCTTGGCCCCACTTTCTAAAGTCTATTCAATCAACTCTCTGCAACCTCTTTTTCTTATAATTTTATCAGCTATAATTTTGTTTTTTGCTCCCAAATATGACACGGATTTGAAGAAAAAGATCAAGGACAAAAAAACTATTATTTCTCTTACGTTGATTATTCTAGGTGCTGTTATTTTGTCGGTGTCGAGATACTAATCTGGGCTCTGATATCTCTTGCCTCTCATAATAAAATTGTGTTCGATTTCTTGGAGATCGAAGGTTGATTTGAAGAAAGAAAGGATAAATTCGTTGTCCATACCGTTTTTGCAAGTATAAACATCGGCGCTGATGAATTTGGTACCAGGGAAGGTATGAATACTGATGTGGCTTTCTTCGATGACGACAAATCCGCTCCAACCGCCTGGGTCCTTTTTGTCATTACCGGGCGCGCGATAAACCACTGGTTCGGAGAGTTTGTGCATCCCGAGCTTTTCGGGCAGTTCATTCAAACATTGCAAAACTAGCTTCTCGCTGTCGAGCTTCTCTGCTGACCCGCCATAGCCATCGATTGTTAAATGTTCTCCGAAATGCATTTTACTTATGTCCGAATTCTTCGTCTTCGGTGTCGGCGAGGGCGTCGGCTTTAGTCTGGTGCACTCGTCCGTCTATGTGGTTGACGGGAGAATAAATAGTATAGAGCTTGAGAGGTGTATCACCTGTGTTTATAAAATTGTGCTCCAAACCTTCTGGCACAAGCACGGCCGAGCCGTCGCTCACACCAAACTCTTCGCCATCGACTATGGCCTTACCCTCTCCCCCTTCGATGCGGAAGAATTGGTCGACATGGTGCACTTCGTTGCCTATGTCTTCGCCCGGCAAAAGCGACATCAGCACCACCTGGCTATGTGGACCGGTGAAGGCTACTTTGCGAAAGTTGTTATTTTCCAAAGTAGCTTCTTCTATGTTCTCGAAATAGTACTTTTTCATACCCTTATTATACCAAACCCAAATTTTTTACTCAAATTTACACAGGTTGAGCCTGTGTATTGGGCTTTGGGTAAAATCTTATGCACAGGTGAGGGTGGTTGACAGTTTTTTGGGGTGGGTGTAGTATCCTGAGTGGGACCCCCCTTAATCTGAGAGGGAAAAGGTTGTACCTAGCTAAGCAGCATACGGCTGGTGTCGCCACTCGAAAGACTCTGGGCGCTTCAACTGCCCATGGGGTCCCGTAAGTTCCCCCCTAACGTCGTTCAGCCATACTGTCGCCCCTTTCCCCCTCCCACTTCGGTGCGGAGGGGGCTCTTTTTTATACAAATTTTACAAAACCAAAAGGTTAAACCCCTTCTTCTTTGAGTTTTTCGACGAGTGATTTGGTTGATTTGGAAAGCTTTTTTGGGATGGCAACGCGGAGATGGACAAGGATATCGCCCCGGCGATTAGCATTTGGCACACCTTTGCCTTTGATTTGGAGTATCTCGCCCGTGCTTGCCCCTTCTGGAATTTTGAGGCCTACTTTACCATCGAGAGTTTCGATTTGGTATTCGGCGCCAAGCAAAGCGTCGGAGAGCTTTACATCCAAAAACATAACCAAATCATTGCCCTGCTTTTGGAAAGTCTTGTGCTTTCTGACGTGAGTTTTGATATAAAGGTCGCCGCTCTGTCCGCCCTTGACCGCTTCGCCCGCACCCGAAAGGCGTATCATCTCGCCATTTTCGATACCAGCTGGGATTTTGATTTTGATTTCATCTTGCTTTTTGAGGATACCGAGGCCATCGCAGATATGACACTTTTCTTTCGGTACTTTGCCGGTTCCGCTACAAGCTTCGCAGGCGCGAGTCATCTCGATTGAGCCAAAAAGCGAACGCTTCAGCTCGCGAATCTTGCCTTTGCCGTTGCACTGTTTGCACTCTTGCATTTCGGTGCCCTTCTTGCCGCCGGTGCCATCGCAAGTGTTGCAGACCGAGACTTTGTTGAGGAGGATGTTGCGTTCGGTGCCGAAGATTGCTTCTTCAAAATTTAATTCTATATCAATTGAAATATCGCGTCCGCGCTTGGCTTCCTTGCGACGGCCGCCAAAGAATTCGCCAAAGATGTCGCCGAGGTCAAACTCGACTCCGCCAAAACCTTGCCCGCCCGAAAAGTCAAAGCCGGAGTTTCTAAACTGCTCGCTAAAGTCTTGCCAGTTGCCACTAAAGCCACCAGGGCCACCCGTATTGGTGCCAGCAAAAGTCTGTCCGTACATATCGTACTGACTGCGCTTTTGATCATCGGAGAGGATGCTGTAGGCTTCGTTGACCTCTTTGAACTTATCGCTATCGCCACCCTTTTTGTCGGGATGGTATTGGTGAGCGAGTTTGCGAAAGGCCTTTTTGATTTCGTCTTTGCTAGCCTTTTTGTCCACGCCGAGTATGTCGTAGTAGTTTTTTGCCATAATTTCTTATGACTGGATTATATCAGATTTTTTAGGCTTTGTCTGCTTCTTTGGCTTCGCCGGAATCGGTTGGCGGAGTGTCTGTTTTTGGTTCGGTTTGAGGGTTTTTGCTCAAGTGTTCGCCGATTTTTTGCATTTCTTTGGAGAGTTCTTCCGTCGCCGTCTTTATATCAGCAATGTTTTCAGAATTCTTTGCTTCCTTACATTTTTCAATCTTTCCATTTACTCCAGTCTTGATTTCGTCAGTTACCTTTCC
>CAZLFM010000045.1:0-3706 GCA_964558845.1 uncultured Candidatus Saccharibacteria bacterium
TTTTGAGAAGAGGGGACACAAGGTGATTCCTAGCGCCTCGCTCGTGCCCGAGAACGACCCAACCACTCTTTTTACTGGCAGTGGCATGCAACCCCTAGTGCCATATCTGCTGGGCCAGCCACACCCAGCGGGCAAACGTCTGACCGACTCGCAAAAATCTTTTCGCTCGGGCGACATAGATGATATCGGCGATAATCGCCACACCACCTTTTTTGAAATGCTCGGCAACTGGTCGCTCGGCGATTATTTCAAAGAAGAACAACTGACCTGGTTTTTTGAGTTTCTGACCGAAGAGATTGGTCTTGATCCAAAAAGACTTTTTGTCACTGTCTTTGCCGGCGACAAAAAAGCTGGAGTAGAACGCGACGAGACAGCTGTCGAAATTTGGAAAAAACTTTTCCAAAGAAAAGGTATTGAAGCCAAAGATGTGGAGCTATTGACCGAAGAAAATGGTGGCAAAGTCGGAATGCAAGGCGGCAGAATCTTTTATTATGACGCCAAGAAAAATTGGTGGTCGCGTTCTGGTGTGCCCGAAAATATGCCCGAAGGCGAGCCAGGTGGACCAGACTCTGAAGTCTTTTATGAATTCGAACATATTGAACACAACAAAAAGTTTGGCGAACACTGCCACCCCAACTGCGATTGCGGACGCTTCCTTGAAATCGGCAATTCAGTTTTTATGGAATTCATCCGCACCGCAAACGGGTTTGAAAAGTTACCTCAGCGCAACGTCGACTTTGGCGGTGGGCTCGAGCGTATCACCGCCGTCTCCGAAAACAAAAGCGACGTTTTCCAAATTGATGTCTTCCAAAACATTATTTCCGAACTAGAAAGATTGTCGGGCAAAAAATATTCGGACCCTGCATACACGGCCGCTTTCAGAATCGTGGCCGACCATTTGCGTTCATCAGTCTTCTTGATAGGCGATGGAGTACTCCCAGGCAACACCGAGCGCAATTATTTCGTGCGCCGACTTTTGCGCCGGGCTGTGCGTTATGCCGATAAAATTGGCATCGGCGAAAGCGGACTTTCCGGACTGGTCTTGCCACTTTTGGGGCACTATAAAGAGGCTTACCCAGAGAGTTACAACAAGGCAAACACAATCGAGAATGAAATAAAAACCGAAGAAGAAAAGTTTAGGAAGACGCTGGAGAAAGGTTTGAAGGAATTTGAAAAGGGCACTGATCCGTTTGTGCTCTTCACTTCCTATGGTTTTCCTTTTGAACTCACACTCGAACTGGCCAAAGAAAAGGGTATACAAATCGACGAAGCTAAATTCAAAAAAGACCTCGAGGCGCACCAAGAGCTCTCTCGCTCGGGTAGCGAACAAAAATTCAAAGGTGGGTTGGGGGATACGAGCGAGATGAGCGTAAAGTATCACACCGCCACCCACTTATTGCACAAGGCGCTGCGCGAGGTCCTCGGCGAACACGTCGAGCAAAAGGGCAGCAACATCACACCTGAGAGATTACGCTTCGACTTTTCGCATCCCCAAAAAATGACTGATGAAGAAAAACAGAGAGTCGAAGAAATCGTCAACCAAAAAATTTCTGAGAATTTGCCGGTCAAAAATATTATCTTACCCAAAGACGAAGCCGAGAAAATCGGCGCCATGCACCTCTTTGGCGAAAAGTATGGCGACCAAGTGAGTATCTACTATATCGGTGACTCACTCGAAACCGCCTATTCCAAAGAATTTTGCGGCGGCCCGCATGTCGAGCAAACCGGCGACTTGGGCACCTTCAAAATTTCAAAAGAAGAAGCAGTCGCTCAAGGCATCCGCCGCATCAAGGCGGTGCTTCAATAACTTTTTCCACACAATATTTTATTTACAATCAAAAAAGTTGTATAATTGATTTATGCCAAGAGTTCAATTTAGCGATGTCGTGCCTCCAGAAAAAAGGAGCATTCGCAATATCCCCATTCCAAATTCAGCCCGAAGAACAAAAGCCCCTACAGAAGAGGAGTCTTCGTTTAACCCTGTACCAATTGAACGCAAAACCGAAAGTCGAGCAAATGGACCAATAATAGTCGAGGATACCGCTCCACAAAAATCCGCTTTCAAAAGTGGATTCCCTAGCTCATCGACTCCAGCTACCAACTTTTCCAAAAACAGAACTGAGAATTATTACCACGAAGACAGCTTTCCTCAAAACAAAAAAGGCAAGAAGTGGCTTTTTGGCGGTCTGACCATTTTCGCGATTGTCGTTTTTGTCTTTGTGATGATGACCATCTTTTCTTCAGCCAAAGTAAGCGTAACCGCCAAATCTCAACCAATCAATATTTCTATGAAGATAGAAGCTGGCCCAGAGATGAGTGGAGTAAGTCGGGTGCCTTACGAAATAATCAAAGTCAGCAAAACCAAGAGCGTCTCGGTCGAAGCGACCGAAGAAGAAATGCTCGAACGCAAAGCTTCCGGCAAAATAACCATCTACAACAATTTTTCTAATGACCCACAGCGCCTGATTATCCGCACCAGATTCGAAAGCCCCGAGGGCCTAATCTATCGTATTCCAGAATCAGTAGTAGTGCCGGGCAAAACCGCCTCTGGTCCTGGCACAATCGAAGTCGAGGTCTTCGCTGATGAGCCGGGCGAAAAATACAATATAGGTAAAGCCGATTTTACAATCCCTGGTTTCAAAAACGACTCGGCTAGATACAAAACCTTTTATGCCAAATCATCTGTAGGTATGGCTGGTGGCTTCATTGGTCGAGTCAAGAAAATCGACAAAGCGACTCGAGAGAACACACTCAAAACCATAGACGCCGAACTCCAAGCCGAGATACAGAAGGAGCTTTCTCTGCAAACCCCGGCCAATTTGGTAATGCTCCAGAACGCAATCTTCTTCGAATCCAAAGAATTGCCTCAAAAAGATTCTGGCGATACAGCAACGTTGACCAAAGAAGCAACTGGCTATGCACTAATGCTCAACAAAGATAAACTTTCCAAAGCCATAACCGAAAAATACCTTTCGACTTCATCTCCTACTTCCTCTGCTTGGCAAAATATCGAATCAACGATAGAAGACTTCTCTTCGGTCAAAACGGCCGGCCTAAATTCGACTCCAAATGGTGAAGCCATGAGTTTGGAGCTTCAGGGCGACGCAATCGCCAAAGACAAAGTCGATGCAAATCTTCTTAGCGAATCTTTAGCTGGGGCAAAAAGAAGCTCGATTTCCTCGATAGTCGATCAATTTGTTGGGATAGAGAGTGTTAAGGCTAGCATCAGGCCAGCTTGGAAAAGATCCTTCCCAGACCGAGCCGACAAAATATATGTTGACATAGAATAGTGGTTTGTGATAGTCTTTACCAGCAAGCGTGTTTCATTAAAAAATGGTAGATAAAAAAGGCCAGGAAGTCAGTTTGGGTACAGTCACAGAAGCGCTTCCAAATGCGCTTTTTAGGATAAAGCTCGACAATAGCGAGCCAGAAATAATGGCTTATATTTCGGGTAAAATGCGCCTCAATAGGATAAAAGTCCTAATCGGAGATCGCGTTGAATTGGTGCTCGACCCATATGGTGGTAGAGCCAGAATTGTCCGCCGAATCGACAGCAGAAAGACGCAAGGTGAGAACGAATTAGACAAATGAAAGTAAAAGCTTCGGTAAAAAAAATATGCGCCAAATGCAAGCTGGTGCGCCGGCGTGGTGTTTTGTTTGTTATCTGTAAAAGCAATCCGAAGCACAAACAAAGACAAGGCTAATT
>CAZLFM010000046.1:0-3619 GCA_964558845.1 uncultured Candidatus Saccharibacteria bacterium
TTTCTAGCAGCCAATACTGATTTAGGAATTGGTCTGCCACAAGGAGTAGATGTGTCAATGATTGGTATTGGAACGGTAAGTCAATTTCTGCCCGCAGGTGCCATTGCGTTATTCGTTATTATGCTTTTAAGTGCTCTTTTCTCGACTCTTGATTCTGGTTTGAACGCGGCAAGTTCTTTGTATGTAACTGATGTTATGAAATATACAGATAAAGAAAGAGCTATTTTACAGAAAACCAATGAAGGTTTAACACTTGCGCCCGATGAAGAAAAATTCCAAAAGGAATTGGACAATAGAGGGGTTCGAAATTCTCGCTGGGCAATGTTCGGTATTACTTTTTTGGGTTTTCTAGTTGCACTCATGGCGAACTACATACCTGGTTTTGGATTAAAACATTTGTGGTGGATTTTTAACACAATCGCCGCTTGTGTTGTTGTTCCGACAGTTTTGAGCTTGTATTGGAGCAGATTAGATTCCCGTGGAGTATTTTGGGGAGTGCTCACTTCTTTTGTGGTTGGTGTCCCACTATTTATCTATGGAAATATTATTGATAAGCCAGTTTGGATTGTGGGAGCTTCATTATTTATTATTGCGGTAAGCACTGGATTTTGTTTGGCAATGCCTAAAAAGATCGGGGCGGTATCAAAAATTTAAAATTGATGTATCTATTTACTCCAAATGGATTTGGTTTTGGGAGAGGGTGGAGGCTAGAAGGGGGTATTTTTTGAGGTCAAAATCTTCTTCAATCAGACGCGTAGCTTCGGCACGGGCGATTTCGACCATTTTGATATTGCGCAAGGCTTCCATCGCGATGTCAGAGACACCCCACTGTTTGGCGTTTATACTCAGTCCGCCCGCACCCCGCTGTTGCAAATCGGCCTCGGCCAGCTCGAAGCCGTTTTTGGCGCTTACAAATGACTTCAATCTAGATATGGTTTTGGAAGATTTTGTGTCTGCGAAAACAAAACATTGAGCTTGGTGCGAACTGCGCAATACTCGTCCACGTAGTTGGTGCAGTTGGGCGAGGCCGAAGCGCTCGGCATTTTCGATAAGTATCACTGTGGCATTGGGCACGTTGACTCCCACTTCGACGACCGAAGTTGCGACCAAGATATCAATCTTGCCTTCTTTGAAACTGCGCATTTTTTCTTCTTTTTCTTTGGGGCTGTCTTTTCCGGTCAGAGTGCCGACTTTGAATTCTTTGAACACTTTGTTCTGCAATCTCTCCGCTTCTTCTTTGACCGAACGAGCGTTTATCGCAAGCTCTTTGTCGGGGTCGGGCTCATTGATGCGTGGGCAGATGACGTAAGCTTGTCGGCCTTTTTGGAGTTCTTGCCTAGTAAATTCGTAAGCCTCGTCGCGTTCTTGAGGCAAAACAATCTTGGTGTTGACGGGTTTTCTGCCAGCCGGCAATTCGTCGAGCAGTGAAAGATCGAGGTCGCCAAATACAGAGAGGGCTAGCGTGCGGGGGATGGGTGTCGCCGTCATACTTATAAGGTGTGGGGCGATGTCGTGTTTACGACGCAAAGCCATTCTTTGTTTGATACCAAAGCGATGTTGTTCGTCGATGACAATTAGTCCGAGGTTTTTGAATTTGACGGATTTTTGAATCAGAGCGTGAGTGCCAATAAGGATTGGGATTTCGCCATTTTCGACCCACTTCAAAAGTTGAGCTTTGGAAATTTTGGTAAATTTTTCTTTGGAAACTTTGGAGGGAAATTTTTTGGCGCCCGAGCCGGTGATTAGCCCGACATTCATTTTGTATTTTGCAAAATATTCGATGAAGGATTCGAAGTGTTGCTCAGCTAATATCTCGGTCGGAGCCATATAGGCGACTTGCAGATTGCCAAATTTGCGATCAGGTGGTGGGGTGGTGACCACGGCAAAGCTCGCGATTGCAGCGACCGCGGTTTTGCCCGAGCCTACGTCGCCCTCAATTAGCCTCGACATAGCGTAGCCCTTTTTGAAATCATCGAGAATTGTTTGCGACACTCTTTTTTGGGCGCCGGTGAGCGGAAAGGGGAAGGTTTGGACAAATTCGGCTATATCCTTGGCGTCTTTGTTTATGAGAAAACTCGGAGTTTTTTGGGAAAGAAATCTCTCGCGCGCCCGATCGAGCTGAATAGTAAAAACTTCTTCAAAAGCAAAACGTTTGCGAGCGATTTCTGCATCCGCAACCTTTTTTGGTGCATGAATCCAAATCAGCGCAGTTTGTAATTTGGGCAAATGATACTTCTCTAAAATATCATTTGGTATTTTGTCTTGAATCATTTCCAATACCCCGCTTTGCAAGACCTTTTGTACCGCGTGCTGAAGCCAATTGGTGGTCACGCCTCTACTTTCGGGATAAACCGGGTGCAAAGAATGTTCTTCGTTAGAGCCAAAAAGCGAGTCCCCAGTGCCTTCAGGCAAGCTGGATACCTTTTCGATTTTGGGGTTAGAAATATAAAGCTCTTCTTTGCGGTCGCTAATTTTGCCTTCGATTCTGACCAGCAGGCCTTCGGCAAACATCTTTGCAATGTAGGGCTGATTGAACCAAACAAGCTTAATCTCTCCGGTAGTATCTTCAAGTACGGCTGTGGAAATAGCTACGCGTGAGCGAAAAGTTTTTTGGCTTTTCAGTTTTTTTATTTTGCCGAACAAGACCACTTCGTCACCGGCTAAAATTGTTTCGATACTTTTGGTTGGGCTTAATGCCCCATAGCGATTGGGAAAGTATAAAAGCAAATCTCGGGCTGTCCGCAAACCCATTTTGGCCAGAGCCTTTTTTTGGAGAGGTGAAAGTCTAAAAATCTTTTCCAGCAATGTGTCGGCGCTCATCATTTTTATTGACCCCACCCCTTGCCCCTCCCCTTGTTCAGGGGAGGGGTTGAGGAAAGGATTAAATAGTCGCATCTTCTATAACGGCATTTTCTGGTGTTGGGCAAACGAATTCACAATTTGGTCCGCTTCGACCAACATAGCTGCCATCGGGGCAGAGCTTGGCGTCCATGGTGCAAACAACCCCTTCTTCTTCAGCATTGGGCCTGTATTCTATTGGTTCGGGGTTGTAAACAAAGAGCAGTCCGCCAACTATGAAAACCACGAGTATAAATACCAGCACCACATTTTTATTCATAGACCCATTTTACTCGCCTTTTTTGCTTTTGGAAAGTCAAATATCAATCAAAAATACTTTTTCTTTGTAGGTTGCGCCACTGACCAAAAACACTTTTGATTTTGGGATTTTATAATATTCGGCAATTAGTTCTGCCACTCTTTCGTTGGCCTTACCCTTTTCGGGTGCCGTCTGTACCCTAATTTTAAAAACACCACTTTCGACCTCCTCAACTTTCTCGGTCTTCGCTCCCGCACTGACTCTAACTTTTATGGTTTTAGGCATCAAATAAAAGTTTCACTTTTGCTAATCATTGCGGAAGGGATGGGATTCGGTCACGGATAAAATTTTGCTAAATTTTTCCGCGACCCCGGCTCGGCTCGTCAGCCTCCGCCTTTCTCATCCCGCCTCTTCTCGCAACGATGCTTAGCTCAGACAGATATTCAAATCTGTCTTTGCTAATCATTGCGGTGTCTATTGTACAAAATTCGAACTTATTTTGAAAGCAATCCGAACGATGAA
>CAZLFM010000047.1:0-3421 GCA_964558845.1 uncultured Candidatus Saccharibacteria bacterium
GCACGCGAGCAATGGAAGTCTTGCGGCGACCTACAGCTTCTATGTATTTTTCTTTTGCTTTTTCTGCCATGTTTTTTTGTTTGATTTTTTTCCTGTGTCCCCTCTTGATTATAAGAGGGGGTTAGGGGGAGTTATTCAGTAATAATTAAATTTTTCATCATTCGGTCGCGAAGTTTGTTCTTCGGCAACATTCCACTCACAGCTTTTTTGAAAGCTTCTTTGTTGCCTTTGTCCGCGACCAGCTTCTTCATACTCGTCTCTTTCAAGCCACCTGGGTAGCCGGAATAGTTTTTGTAGGTTTTGGTGCTGAGCTTTTTGTTGGTGATATCTATTTTGCCCGCGTTTATTATTTTTACCGTTATTTCTGGAATCGCATTGCGCACAAAGTCCACGCGGTTTTTGCCCATCAGGATTTTGGCCGCTTCGCTTGCGATTCGTCCGAGCTTCTTGTTTTGTGCATCAATAATGTGTTCCATATTTCTACTTTATGAGCTTTTAACTTTCTACTTTACAAACTCTATGATAGCCATTTTGCTTCCGTCGGACTTGCGGACTGGCACTTTGGTAATTCTGGTATAGCCACCTTTTCTTTTCTCGTATCTTTTGGCTAGGTCGTCGATTAGTTTTTTGGTTGCAGTTTTGCCCACCTTCTCTATCAAGTTTCTGGTAGCTGCAAGGGTGCCAATTTTGGCTTTGCTGACAAGCTTTTCAGCAAAAGGTCTTGTTTCCTTGGCTTTGGCTTCGGTGGTTTCGATTTTCTCGTGCAAGACTAGAGACCTGGCAAGCGAATTAAGCAAAGCCTTTCTGACTTTTCTGACTCGACCGAATTTTCTGTTTTGGTTGTGATGACGCATTTTATCAAATTTAATAATTGAAAGATTTAATAATTGAAAGATTGATTTTTAAATTTTTAATTTTCAATCTTTTAATTATTTAAGTGTTATCCCATGGTCTGCGAGCACGCGCTTGATTTCGGCTACACCCTTTGCTCCTAGGCCCTCGATTTCAAGAATGTCTTTTTCTTTCTTTCGAGCCAGACCACCAACGGTTCGGATGTTGGCTCCAGAAAGAGCGTTGAGGGTGCGGGCCGAAAGTTCTATCGATTCTATTCTGGTCTTCAAAAATTCCGAGTCAAGCTTGCTATTTTCGTTGCGATAATCTGATTCGTTTTCCCCAAGCTCTTCTTCTGTCGTCTCTTCTCGCTCTTCGAAGCCGGTAATAGCCTTGAGTTGTTCTATCATAATGTTGATTGATTTTTCAAGAGCTTCTTTTGGTGAAATGCTGCCATCGGTTTCGAGAATTATTCGAAGTCGATTGAAGTCGGTTCTGTCGCCGACTCGCATATTTTCGACTTCATAGCTAGCTCTTCGGATTGGGGTGAAATTGGCATCGACGTTTATGATACCGATGTCGGTTTTGTTCTTGCTCAAGGCGTCTCGAGCCACAAAACCCAAACCTTTTTCTGCGGTTAGTTCCATTTGTAGGCTGGCGTTTTTATCGGTTAGAGTGGCGATTACCAATTCTGGATTCATTATTTCGACTTGGCCTGGCACCTCGATATCTTTGGCGGTGACAGTTGTGACCCCTTTGGCCTTGAGAGTGAGCTTTTGAGGTTCAGAGCCAATCATCTTGAGGCGAAGTTTCTTGATATTGAGCATTATCATTACTGCATCTTCCTTTATACCCTCAATGCTACTAAATTCGTGGTTGACCCCGTCGATTTTGATCGAGGTGATAGCTGTGCCTGGCAGAGAAGAAAGGATAATTCGGCGAAGACTGTTGCCAATGGTATAACCATAGCCCGGATAAAAGCCGTCTATTTCGTAGACGCCTCTGTTTTCCTCCTCCGATACGATTCGAGGTTTGGAAGGGAGTATGATTGTTTTATCAAAGTTTTCCATTGTTTTAATAATTAGATTTTTAATTTTTATCTTTGGTAAAATTCGATAACCCGACCAAGATCAAAGAACATTTCATTCTGGGTTTCTACTGCGCCAGATTTTATGGTTAGCTCTATTTTCTTTGGGTCTACTTTGATCCAGGCTGGAGCTTGGATTTCGGTCAAACGATTTTCGATTTCTGTAAAAAGTCGGCTATTCTTGCTACCCTCGCGGATAGTGATGACATCCCCTTCGCTCACATTGTATGAAGGTACATAAACTCTTTTGCCGTTGACCAAAAAGTGTCCGTGCGATACAGCTTGTCTGGCGCCACGGTGAGTGGTTATGATGCCGGCTCTCCAGACTACATTGTCGAGTCGCTTCTCGAGCTGATTCAAAAGATTGGTCGTTGGTGAACCTGTTTTTCTCAAAGCCTCGCTCACATATTTAGCAAATTGCTTTTCGGTGACACAATAAAACATCTTAGCTTTCTGCTTTTCGTTGAGCTGGTTGCCATAATCAGTCTTTGGCTTTCCGCCAAATTTTGATTTTTTGCCCTCTCTCAATGCAAACTTTTGCGTCTGTGTCTTTTCAAACACGGGCGCTCCGAGTCTTCTGGCTATTTTGTATCTTGGTCCGATTTTCATAATCTAATATCTAAAATCTATTATCTAATATTCTAGGCTTATACTCGACGTGGTTTCTTTGGCTTCGGGCCATTGTGTGGCACCGGAGTCGTATCTTTGATCGAGGTTAGGCTGATGCCCTTGCTTATAAAACCTCTGATAGCCGACTCGCGACCAGAACCAACACCCTTTACAACCACCGAAACTTCTTTGACTCCCATCTCGTGAGCTAGGGTGCCTAGCGTCTCGCCTACCTTGGCTGAAGCAAAAGGTGTGCCCTTTTTGGCGCCCTTAAATCCGAGCTTTCCGCTCGATGAAGCCAAAATGGCATTGCCTTTTTTGTCGGTTAACAAAAGTTTGGTGTTGTTGTAGGTCGATTCGACGTGCAAAATACCAGCGTCAACCTTTTTCTTCAAAGAGGTTTTTGTATTTTGCGAGCCTTCGCCGCCTTCCTGTTCTGTTGTTGCAATTCTTTTCTTTCCCATTTTTTTGTTCTAAAATTTTTGTTGTTTTTCGTTAATTTCGCATCATTTTCGTATCATACTACTTCTTCTCGACTGCCCTTCTGCCGGTGCCGGCGGTCTTTCTGATGTTGCCTCTTCTGGTTCTGGAATTGGTCTTTGTCCTTTGGCCCCTAACTGGTAGACCACGCATATGGCGGATGCCTCGGTAAGCTTTGATATCTTTGAGACGCTTTACATTTGAAGCCACTTCGCGTTTTAGGTCGCCTTCTATACGGAGGCTCTCGACAATTTTGCGAATCTCGTTTTCTTTTTCGGTATTGAGTTCATTTGGTTTGGCGCCAAATTCGACACCAGCTTCGCTCAAGATTTTTTGGGCTCTAGAGCGTCCGACTCCAAAAAGGGTTGTAAGCCCTATTTCTAGTCGTTTATCCTCTGGTATTGTAATTCCTAG
>CAZLFM010000048.1:0-3409 GCA_964558845.1 uncultured Candidatus Saccharibacteria bacterium
CAACTCCAAATAGATATCCTCAAGAGCCTTAACTGCATCTCCTGCGGCAATATTGTTCTGATGAAAGAGCCCATCGGTGCAATCGCCTGCGGCCCAAATGCCGGGTACGCTGGTGCGCTGATTTTTGGGATCGACTTTGATTTGCTTGATTTCGTTCATAGCTACTCCAGAATTTTCGGCAAACCAAGTAGTTGGGATGAGGCCAATCTCGACAAAGACTCCAGTTACGGCCAAGTCTTTTTCTTCGCCGGTTTTGGCGTCTTTGTATCTTAGGGTGTTTACAAACTGATCACCTTTTATTTCAATCGGCACGGCGTTCGTTAGAATTGTCATCTTGGGATTTTTGCGTGCCGACTCGACTGTTACTGGATCGGCTCGAAAGTGTTCGCTTCTGTTTAGTAAGGTCACACTTTTGCAATAGGCGAGGAGTTGTGAGGCGCTTTCAAAGCCGGCATTGCCACCACCAATCACAGCCACGTCTTGCCCAGCAAAAAGGGGTCCATCACAAGAAGCGCAGTAAACGATGCCTTTGTTCTCGTACTCTTTGGCTCCCGGAATCTCCAATTTGCGCCTGGTGCTACCTGTGGTTATAAGTACTGCTCTTCCGAAATATTCCCCCTTGTTTGTGTTTATTTTAAATTTTTCAATATTTGAATCCTTCAATCTTTCAATACCCTCTACCTTCTCTCCCTCCTTTATATCTACAAATTCTCCGGCATAATGTGCCACATGGTTACGCAAAGTCTTGCCAAATTCGATACCCGATATTTCTATCGTGCCAATCCAGTTTTGGATACCAACTGATTCGGTTGATTGTCCGCCCCAGCTGTCGGTAATAAGCAAAGTTTTGATTTGTTTGCGTGCAGCATAAACACCAGCCGCCGCACCGCCTGGTCCACCACCTATGATTATAAGATCGTATTGCATATTAAAATATTATCACATTTGCAACAGTTCGGAACCCCTCTCATGTAATAAGAGAGGGGTCTACTCGCCTCCGGCGAGAGGGGGTGAGTTATTTCAATTTTGACCTTCGGAGAAACGCTGGCACGGCGCCCCAGTCGTCGTCATCGTCGGCCATTGGTTTGCTTTTTTCTTCTATCTCTTCGGTTGGTTTTTCTTCTCGGTCTTTGCTGAATACGCTATTGAAAATTTTGCCTCTATTTTCTTCTTGAGTATTGTTTTCCTCGGTGCCGAACAAAGTCTTTTTCATATAAGAATCAGGGAAGCCAGAGGCGATAACGGTAATCTTGAGCTCGCCTTTCTTGAGTTTTTCATCTCGGACAGTACCGAATATAATTTTGGCATTTGGATCGACTGATTCGGTAATCATCTTGGCTGCATCGTGAATTTCGAACATAGTAAGGTCATCGCCTCCAGCAATCGAGAAGAGTACACCCTTCGCGCCATTGATTGAAACTTCAAGAAGGGGAGAGTTGATAGCCATTTTGGCGGCTTCTTCGGCGCGCTTTTCACCGCTCGCTTTACCGATACCCATCAGTGCTCCGCCAGCGCCTTCCATCACTGCTCTGATGTCGGCGAAGTCAATGTTGATCATTCCGGGCATACTAATCAAATCAGAAATACCCTCAACTGCTTGTTTGAGTATATCGTCACACATAGCAAAAGCGTTTTTGGCTGTTGTGTCTTTGTCGATGGTTGCAAGCAGTCTGTCGTTTGGAATAACGATGAGTGCATCGACCGCTTGACTTAGTTCGTTTAGGCCGGCTTCAGCCAGACGCATTCTTTGTTGACCTTCAAAACTAAATGGCTTGGTTACCACCGCTACAGTCAGCGCGTCGAGCTCTTTGGCTGTTCGAGCGACGACGGGTGCTGCACCTGTACCGGTGCCTCCGCCGAGACCGCAGGTGATAAACACCATATCGGCGCCCTTGAGTGCCTCTTGAATCTCTTCTTTGGTTTCTTCGACAGCTCTTTTACCGAGGTCCGGGTTCATTCCAGTACCAAGGCCCTTGGTCAAATTTTTGCCAATGTGAATTTTCTTTTTAGCTAAGGAGTGGTGCAAGTCTTGAGCATCAGTATTGACAGCAATAAACTCAACCCCGCGCACCTTCGAATTTATCATGTGGTTAACGGCGTTTTTGCCAGAACCACCTACACCGAGGACTTTTATTCGAGCAAATGTTTCTACTTCTGGTTTGATTTGTGGCATAAGAGTCAGTTTATAGGACTACAAACAAAAAAGCAAAGTTGACTACGGCAAGAATTGTTTCAGAATTTGACCGATTTTTTTGAATAAATCCTTACCTTGTTTTTGTAGGCCGAGCCGCTCTTCTTCTTCGGGCAAACTGCCTACAATGCAGAGGCCATAGGCAACTGACCAAGACGAATCTTTGAGTTGAAATTTGCCTTGCCCGTCGCTGAGGGGGGCAATACGCGAAGGTAGTTTGAGGTAGGTGCGAGCTAGGTCCTCGATAAAGCCGATAGAAGACGAACCGCCAGTAATAATGATGCCGGCTGGCAACATTCCGCTCTTACCGATTTTTTTGAGATGAGCTTCGATTAGCTCGAATATATCGCCGAGGCGTGCCGAAATTATCTCCTCTAATTTTTTCTTTGAATAATTGGTAGCAGTAATTCCGCCGAGCTTGATTGATTCGGCTTCTTCGAGCGAAATCTTGAGACCGAGAGCGATATCGTTGGTTATGTCCATGCCACCGAGTGGAAAGACCTCGAGCGAGATTGGAATATTGTTTTCAAAAACTACAATGGAGACAGTCTCGGCGCCGATGTTGGCCAGCACACAACCAGCGATTTTCTGGCTCTTCGAAAGAGTCACGAAGCTTGCGGCGATAGGTGAGGCCACGACATCGATAACTTCAACCCCAGCTTCTTCTACGGCCTCTACTAGGTCGTCGAGATGGGTTTCGATACAGGTCACAAAAAGCACTTTGGCTTCCAGCTTGACCCCCTTCATACCGAGTACTCGGCCAAAAACTTGTTTGCCGTCTATTTTCCAACTAGTCGGAATAGAGTAAATAATTTTGCGATTTTGCATCAAGGTCGGCGGGATTGATTCTTCGGAGGCCAAAATTGCTTGTTCCAAGTCGCTCTCGGTTACCGTTTGGTCAGCACGGCTAATCATGGTTGAGCCATTTGAAGTAATGCCGGACAGACCTACGCCACCAATTGAGACGAAGGCCCGCTTGATTTTTTGGCCCGAAGACTTTTCGGCTTGACGCACTGCTTCTAAGACGCTTTTGGTTACGTCGCTACTTTGAATGATGTAGCCGTGTCGCAAACCTTTTGATTCGCTGCGGCCGGTGCCCAAAATATTGATAGCGGAATTTTCGTTGTTGTGTTCGGCAATAACAGCGCGCACTTCATAAGTGCCTACGTCTAAACCTGCTGTGATACGAGAGCTCATATGCAGACATTTTAGCACTAT
>CAZLFM010000049.1:0-3295 GCA_964558845.1 uncultured Candidatus Saccharibacteria bacterium
GGTGCTTTCGGTTGAGGATTTGATTGCCGACGAAGAAAACACGCTGACCTTGACCGCTGGTGGTTATGTCAAACGCACCAATCCAGACGAATACAGAAAGCAAAAGCGTGGTGGCGTCGGGGTGGTTGATCTTGATACCAAAGAAGAAGATTTTGTCACCAACTTTTTGACGGCTAGCACTCATTCCGACTTGCTCTTCTTTACCGATCGCGGCAAGGCTTACCAGATCAAAATGTATGATATTCCAGAGGGCAAAAGAGCTACGCGCGGCAAATCGATTATGAACTTCCTGTCTCTTTCCGAGGGAGAAAAAGTCACTTCTATTTTGCGGATGCCTGCCCGTGATGCTTCGCAACGCGAGGCGGGCGGGCCTAAGAATTTGAAAGACAACAAAGACTTGTCTTTGCTTATGATTACTTCCGAAGGGGTGGGTAAACGAGTCAGTGCGGCTAGTTTTCATGATGTTCGCACCAATGGAATAATCGCAATCAAACTCCAAAATGGCGATAAGTTGGTTTCTGTCTCGGTGGTTGAAAAGGGCGATTCTTGCATTTTGGTTACGGCCAAAGGTCAATCGATTAGGTTCAAAGAAAGCGATATTCGCGAAATGGGTCGCACCGCGGGCGGTGTGCGAGCGATGAAGCTTGGTAAGGGCGACAAGATTGTCGGTGCGCACAGAGTCAAGAAAGGCGAAGAGACTTCGGCCATCTTGGTAGTTGGTGCCAACGGTTATGGCAAGAAGACCAAAATTTCTGAATACAAAATCCAAAAGCGTGGGGGATCGGGTATCAAGACTGCTAGTGTTACGACCAAAACAGGCGAGATAATGGCTTCGAGTGTTGTAACCGAGGCAGAATCAGAACTGGTTGCAATGTCCAAAAAGTCGCAGGTTATTCGACTCGAGCTGAGTGAAGTGCCAAGCCTCGGCCGCTCTACTCAAGGTGTGCGTTTGATGAAGCTCCGCGATGGCGACTCCCTCGCCTCCCTCATCTGTTTCTAACATTTCCACTTTTTTTAGTGCATACAAAATCTGTTGAGGTTATAATGTTTTGAATGAGTAAATTTCAACTTATACTTACTGGGGTATTTGGAGTTTTTATAATTGGTGGAGTAATTGTCTTTTCTGCTTATCGCGGCGCCTCGCAAGACAGGGTCACCGTCACCGTCTGGGGTAGTTTGCCTAGCACTACCTTTATGGACATAGTGAACTCAACATCCCTAAAAGAGAGCGAGACTTTGGGTGTCGAATATACCGAAATCAATGAAGACGATTTTGATCAAGCTTTTGTAGAAGCTTTGGCCTCGGGTACGGGCCCCGACCTGTTTCTTTTGCCTTCGGACAAGATTATGAAGCACAAGAACAAAGCTTTGCTCGTGCCTTATGAAGTCTTTACCTCACGACAATTCAAAGATTCATTTGTAGAAGGGGCCGAGATTTTTGCCTTGCCCGAGGGTATTGTAGCAATGCCAGTCAGTGTCGACCCGCTGGTGATGTATTGGAACAGAAGCATTTTCAACGAAGCCCGCATCACACAGCCGCCAAAATATTGGGATGAGTTTTACACTCTGTCTGGATTGATTTCGAAGAAAGACGGTGCGCTAAATATCCAACGTAGCGCGGTCGCTTTTGGCGAGTTTGCCAATATTTCGCACGCCAAGCCAATTATCTCGACTCTGGCAATGCAGGCCGGCACCCCGATTACCAACTGGCAATCGAGCAGTGTGCGTAGCGTTTTCGATTACCGCTTTGACAAGCCATCTATTCCAGCCGAAGCGGCCGTCAATTTTTATACCGAATTTAGCAATCCAGCCAAGCCGACATATTCGTGGAACAGGTCTCTGCCTTCCTCTTACAATTACTTCTTGGGTGGCGACCTGGCGCTTTACTTTGGTTTTGCGAGCGAGCTCTCCGGTATCCAATATCGCAACCCCAATCTCAATTTTGATGTAGCCAAGGTGCCAACTTCGCGCGAGGATGGCGATATATATGTGTATGGCAAATTCCTCGGGCTCGCCATCACCAAAGCTTCGGCCAAAGCTAACCCGGCTTTCAATGTAGCTTACACTTTGGCAATCGAGGGTGGCAAAAGCTGGAGCGACCTGACTGGTTTGCCACCAGTTAGGCGCGACCTACTGTCGCAAAGGCAAACCGATGCTTACAAAAGCGTCTTTTATGATAGCGCTATTCGTTCGCGAGGCTGGCTCGACCCCGAGCCGAGCGAGAGCAATAGCGTTTTCCGCAATATGATAGAATCAATCACAAGCGGGCGAGTGCGAGTGTCGGAGGCAATCAACAAAGCTAGTAGGGAACTCGATGCTCTCTTGTCTAGATAAAATAGGGCAAAACAAAATGAATTACCAAATTATGAGCAAACATTTCAAGAGATTCGTTCCGCTTCTACTCGTTTTGGTTTTGCTGGCGCCGGTTTTTGCACAGGCACAAAATGACCCAATCATTCCGCCTTGCGGACAGAAAGATACTACAGGCAAACTCCAACCAGAATGCGGTTTTGACGACCTAATTTTGCTTATCAAAAACATAATAAATTTACTCATAAAGCTGGCCATACCAATATCGGCAGCCGTCTTTGCTTGGGCCGGAATGATTATGATGCTCAACCCCGACAATTCGGGCAAGAGAACCGAGGCCATAACGATGATGAAAAAGGTAGCAATCGGCCTGGCTATTATTCTGTCGGCTTGGCTCGTTACCAACACTATTACTCGCGCCCTTTTTGCTCCGGGCTATACTGATATAATAAATTAAATATGAAAAAGACTTTTTTTAAAAATATCGTAGCCTCTCTCTTGCTCCTTGCTGTCTTTGCACCTATGGTTTTATTGGCAGATACGCCTGCTCCTCCGGTCAGAGATACCCCCGCACCCCCAGAAATCAAATTCAACATCAAAATTTCAAACACCATTAGTGTAGTCAACGACCTGTATGACTTTATCAAAACCATTATCAACGAAATCTTGATACCAATCGGTGGAGTAATCGCCGTGCTGATGATTATGTATGCCGGCTTTTTGTATGTCACTGCTCGGGGCAACCAAGCGCAAATTACAAAAGCCCACGAAGCCTTGCTTTATAGTGCCATCGGCGCAGCTATACTCCTCGGTGCTTGGGTCATAGCCGGAGCGATAGAGGGCACAGTAAAACAGCTGCAGCTATAACAAACCAAACCAATGACATCATTAAGTGCAGTAGTCGATATGTTTATAAGCCTCGGGCTCAAGATAATCCCGTTCCTCGGAGCGGTTGCTTTCCTCGCCTTTGTGCTTGGGGTCGGCA
>CAZLFM010000050.1:0-3249 GCA_964558845.1 uncultured Candidatus Saccharibacteria bacterium
TTTTTTGATTTTACCTTTATTTGCTTCTGTAATTTTATTATGAAGGTTTGCAATGTATTCAGACACTTTCATTTCACATTTATTTCCTTCACATTCAAAAATTGCTTTCTCGGCTTTTTCGAGACGATCCCAGTTATTATCTCGATCCATTGCATAAAACCTGCCTGATATGGTGGCTATCTTCGCAATACCTACTTCCTCAAGCACTTCTTCCAATTCTTTTAAAAACTGTAAAGAGCTTTGAGGGGGTGTGTCTCTGCCGTCTGTAAATGCATGTATCGCTATTTTTTCGACACCACTCTTTTTTGCAGTTCTAAGAAAGGCCACGAGATGGTCTTGGTGTGAATGTACTCCGCCATTTCCAATTAAACCTTTGGCGTGAAGGACTGAATTATTATTTTTTACATGATCAAACAACCTTAAGAAAACTGGGTTTGAGTCGAATTCACCAGAAGCAATAGATTTTGATATACGCACCAAATCTGTGTCCAGTGGTTTGCCTGCTCCTATTGTGGAGTGTCCTACTTCGCTGTTGCCCATCTGTCCATCTGGTAGTCCAACTGCTAGGCCACTTGCTTCAAGAAGTGAATGCGGGTATTCGTTCCATAGTTTATCAAACACAGGAGTTTTAGCGGCTGCAATAGCGTTATGTTCAATCTCTTCTCTATAACCCCAGCCGTCTAAAATTATTAAAGCAACTTGTATTTTATTTTTCATACTTCAAATTCTGTTATTGATCCTGAAGGAATATCAATTCTGGGTTCTACCCTGAGTGATTCTATCATTCGAATAATTCCACCATGACACACTACTAAAACTTTTTTGTAGCCCCTTTCTTTTAATTCACTAATAAATTTTCTTACCCTACATTTGACTTGTTCTGCATTCTCGCCTCCGTATGGAGTGTAATCGTACTTCTGTTTACAATCTATTTCTCTAGCATTTGGTATGATTGTTTCAATTTCATCCCAACTCTTTCCTGTTAGGTATCCGAAGTTTCTCTCTAGTAGCAAATCAGAAATCTCAACTTTTTCACATTTAACATACTTACTAATGATTTCAAGTGTTTCTAGAGCTCTTTTTAATGGAGAGGTAAAGATAATGTCAATATTTTGATTAGTAAGATTTGCTCCTACGTTTTCAGCTTCCTGTTCACCAATTTCATTTAAAGAAACATCAGTGATACCCATAACTTTATGGTCTTTGTTCCAATCTGTTTGGCCGTGCCTAACTAAAAAAAGTTTTGACATGATTGCAGTGCGACACCAATCCACGAATTCATGCGAATGACACTAATAACAAAATTTAACATTTCGAAAATTAGTGTTATTCGTGGCAATTCGTAATTAGTGTCGAATTATTTTGTTAATTGCTCTTCGATTCTTAAAAGCTGATTGTACTTGGCGGTGCGATCGCTCCTACAGAGTGAGCCAGTCTTGATTTGGCCGGTACCGAGGCCAACTACAAAGTCGGCGATGGTTGCATCCTCTGTTTCGCCCGAACGGTGCGAGACTATGGCAGTAAAGCCAGCCTTCTTGGCCATATCGATTGCGCTTATTGTTTCGCTAACAGTGCCGATTTGATTGAGTTTGATCAGTATGGAGTTACCCGCTTTTTCTGTGATGCCTTTTTGCAATCTTTCGATGTTGGTAACGAATAGGTCGTCACCCACAATCTGCAGTTTATTTCCAAGTCTTTGGGTCATCTTTGTCCAACCATCCCAATCGTCTTCGGCGAGGCCGTCTTCGATCGAAATGATTGGATATTTCTGCATCCATTCTTCGTAAAGATCTATCATTTGCTCGCTGGTTAGAGTTTTGCCCTCAATTGCTAGGATGTAATTGCCATCTTTGTAAAGTTCAGACGAAGCCACATCAAGAGCGAGTGCTATGTCCTGCCCAGGCTTATAGCCAGCTTTGTTTATCGCTTCCATAATCAATTCGAGCGCGCCTTCGTTGCTACCGAGCTTCGGCGCAAAACCACCTTCATCGCCGACCGTAGTCGAAAGACCCTTTTCGGTCAGAATTTTTTTGAGCGTATGAAATACTTCGGCGCCATAACGCAAACCTTCTTTGAAGTTCGGGGCGCCAACTGGCACAATCATAAATTCCTGAATGTCGGTCGAGCCTTTGGCGTGCGCTCCGCCGTTGAGAATATTCATCATTGGCCTAGGCATCTTGACCTCCGGTGTCGCTGAAATATCTTTGAAATATTGAAACAATTGTTTGCCTTCTGCTCCGGCGCTTGCTTTGGCAAAGGCCATCGAAACACCAAGAATAGCGTTTGCTCCTAATTTGCTTTTGTTTTTGGTGCCATCAAGGGTAATCAAAAAATCGTCTAGAGATTTTTGGTCGAACTCTTTGTTTTCGATTTCTTTGGCAATAACTGTGTTTACATTTTCGACAGCTTTCAAAACTCCCTTTCCGCTATATCTATTTTTATCGCCATCTCGTAGCTCAACGGCTTCGTGAGTTCCAGTAGAAGCGCCAGAAGGCACAGCTGCCCTGCCGAAGGCGGAGCTTGAGGCATCCGCCGAAGAGGTGGAGGCCCACAAATCTACTTCAACCGTCGGATTACCTCTTGAATCTAATATTTCTCTCCCCCAAACTTTTTTGATTTTATGCATAACATTTTTTAAATTATAAATCTCACTGTGGTCACAGATAAATTTACTGACGTAAATTTTCCGCGACCCCGGCTCGCGGTTTTTGCCTTTCTCTTGCCGAGCTCGAGAAAACAAAAACATCGCTCCGCCTCGCACAGACTAAAATTGCAAAGTAGTTTGCAATTTTTTAACGTCTGTGCGCGCGCCAGGATTTGAACCTGGGACCCCACGAGTATCAGTCGAGTGCTCTACCAACTGAGCTACGCGCGCACGATGAGAACTACTTTTTTATTTTTCTATGATATTTGAACCTGTGTCACGAGTCAAAGTCTGCTGACTGCCCAGCTTTTAGAATATACCAGAAAAGCAAAAAATAGAAAAGCAAAAACCCCGCAAGACGAATGTGTCTTACGAGGTTTCGGCCTATGTTTTGTTTCGTTGTTTTTAGGATCGTCTTTCCGATCGGTCATCCGCCATAACCTGAGGCGGACAGGCGCAAATTTAGGTTTTGCAGAAACCCCATCTTGAGTAACCCTGATGGTTCGGGCTTGAGCCCTCACAAGGAGCGCTCAAATCGACTTTAAGTCGCTCCGACGTAACGTCGGAGCAACGGATTTCACCTTGAAATGTTCCACGACCAGCTT
>CAZLFM010000051.1:0-3197 GCA_964558845.1 uncultured Candidatus Saccharibacteria bacterium
TAACCTTCTTCAAAATTGTTTTTGATAAACATTACTTTGGCGCCTTTTTTCAAACTAAGTTTTTCTGGCGCTAGGCAACTTTTCTTTAGGGCCTCGACCAGCTTGTGCGCTCCGCGTTCTTCCATCGTGTATTCAAAAGTTTTGCCGGGCAAGTTTTTGAGTTCGCTCTCGTTTTCGCTATCGACGTCTTTGTTGTGCGAGTAGAGCTTGGTTGGCTCGCCAAAACCTTCGATGCTTTGGTTGAATCTGGTCTCCAAAATGTCGATGACTTTTTGGTCGACCGAATTGGCGCGAATTGAGTTTAAAACTTCTAAATATTCCAAATCGTTTTGGCGATGCTGTTCGTCGAGGTAGCAAACCTTGATATCCATCTCTTGCCAAACTTTGGAGTGGTAGCCAAAAAAAGTTTGAGTGCCCCTTTTACCGACCGGAGGTAGTTGGAAGAAGTCGCCACAAAAGACCACTTGCATTCCGCCAAATGGGCTATCGACTTCTTTGATTTTTCGCACTACCCTATCGGCCATATCAAGTTGAAAATGATGGAGCATCGATATTTCGTCGATAATCAAAATATCGCTATCGCGGATATTGCGTCTGATGTGGCTTTTCTCGGCGATTTCTTCGATGTCGCTTTTGTTCAAATATTCTTTTACGCCAATGCCACTCCACGAGTGCAGGGTGATACCGCCCATATGGGTCGCGGCAATGCCGGTCGAAGCCGATAGGCCAAAGTTGGCCCCCAGGTCGCGCAAATGGGCGATATATTCGCGCAGGGTGTGAGTTTTGCCGCTTCCCGCCGGACCGGTCAGAAAGACATTTCTACCAGTCTTCAATATTTGTAGAGCTTCTCTTTGGGTCATTGAGTCATTTTATCTCTTTTGTCTTGGTTTACAAACCGACCTCTCCCCCATTTACCTATTCCCTCCTTCGCTAAGGAAGCTACGGGCGGGCGAGCGTCCTCCTTCGCCCAGGAGGCTTCGGCGGGATAAACACGAATTAGAGAATGTATTACACAGGTTGAGCCTATTCAATTTCATTTTCCTGAGCTTATTTATGATAAAATTATTTTATGAGTAAAGTTAATATTTACATTGACGGAAACAATCTTTACCGAGCCGCTAAAGAATTAGGATTTGAAATTGATTATAAAAAGCTCCGCGGTTGGCTTGATCAGAAATACAAACCCCAATTTGTTTATTTATTTATAGGATTAGTTCCAGAGAGGGCCAAATTCTACGAACACTTGCAAAAGTGTGGTTACATTTTGGTTTTCAAACAAACAGTATCTGTTGGAGAAAAAATTAAAGGAAATTGTGATGCTGAGTTGGTTTTGAAAACCACTTCCGATTTTTATACCAAAGCTTTTGATTCTTGTATTCTCGTAACGGGAGATGGAGATTTTGGCTGTTTGGTAGAATTCTTGCAAGAAAATAGATCAATGAATCGCATTATAGCCCCGGATGAAAATAAATGCTCTTTTTTGTTGAGAAATAAGAATGTTGAAATAACATTCTTAAACGACCATTACCACAAGTTTTCAAACAAGATATAAAAGAAAAAGCCCCCAGCGCAGACGAATCTACACAAGGGTCTTCTTCATAGTGATACCAAAAGTATATACCTAAAAAAATATCTGTCAAGCAAAATTAGCTTGCCCTGTATTTATCCCCTGGCGAGCGGCAAGACAATGGTAAAGGTTGAGCCCTTGCCACGGCCTTGGCTTTCGGCTTGGATTTTTCCGCCGTGAGCCTCAGTCATTTTTTGGGCGATATAAAGCCCAAGTCCAGTGCCAGTGACGTTTTGTTTGAAGGCGTCTGTCGCCCGCGAGAATTTATTGAAGAGTCGGTCCATATCTTTTTTGTCCATTCCGACTCCGGTGTCTTTGACCACCACTTCCGCATTTAGTTGGTCGCGCAAAACTCGCACTTCGATACCGCCGGTCTTGGTGTATTTGATAGCGTTGTCTATAAGATCGTGCAAAACTTGCTTCATTTTGTTTTTGTCGGCAGTGATTATAAGTGGAGTTTGATCAGTGATTTGAAGATCAATCCTGAGACCTTTCTTCTCGGCGTTTGGCATCAGCTCGGTCGTGGCCTCTTTGACCAAATCTTTCAAGTTTAGGTTTTCTTTGTTGTAAACCATTCGGCCTTGCTCGATGCGCGAGATGTTTAGAAAGTCTTCGACGATATCGATAAGGTGCTGACAAGAGGCAAAAACGGTTTTGACTGCCCCCCGCGCTTTGATTGGCATCTCGCCAAAGTCGCCCTCAAGCAACATCGAAGAGTAACCTTTGATGGCGGTTAATGGGCTCCTGATTTGGTGTGTGGCAAGCGAAAGGAATTCGGTCTTCATTTGGTCGAGCTCTTTGAGCTTCTCGTTCGCCACTTCCAAATCCCTGGCCAGCTTTTCAATCCTCTCTCTCTGCTCCACCTCTCGCTTGACGGAGCGTGTTAGGAAATAACCAAGCACCATCACTAGCAATAATGTAATCGATGTTATGATTCTTACTCTTTCTATTGTACGTAAGAATAAGATGCCGGCGGTCAAGAGCCAGAGTATAATCACAAGAACTTGGGCGGTAATGATTTTGGCGTTGAATATTGTCTTATATTTTAGGACGGTATAAGAGAGTATTCCAAGAAATATAGGCATACCAAATAGACCAAATTGAGCCACTGTCCAATTTTCTGTAATTGAGCCTATTATGTTGCCAGAGGTAAAACCTAAAAGAAAAGTTATGATACCCAAGCCAAACAGAATCAGAGCAGATCTCTCTGCTCGGCTTTTTTTTAATACTTCTCCTCCAATAATTCTTATAATAGATAAAATAATTATCGATTCGATTATATAAGAATAATAAATAATCAGAGGATTTTCTGTTGCGTCGCAAATAGAAATGTCTATCTCCTTTAAAATAAATTTTGTTGGTAAGGCTAATACGACGGGCAAGAGTAGTAATGTCGATAGTATAATGTGTGCTATCGGGATAGTTCTGTCTTTTGCGAAATTGTATGTTAGAAATAAAGCTGAAAAATAAACCAGCAATTCTAAGAAAATTTGGATGGACCATAAAAACATAACCACGCTACTATTGTTTGTTGCCCATATGTGCCAATCAAATAAAACCCACAAAGAAAAAGCAATGCTCATTACCAGAAATATCTTTCCACAATGATGTTTTTTGACTTTGAATACAA
>CAZLFM010000052.1:0-3072 GCA_964558845.1 uncultured Candidatus Saccharibacteria bacterium
GATTTGTGAGCCAATTTGCCACCAAGCTCGAGCACGATTTTGTCGGCCGTCTTTTTGCCCACCCCGGCTATTTTGGTCAGTCGACCAGTTTCGCCACTTATGATTGCTTCTTCGAGAGCGGTTATGCCCGCAACGCTGATTAAGGCCAAGGCCGACTTTGGCCCAATGCCAGAAACCGAGAGAAGCATCTCAAACATTCGGAGTTCATCTTGAGAAATAAAACCGTAAAGTGAGATATCGTTTTCCCTAACTGCCGTATGAAGCCAAAATTGGGCTTCCTTTTCAACAAAAATTCGGGATAGGTTTTCTGGAGTGCTATGAATGCTATAGCCTACACCGCCAGCTTCGATTATTGCCTTTGTGGCGCTTACGTCTACTACTCTGCCTTTGATATAGCCCAACATACCTATATATTTGCATATTTTGCGCTTGTGTGCTAATTTGACGTCTATGCCAATTACATCATCAGCCAAAAAGGCCCTCAGGAGCTCCAAAAAGAAGAGCGTTTTCAATTTGCGCAGAAAGAACAAAATGAAAGATGTGATCAAAAGATACAAGAAATTGATTGACGCCAAGAAGCCCGACGAAGCGCAGAAGCTTCTACCCGAACTCCAAAAGGCGATAGACAAGGCCGAAAAGAGGGGAGTAATCAAGAAAAACAACGCCGCCCGCAAAAAGTCTCGCCTAATGAAAAGACTGACGAAATAAAATATCAAAACAAAACCGGCCAAGAGCCGGTTTTGTTTTGATAAATTGTGCCGTTTATTGAATGACATTAGAACCTCTTTGTTAATGCCAGATGCGTGTTCTTCCTTTGGAATCGTTAATACTTGGTAGTGATTAAGAGGTCATGGAATCCTCTCTGTTAATGGATTACTACCAAAGTAATAAAATCACTAATCCCAATAGAACCTACACACTTTTCGCATATTTCTAGCCATATTTTTACAAACAGAAAACCCGCTCACCATGGCAAACAGATCTTCTGTTGCCGGCAAGCGGGTATTAACGGGCCCGAAGAAATGCCGAGTCATTGGCTTTGAAACCGGCTTTCAGGAGAGTGTCGCGGATCTCTTGGAACCCTTTTTCTCCAATGCCTCTGATTCGTGGCACTTTGATGCCGTTGATAGTGCGAGGATTGAAGTTGTCACCGCACATATCAAAAAACCTTCTGATCGTCAGCTCCGAACTGTATGTCCATGGCAGACGATTTCCAACTCGATTGGAAATGCCCGGCAGACTTACCAAGTCGCTGCCCAGCATTTTTTCCTTTTTGGTCATTAGTTTTCTACCTCCACAGATATTGTAGCAAAATCACAAAATTTGTCAACATTTCACACTTTTTGTAAAGGTCAATATGTAAAATATGCCTTTAAAACAACACATAAAGAAACGAGAGCGTTAGAACCCCCCTCGTTTTATATCGTGCCAAACGGAATATGGAATAACATGCATTATGTACACTTATGTGCTCCCGTTAGGAATTGAACCTAAATTTCTCCCTTCGCAGGGGAGTGTCCTATCCGTTGAACGACGGGAGCAATTGATGACAGGTTAACAAAAAAGTGGCTTTACCGCCACTTTTATCTCGCCAGCAACTTATCAAACCATTTGTGGAGGATTGATTCTTGGAGATACTCTTCGTCCATAAATTCTTGCAAGACTTCTTGCAAATCATAAAGATTGATTTCGGGGTTGACGTGGATAGAGACGAGCGGCAGGTAGGAGCTCTCGGGGTGCAAAAGAATTCTTGGTCCATGAATGTGATCTTCTTCTATCCAAAAAGAACGGAAGTTTTGGTAAGGATAAAGGCGCCGGCCGAAGACAATGCCTTTGTAGGTTATGGCGACATTCGCCGAGCGTGTCTCTTTGTAAGAAAGGAAGCCGATGGTTAGAGCGGCAATAATGATGAATATGCCAAAAAGAAAATTACCAAAATAAAAAGCCAAAGTCGCGCAAGCGATTGCGATTATGCCGAGGCCCCAATACCAGTCGAGAGTTTTTCTATCAAAATGATGCTCGGGGGATTGCCACTCAACGATAGTTTCCATAACAATATTTTATCATACACCTTGCAAATATACGGAGACGATGTGTGTAACTCAGGTTTAACAATTAGGTCAATTAGAATAATTACTTCACCTTGCTTCCCGGCGGACAATCCATTTTGAGTAGCGAAAAGAAAGGCCCACTTTCATTTTCACCAGAAGCGGCCATAATCATAGCTTGGCTTTCTAGGCCCATAAGACTGCGCGGCTCGAGGTTGGTAACAAAAGCACAGGTAGTGCCGACTAGAAGCTGTGGGTCTGCAAAATATTTTCTGATACCAGAGACGACCTGCCTTGCGGCCTCTTCGCCAAAATCGACTGAAAGCTTGAGCAGTTTGTCCGACCCTTCAATAACTTCCACTGACAAAATCTTGCCAGCTCTTATTTCTACTTTGCCAAAATCGTCAATTGAAATCATAGTTGTGTGGTTAATTCGTCTCCTTCGTAAATATCCTTTGTTGCTATCCAGCAAATTTCGGTGTCGCCTGGCAATACTTGTTTGTTGTCGATGTTGGGCTTTTTGGCGCTATTTATAAATCGCGAATTGTCGATAGAACAAACGTAGGAATTGGTAAGAGGCGAGAGGTAGCCACCGTCTTTTATCATTTCTTTTTGAATCTCGGGCAGGCTTTCGACTTGGCGGGGGTCGAAAAATAAATCAAACCTTGGGTCGAACCGCCAGACCACGGTCTTTGCCGGTATATATTGGGCCGCGAGCAAACCTACTCCTGTGATTTTGTTTCTCCTGCTGTATCTCACTTTTGTTCTGACGAGCAACATCCTTTTATGTTAAAAGCTTAATATTTTCATATTATCACAATCAAAATTTCACGTCTTGTACGCTAGCCTTGGTTTTTTTCCTCCATTGTCTACACGGCCATCATATTGTAGTATCTATTGCACGGAACCCGTGGCTAAAGCTAGGGTGTTCTAGTGGAGGAGTGGCTCGAGAGGTTTAAGGCGTCGCTCTTGAAAAGCGAAATATCCGAAAGGGTATCGTGAGTTCGAATCTCACCTCCTCCGC
>CAZLFM010000053.1:0-2704 GCA_964558845.1 uncultured Candidatus Saccharibacteria bacterium
CAACCACGCGGCGTCGCTCGATCAGGCTTTCGCCCATTGTCGAATATTCTCGGCTGCAGCCACCCGTAGGTGTGGGACCCGTGTCGCAGTGTCCCCGGTGGGGGTCAGCCTCTCAGCTCCCCTACCCGTCATAGCCTTGGTAAGCCATTACCTTACCAACAAGCTGATAGGTCGCAGGCCGATCCTTTAGCGATAAATCTTTACTCTTTCGAGACTATTGGGAATTATCTAACCTTTCGGCTAGTTATGCCCAACTAAAGGGTACGTACCTACGTGTTACTACCTCGTCTGCCGTGCAACTAAATGCACTCGACTTGCATGCCTTATCCACGCCGCCAGCGTTCATCCTGAGCTAGGATCAAACTCTAAAATAAATCTCTGATGAATCAGAGACACAACGAAACAAAACGTAATTTTAAAATATCCTCTAGCTCCCCGTCTATTCTGCCTCTTCGGCAGACAAGTCGACGGTGAATCACTTGTAAATAGATTTAAACTTGCATGCCCGACCAAAGCTTGCGCTCTGACGGGCGGTTTCTCTAATCTACAATCTTTCTCGAATCTTATGATAATTCGAGATTTTTATTTCATTTTCAACGAGCCTCGACATTATAACCGATAGGGATTTTGCGTCAAGTCTGCTATTATAGTTTCTGTAGATATGAAAGATAAGAATAAATACAAAGGAAAACATAGAGGCAAAAGCCCTGCTCCAAGTAAGGTTTTTTCTGGTGTCATAAGGGTAAGCGGAAAGCCGATGGGTTTTTTGACCTTGGAAAATAAAGACGAAATCGTGGTTTTTGAAGAAAGTCTAAACTGCGCTTTGGATAAAGACGAAGTCGAAGTCGAAATTATAGGGCGGGACAGAGACAGAAAGAAAGGCAAAGTCACCAAAATAATAAAAAGAAACAAAGAGCAGTTTGTTGGCACTTTGGAAAATCAAGGTCGCGGATTGGTTTTTATAGCCGATGATTGGCGATTTTATAGAAATGTCGAGTTGCAAACTTTTCCTCCCGAAGCCAAAGCTGGACTCAAAGCTTTGGTGGCTATAAAAAATTGGACCAATCCAAATCTTAATCCGCAGGGCAAAATTGTTTCCATCATAGGCGAAAAAGGCAAACACGAAACAGAAATGCAATCGATTTTGCTCGACAAAGGCATTGTCTATAATTTTCCAGCTGAGGTGGAGAAGGAGGCGCAAGAAGTGTCAAAGGTCCCCTTTGACACTTCTAATAGAAAGGACTTTAGAGATATCACCACTTTTACAATAGATCCGGTGGATGCCAAAGATTTTGACGACGCGCTGTCTTACAAAGAGATTGATGCCGATAGGATAGAAGTTGGAGTGCATATTGCCGATGTGTCGCATTTCGTCAGGCCGGGCACAGCGCTCGACCGCGAAGCGCGCAAGAGATCGTTCTCGACCTATTTGGTTGACCGCACTATCCCGATGTTGCCCGAAGTTTTGAGTAATGGACTTTGTAGTTTGAACCCAAACGAAGACAGATTCGCCTTTGCCAGCGTTTTTGAGATTGAAAGAAAAACGGGCAAAATTTTGAGTCGCTGGTTTGGCAAAACTTTGATTAATTCGGACAAGAGGTTTAGTTATGAAGAGGCACAGGAGGTTTTAGATTCCCAAACCTCCCCCAACCCCCTCCTTGTTCAGGAGGGGGAAGACGCGAGTGTTCCCTCCCCTGCTCAAGGGGAGGGTGCCAGCAGGGCGGGTGGGGTTTTCCACAAAGAACTTTCCGAACTTGATCGCTTGGCCAAAATTTATCGAGCGGAGAATAAGAAAAATGGTGCAATCGAATTTGAGACCGATGAAGTTAGGTTTGAGCTCGATGGTGAAGGTCGGCCAATTCGTATATACAAAAAACCTCGATTAGAGACAATGAAGATGATTGAAGAGTGGATGCTCCTTGCCAACCGCGAAGTGGCCAAATTTATAAGCGACAAGCTGGGCAAAAGAGGTGGGGCTTCAATCTATCGAGTGCATGATTTGCCAAATATGGAGAAGCTTGAAGGGCTCGCTGTGTTTGTGCGAGCTCTTGGCCACGAATTACCTTTTAGAAATGGCATCATCAGTGCCAAAGACATAAATCTTTTGCTGGCTCAAATACAAGGCCACGCCTCCGAATCACTAATCAAAACGGCGACTATTCGTAGTATGGCCAAGGCCGTTTATTCGACCAAAAATATTGGCCACTTCGGTTTGGCTTTTGAATATTATACTCACTTTACCTCCCCTATTCGTAGGTATCCAGATTTGATTACGCACAGAATTTTGGAAACTCATCTAAATGGTGGTCAAATCAAAAAAGATGAAATTGCTTTAATGCAAAAAATCTGCGACGAAGCGAGCGAAAAGGAGATTGTGGTGGCCGAAGCCGAGCGCGATAGTATCAAATACAAGCAAGTCGAATTTATGCAATCCAAGGTTGGTCAAGAATTTGACTGTGTCGTTTCTGGCGTGACCGAATGGGGTATGTATGTCGAAGAGCCAAATACCAAAGCCGAAGGTATGATACGGCTCAAAGATATCGAAGGCGACTACTTTGAGCTTGATCCCAAAAACTATGCCGTCGTTGGCCAAAAAACCAAAAAGAAATACTCGCTTGGCGACTCAATTAAAGTCAAACTCCGTTCTGCCGACCTTGAGCGCAAAACTTTGGATTTTGAATTGGTGTAATTTATCAAAATAAAC
>CAZLFM010000054.1:0-2656 GCA_964558845.1 uncultured Candidatus Saccharibacteria bacterium
AAAAAATAGACAAATGATAAATAGCCATGCTCTAATGGTAACGGAGGTAAGAAATGCTCAAATTGTCTTTTTGGGCTCTTGGGTCACTGCTCCTTCTCTTGTGGGCAGGCTTTCTCGGAAGGTATTGGGACCGCAATGTACCAAGTGGTGCCGAAGGGGGATGGCGCCGCAAGTTTGCGGTCAGAACATCCGTCATTTGGCGCTCAATGGGTCGAGATCTGTGGCCGATGGTGGTGATTTATGTTGCTTTCACGTTTGTCCCAATTGTGCTCTGTCTGATGTTTGAGTGAGCGGAGCGTTTGCGGGCGGGGGTCATAGACTCCCCGCCCGCTTTTGTTTTGTATTAAAAAAGGGACAGGGACAAGGGTGACCCTTGTCCCTTTTAGGTGTGGTGTAATTTGGAGAGATTGCAGAATTCGCATTTGGGGTCGGGGCAGTGGGCAGAGAGGATGGAGCCGGACCAGACTGATTGGTAGAGAGAGTCGATTTGTGATTTGAGGTCAAGGACTTCTGAGTCGCTGACCGAGAGGCTGACGATTGGGCAGGCGCCGCTTTTGTTGGGCTTAATAAAGGCGAGCGCGAATTCTTGATTTTTGTTTTTTAGGTTGAGGTCGCTATCGACTAAAATTTTGTAGAAAACGAGTTGACGAAAATATGCCCCATCTTCATTTTCGGTCTCGCCCCTAATAGCGCGCTCGCTCATCCCCTCTTTGGTTTTGTAATCAAAAACTTTGATGCTACTTCCGTCAACTAGCAAAGCGTCGAGCTTGCCGTGTAGGCGCATCTCTATTTTTTTGTCTTGATATGCAAATTCAAAAGGCGCTTCGAGCCAAGTTTCAGACTTGACCTCTCCTGCCCATGCGAAGTGCTCACTAAGCGCTTTGGCTACTAACTTGGCATTTTTGGTTAGCTCTTCTATTACCACCAGTTTTTCATTTTTGGTGAGGAGTGATTTTTTGAAATAAGCACCGACTGTGTCTATGATCACCTTTTCTATCACATTGCTATCGATTGTCTGGCCAACTTGCTTCTGTTGCCAGAGCTTGCTCATCGCTTCGTGCATAGCATTACCCTTTTCGGAATGCGGGCTTGGCGGTTCGGGCACCTTCAAAATACTTTTGTAAATAAATTTATTCGGACATTCCAAAAAGTGATTGAGCGCGGTGACCGAAAGCCCCTTTTCGAGCAGAGTATTTTTGGCAAAATCAAGAAGCTCTTTTTGGTGTGCCTCCGCTCGATTGGTGCCTTCGGTGAGACTGAAGTCTCTTTCGATATCTGGCGCCTCAATTTCTTGTGTATGATTGGGGTCAAGCTCGTCGATAAAACGCAATCGAGTAAACGGTTTTCCGAGCTCACTCATTTCTGACAAGCTCACCACCACATGTTTGCGTGCCCGGGTCAGCTCGACATAAAAGAGTCGACGTTCGTCTCTGACGAAATCGTCATTGGTTTTTGCTTCGGGCAAAACAAAAGAGTCGCCTCTGGCGCGGATACCCCAATTTTCTTCGGTGCTTTTGGGTACGAAGACATAATCAAACTCCAAGCCTTTAGAGCCGTGCGCGGTCAGCACCGTTACCCTTGCATCTTCGCTACTCTTTTTGAATTTGATTACTCTTTTTTCAGAAGATTTTCTAAAAGCGAGCATTGCCTCGAGTAGCTTCTTTGGGTCCTCGATCATTTTTTGCTTGCAAAGACTTACGGCTAGGGCATAAATATCTCGCCAGATTTGCATACTCTTTGGGTTGTTTGTGGCGAGGCGCGTGAGGCCGGAATGTTCGGCAAGCAAGCTCAAAAATACTAGAGGCGACTCAGTACTCAGGTATTTTGAAAGCTTTGTTAGTTCAGGAAGCAGGCCTCCGAGCTCCTCAAATTCGCCCGAGCGAATGGCGCGCAAGAGTTTGGTTCTAGCTGTAAATTCGAGGTTCCAAAGTGGACCACTGATCCCCTCGGCCAAATATTCGATCTTACTTTGATCGACAAAATATTCAGCCAAAGAGAAGAAGAGTCGGCCGAGGCTACTTTCAAACACCTCAGTGCCCTCTTCGGCCGAATACTCGAGCCCCACCTTTTCGAGTTCGCTCACAAACTCGCCGATATTTCTATTTTTGCGCACAATGATGGCGACGGTTGCCTGCCCTTCTTTCTCCACTATTTCCTTTACTTGGTTGATTATAGCCAGCGTTTCTGATTGTTCATTTTTTGCAATCAAGATATCTATGGGTTTCTCCGTTTCTTTGCTACTTGCGTCTAGTTTGATGCGCAAATTATGGTGTTCGTCCTCGTGGTAATTTTTGTCGATCATTGCGAAGCTTGCGTCCAAAATGCTCTGGTGTGAACGATAATTGGTTTGAAGTGGGATGAGCTTCATCGTGCCCCAGATTTTTTGAAACTTCAAAAAGTTTTCGACTGAAGCGCCTTGGAAGCGATAAATCGCCTGCTTTTCATCGCCGACGATAAAAAGATTTGGTGTATCAAAAAAGTCAGCAATGATTTTTATAATTGCATTTTGAGCGTCGTTGGTGTCTTGGTGTTCATCGATCAAAATATAAAGGAATTGTTCTTGGATCGAGCGTAGCAGTACCTCATCATTTTTGAGCGCTTGCAAAAGCTCAAAAATCAAGTCATCAAAATCTAGCAAATTTAATTCCTTTTTCTT
>CAZLFM010000055.1:0-2413 GCA_964558845.1 uncultured Candidatus Saccharibacteria bacterium
CCATTTGTTTGTCTAGTAATTCTTCCCTTTGCTCGCCTTGCTTTTCTTCAAGCTCGGCCCGCTTCTTTGCTTGTTCATCATTTGATGTATTCATAATTTTTGTTTTTAAATTTAATAATAATTAATAATCAATTTTCTTGGCTGTTAAGCTCGCTAGCCGCTTCAGCAGTCGAAACGGTTTTGCCCATACGTAGCAATTTGCTAAGACCATATGCGAGCACCCAATAGACAAACATCGCGAGGATGGTCGTCCATTCAAAAATGTTGCCGGTCACATTTGTCGTGCTGAAAACACTGACAAAAGGCGCCACCAAAAAACCCGTTACTCCATAAACAAAATCCACAAAGCCAGAACCCGCGTTGGCTTCAAAAAGCTTGAGAACAAACCGGAAAGCTAGACCAACCTCGATAACACCAAGTACATACCAAATTATTTGGTTGCCATGGTACAGAGGTTTGGTGCTAGCCGATGTATATGATGAATCCATATATTTATAAGTTATTTACTGGTAATACTCTTATAGCCGAAAGACTCGCAAATATATAACAAATTCACTTTCATTCTCAAAAAAGTTATACTTTTTAGGACAATGGACACAATACTTGATTTTATATTTCTGACCATCACCTACTCCGGCGGGGTTTTGGTGGTTATGCTCGTAACCTTGCTTTCGATTATTTCTTTTTATATTCACAGGCACAGATCGCACATCGCACCTCTTTTGGTCGCCGTGGGTGGCAGTAGCCTCACAACTTGGGTTATTAAGCACCTACTAGACGTCCCACGCCCCCTCGGGGCTCTCTATACCGAAAGCACTCCGTCCTTTCCGAGCGGACATGCGACTGCCAGTATGGCTCTTTACGGCTTCTTATTTTGGACTATTTATAGACACCACGACGTCGCTAAAGCTTTGCCGGGCAAGCGAAAACACCCACTCCAAAACAAAAGTCTTTTGTTTTTGGGGTTGCTAATTGCTCTAATTGGCGCCAGTCGCCTCTATCTTGGGGTGCACTATTTGTCCGATGTGCTAGTCGGCTACACTATTGGCCTACTTTGGATTTTTCTTGCAAACGCAATATCAAAGCGCGGGCCTCTTCGGGATTATGGGCGTCGCGAATAAGTATCTCGCGATTGTGACCAGCAGTTTGCACATGCAAAGTGCCAAACCTAAACATCGTTTCGATGAAGCCTCTGGTCTCGACTGTAATATCTTGAATTTGGCTAAAGTTGAAGCTGGTAACATCGCGATGGAAAAAACCTTTTTGTTCAACATCGATAATCCGGCGATCGGTGATGACCCAAAGGTCGAGATAATAATCGGTCCATTCTACAAAAAAGAAAATCCAAAGCATCAGAAGCCAGATTGAGTAGCCAAAACCTTTCCATCTTTCAAACAAATCAACAACAAAATCTTTGGCCTCAATTCCAAATGGCAAAAAACCAGAAATAAAAAATTCATACAGTCCAAGAGGTAGCATAGCCAGAAGCACCAGCACAAAAATGTCTGGCACCAAGACCAAATAATGGCGTCGAATGACTTTTATAATCTGCTCTCCTGGTTCAAATTTGATCATTTTGTTGTAGATTTACCTGATGGCAAAAAAGGCCGTGGCCAAAAATAGCACCGCCCCAGCCAGATAGGCGGCTTCAGTAAAAGCCAACACTTTGCCACCCATACCATATTTGCGCCAGTGAAAAAAGAGAATGACCGAGATTACAGCCGTCGCAAGCGCCATAACAAAGAAAACCAAATGCGCAAAGCCCTCGCTGGTAAAAGAGATTCCGCTAATTATGGCAAAAGGAAAATCCATTTGTTGTCTACAAATTATAACGCAAATATTTTTCTAAAGCATCAACTGCTTGGGGTGCACCTTCTGACTGCATCAACTCATCTTTGAGATTACTCACATCTGGAATACCAGCGAGATAAGCTTTGAAATGCTTCTTCATTACGCTAAAACTTTTTGTCGTACCGAGGTTTTGGTCAAATAGTTTGATGTGCTCTATAAGGACCTTTAGTTTCAGTTGTGGATCAATATCCGACTTCGCTAAAAGCTTCGCCGGATGCTCAATTTGGCTACTCTGCTTCGCAGTGGCCAAATTGGCAAACAAAAATGGATTACCAAAAATAGCTCGGCCGAGCATCACCCCATCGCAACCTGTCGCTTCGGCTTTTTGATACGCATCAGCAATACTTTCCACATCGCCATTGCCGAAAATGAGAGTTTTGACTACCTCACCTCGTTCCCCTCTCCTATAAACAGGAGAGGGGTTTTCGGACCCCCCTCTTAAGTTAAGAGGGGGTCGGGGGGTGATATCCCTTATCTCCACCGCCCTCTTTATTCTCTCCCACCGCGCCGGCACCTTGGACATTTCTTTGCGCGTACGCGCGTGGATAGTGATGACCGCAGG